>DATBCB010000179.1:0-6586 GCA_036270675.1 Acidobacteriaceae bacterium | reverse complement strand
CCGTTGGGACCGACGACGGCGGCCATGCCCTGGCCGGGCAGGGTAAGCTCGGTGCGGTCGCAGAAGGACTTGAAGCCGAGGATCTGGATCTTCTTGAGCTTGAGCATCGGTACACCCTTGGGAGCGGAGCGGAGCCCGCGCGGGACCCTACTCCACTCGAACACAGTCTTGGCAAGAATGGTAGCCGGGGAGGCGCGGCGATTCAACACAGATACCCCTACCTATTGTGGATAAGGTGGGCGGAATTGCGATGGCTTGGGTTGGGGGTGCACTTCGGTCCGAAAACGAAAGTTAGGGTGACCCGGGAACGGTGCAATGCGGTGCAGACTCAAGGCTTCTGGGTGGGGCGCATCCGGACTTCGCTGATAAAGGATTGCGGCGGTTGTGTGACCAGCATGGCGACGATGTTGGCGACGTCTTCGGGCTGGAGCATCTTGGCTGAGTCTTTGCCCCCGCGGCCGAAGCTGGTGTTTACGGAGCCGGGCGCGACGACCGAGACGCGAATATTGTAGGCGCGCAGCTCCTCGGCCGCCGAATACGTAAGTGCATTGAGCGCTGATTTGGAAGCGGCGTAGGCTGCGCCGTTGGCCAGCGTCCCCTGTCCAGCGAGGGACGAAATGTTGACGATGTGGCCGCCGCGCTGCCGGATCATACCGGGGGCGATGGCGCGCATGAGCAGGAACGGTGCGCGCAGGTTGGTCGCGAGCACCGCGTCAAAATCCTCGACGGACATTTCGTGGACTGGCGTGCCGAGTTTGCCGATGCCGGCCGCGTTGACGAGGATGTCGCAGCCGCCTGCCGCGTCGATGCGCGAGCCGAGGGCAGCGATCTCGGACGTGGAAGTGAGATCGCAGGGATAGATCTCTCCTGCAGCGTCTTGCTCGACGACCTTCGCGATCTCTTCGTGAACGGCCTGGAGCGCCGCCGGGTCTCGCGCGACGAGCAGGAGGCGTGCGCCGAGTTGGGCCAGCCCGAGCGCGGTGGCCCGTCCGATGCCGCGCGATGCTCCGGTGACGAGGGCAGTGCTGCCGGCGAGTGGGGATGAAGCCGTGGAAGCGGAGTTCTGTGGTGACGTTATTCGGAGCGGCGTGGGGCGTTGGCTATCGGGCATATATCACTCATGATGCTTCCGGGGGCCGTGTAGCTTCGTCCCACAGTAGAGAATGTCCGGGGAACGTCATTTCCCGTCGTCGAGTCAACGCGGCAGCGCACATTCGCATCTTTACGCCTAAAATTGTGGAGTTGCAGGCCGCCCTACATGTGTCCCGCTTGCATGGGAGAAGGCTGGTTCTTATAATCCAGCCACATTGCCGCGCCGTTTCTTTTTCCGGGACAAATCGATTGCCGCGCCGCCCGCAGCCGGGCGGGTATTCGGGAGTGCCCTGGATGTGAAGACTGCAGGTACGGAAATTTCAGGATGTAAATCGCTGCACTTCTCTTAGGAGCGTTGAATGAAGAAGGTCGCCTTAGCTTCGCTGCTGGCAATCGCTACCAGTATGCTGTGCGCTACCCCCATTGCCCTGGCCCAGGCCGCGGCTTCGGGCGGCGGTGCGCAGCAGATCACCATTAAAGATCCCGCCGAGTACAACGACTACTCGAACGCGATCAGCCAGTCCTCGCCTGCGGCGAAGGCTTCCGCAATTGAAGCGTTTCTTACCAAATATCCGAATTCGGTGGTGAAGGAAGAGATGCTGGAGCAGCTGATGGCTGCCTACCAGGCACAGAACAACATGGACAAGACAGTGGATGCGGCCAACCGGCTGCTCCAGGTCGACCCGAACAACCTGCGCGCCCTGGCCATCACGGTCTACATCAAGAAAGCGCAGGCAGCACAGAAGTCGACGCCTGCCGAGCAGCAGCCACTGTTGGACGAAGCCGCCGCCAACGCACAGAAGGGTCTCGCAGCTCCGAAGCCGGCGAATATGTCGGACGCCGACTTCCAGAAGCTGAAGGCGGCGACTGCGCCGATCTTCTACAGCGCCATCGCTATGGATGATCAACTGAAGAAGGACTATCCGGGGGCGGAAGACGCCTTCAAGAAGGAGTTGGCCGCCGTGCCTCCGGCACAGACGCAGACAGGTCCGCAGCTCAACGACACCTATCTGTTGGGACAGGCGTACGCGCAGCAAACTCCGCCGGACCTGAAGAATGCTGTCTGGTTTCTGACGCGCGCCGCTGCTTATGCTCCGCCGGCAGCGAAGGATCAGATCGAGAAGGCAGCCGAGTATTACTACAACAAGTACCACGGTAGTATGGACGGCTTTGACCAGGTGAAGTCGCTGGTAACGCAGTCAGTGCTTCCGCCGGACAGCTACAACCCAACGCCTGCGCCGCCCCCGCCGTCGCCAGCCGATCAGGCTGCCAAGGTTGTGGCCTCGACTCCGGATCTGAAGACGCTGAACCTGAATGACAAGGAGTTCATCCTCTTCAACGGCAAGCCGGAGGATGCGGAGAAAATGTGGGACACGATGAAGGGGCAGACTTACGAGATCCCGGGCAAGGTGGTCTCGGCGACGCCGGACTCCGTGCAGCTTGCGGTGACCGACGACGCCAAGGCCTCGAACACGGCTGACTTCACGGTCAAGATGAAGAAGCCACTGACCACGCCACCGGCCATTGGAACCATGGTGAATTACGACGCCACCTTCGATTCGTACTCACAGAATCCGAAGATGATCACGCTGATCAACGGCACACCTCCCGCGCCCGAGAAGTCGACACGGCATACACCCGCACACCGGCGTGCCACCAAGTAAAGCAAGAATGCAGTGCGATGTACCGGAAGGGCGGCCATCCAGGTGGCCGCCCTTCCTCTTTTGTGCTACCTGGAACCACTGTGGCGCATGGTAGATTGACCTTGCTATGCTCTATCACCGCATGCGCGCGAGGTGGTTTCGAGGCGCGGTGGCCGCGCTGTGCTGCGCATGCGTGCTGCCGGTTGCGGCGCAGCTCCATCGGCACCGTAATGGCCCGCCGCCGCCCGCGGAAGAAGAGAAGGTTGCCGCGCTCACGGCGCACAGCTCGACCCTGCCGGTGCTGGATGCCGTCGAGATGAGCGCCGCCGATCGCGCGCTACTGCAACAACGGGAAGTGGACGTGAGCAGCGCGGCCTCATTCTATGGTTTTGATATCAGCGACAGCCACTGGACATATCAGCAGGTCGTCTGCCGCTCGCTGCCCGATCACATGATGCTGAGCTTCCAGAACGACAGCGTGGAGCATGGGCCTTCGCATTTTGTTGCGGTGGTGCCCGCGAATGGCGACAAGGTCCAGGTGGTGACTGAGTATGCGCATGGCCTGCTACCGTTCCATGCGGCCTGGGAGAAGAGCACGGCATATGAGGCGTTCAACCGGATGACGGCGACCGACCGTGGCGAGCATGCGCTGGGGCCGCAGTCGCACTGGCTCAACCTCGGCATGTGCTTCGTCGCGCTCACCGGGCATCTGCCCAGGGTCGCGGAGCCGAGGGACAGCGTGGAAGCGTCCGAGGCGCTGGTGAAGCGCAACGGCAGCACGCCGATCATCATGATCGATCCCGGCAAGGATGCAGAGGTCGACTTCAGCGATATCTCCGCGGAGCGTACTGGCAACTGGCGGCTGCGCTTCGATGATCGCGGCCGATTGACCAAAGCGGAGTTGGAAAGCGCAGGCTCGCTGAAGACGCAGGTCATTCCGATGTCGCCGCTGATTCCTTCCATAGAGCCGGAATAGCGCCCGAAGTAGCACTTCGATGCAGCCTGAATAGGCCGCCGATACCACCAGAGGGGCCTGTGGCAACCTGCCATTGAAGCGGACCGCCGCGCCCCTGCGCCGGTATACTGAGGGGTTGTCTCCCGCATTATGTCCTTGCTCTGGTTGCGAGTCGCGGCTGTTCTTTACGCGGTTGCCGGCGCCACGGCCTTCCCGGCCGTGCTCTACGGGCGACCGCGGTGGCAACGCGTGTCACTGCCGGCTGCCGTAGCCGGTTTCTTCTTTCACCTGGTGGCGGTGGTGGAGCTGATGGTGGCGGCTCATCATCTGGTTCCGCTGGGCTGGGTAGAGGTGCAGGCGACGCTGGCACTGCTGATCGTGGTCGCCTATCTACTGGTGTACGCGAGCTATCGTGCGGCGGCCTTCGGCATCTTCGCGCTGCCCCTGGCGCTGATGGTGATGCTGGCGCCGGCGATGGGTGCCAACAGCGGAGGGTTCGTGACCCCGGAGATGCGCTCCGGCTGGCTGGTGCTGCACATCAGCGCGCTACTGGCGGCGTATACGGCACTGCTGTTCAGCCTCATTGCGAGCGTGCTCTATCTGGTGCAGGAGCGGCGGCTGAAGCGCAAGGAAGGGGTCGGTTTTCTGGCGTGGCTGCCGCCGCTGGAGACGATGGACCGCATCGCCTATCTCAGCCTGCTGATCGGTTTTCCATGCATGACGCTGGGTTTGCTGGCGGGCTCGCTGATTGCGCAGCAAAGTGTCGGCGCAGCGTACTTCCTCGATCCGAAAGTGTTGCTCTCGTTCGGCATGTGGGGGCTGTATGTGCTGATGCTGCTGGTGCGCCGCAGCACAGGTCTGCGTGGGCGGCGTGCAATTTATCTATCGAGCGTGGTCTTTCTCGTCGTGCTCAGCGTCTGGGCGGCCAATACCTTCAGCTCCGTGCACAGGTTTCCCGTCCCATGACCATCCGTCTGCTGGGAGTGAACCATCGCACCGCGCCGATTGAGGTGCGGGAGCGGCTGGCGATTGCGCCGGAGTCGCTGGGCGATGTGACGCGCGCGCTCCTGGGCACGCCGGGCGTGAGCGAGGGCATGATCGTCTCGACCTGCAATCGTGTTGAGGTGGTGACGAGCTACGAGCGGACGGCTCCGGACGTAATGGATTTTCTCCATCGCTACTTCGCGCTGGAGGCGGATGTGCTGCGGCCGCACCTGTACGAATACGAGGGCGCGGATGCGGTGCGGCATCTGTTCCGCGTGGCTTCGAGTCTGGATTCGATGGTGCTGGGCGAGCCGCAGATCCTGGGGCAGGTGAAGGAGGCCTACACCGCGGCGCGCTCCGTGGGTGCGGTCCAGAGTTCGCTCGAACGTTTGCTGCAGACGACGTTCACCGTTGCGAAGCGCGTACGGACGGAGACGCAGATCGGCAGCGCCTCGGTGTCGATTGCGTCGGTCGCGGTCGACCTGGCGAAGAAGATTTTTGGCTCGCTCGACGGCAAAACGGTGCTGCTGGTGGGCGCGGGAAAGATGAGCGAGCTGGCGGCTCGGCATCTGATCCAGCAGGGCGCGCATTCGATCCTCATCGCCAACCGAACCTTCGATCGAGCCGCAGGATTGGCGCAAACCTTCGCCGGCCGTGCCGTGCACTTTGAGGACCTGCATGCGGTGGCCGATCAGGCGGACATTCTGATCACATCGACCGGCGCCGCGCAGCCGATCTTCCGGCGTGAGCATGTGCAGCAATTCTTGCATCGACGGCGCAACCGGCCGATGTTTTACATCGACATTGCGGTGCCGCGCGATGTGGCGCCGGAGGTGAATCGCCTCGAAGGCGCATTCGTGTATGACATCGACGACCTGCAGTCAGTGGCGGCGTCACACATGAGCGAGCGCAGCAAGGAAGCGATGCAGGCCGAGTCGATTGTGCAGGCGGAGGTGGAGCGCTTTGCCAATGGACAGCAGACGCTGAGTGCGGTGCCGGCGATCGTGTCGCTGCAGCAGTCGATGGAAGAGCTGCGGCAGGCGGAGCTACGCCGGATGCAGTCCAAGCTGCAGTCGCTCTCCGAGGAGCAGCGTGGTGCGGTGGAGGCATTGACGCGCGGCCTGATCAATAAGGTGCTGCATCAGCCGCTGCAGGCGATGAAAACCGCGGCACGTAACGGCGATCTGAGGGTGGTGGAGGCGGTGCAGCAGATCTTCGGGCTCTCCTCGCAGGGCGGCGGATTGAGTTCGCCGGTCGGCGCCGCTGCTCAGCAGAATGATGTTGGCGCGGCGAAAGAAGCTAAGGGGGAAACCGTCGCCGAAACGGCCAAGCGAGAAGCCTTCGAGGCGACCAGGCGTTGATCCGCATCGGCTCGCGTGGCTCGCAGCTTGCGCTCTGGCAGGCAAACCACATCGCAGCTTTGTTGCGGGCGCAAGAGCATGAGGTCGCGATCGTGACCATTACGACCACGGGTGACCGGCTGCAGGCGGTGCCCTTTGCGCGGGTCGGATCGAAGGGCATGTTCACGAAAGAGATCGAGGAGGCGCTGGCGGACGGCGCGATCGATCTGGCTGTCCATAGTCTGAAGGATCTGCCGACCGAGCTGGATGCGCGATTTGTGATCGCAGCGGTGACAGAACGGGTCGATCCGCGGGATGTATTTGTCTCCATCCAATACCAGGGCATGGATGCGCTGCCTGCAGGTGCGCGCGTGGGCACGAGCAGCCTGCGGCGCCAGTCGCAGCTGCGCGCGCGCTGGCCGCGGCTGGATTACGTAGAATTTCGCGGGAATGTGGACACGCGGCTGCGCAAGCTACGCGAGGGGCAGGTGGACGCGGCGGTGCTGGCGGCGGCCGGTTTGGATCGGCTGGAGCGCACGGAGTGGGTGCGGGAGCGATTCTCCGAGGATGTG
>DATBCB010000178.1:0-15624 GCA_036270675.1 Acidobacteriaceae bacterium | reverse complement strand
GAATTTGCGTTCACGGCGATTCTCACGCTGGCGCTCGGCATCGGCGCCACTACGGCAGTCTTTAGCGTGGTGGAGCAGATGCTGCTCACGCAATTGCCATATCGCGAGCCGGACCGCATCGTCGCGCTCCAAACCTTCTTTACGGACAGCCAACGCCTGCACCCGCGCGTGACGGGCGGCGACTACCAGGACATGCGCAATGATCCGGCTTTCGCCTCCATCGCCTTTTACCAGGGCGGCGAGATGGGCGTGCAGCTACCGGACCATGCCACGTTTACCCAGATCGCGATGGTGAGTCCCGGGTTCCCGGATGTTTTCCGAGTCCATCCGGAGCGTGGCGCACTCTTCCGGCCTGGGGATGCGTCGCATCAGGCGCTGGTGAGCGAAGCCTTTGCCGATGCCGAACTGGGCGGCGTAAGCGCCGCAGTGGGCAAGCTGGTCAGCATGGAGAGCGAGTCCTATCAGGTGATCGGCGTGATGCCGCGCGGCTTCGACTTTCCACAGAAGACCAGCATCTGGCTCGGCGCCTCTGCTACGCCGGACAACGTGAACCGCAACTCCTACAACTATCACGCGGTGGCGCGGCTCGATGACGGGCTTGACCTCCAGCAGGCGCAACTGCGGCTGAATGCGCTCTCCACTCGCCTCGCAAAACAGTTTCCGGTGGACCAGGCGCACGTTGAGCTGCGCGCTGTGCCGCTGCGCGATGCGCTCACCGGCGGTGTGCGCACGTCACTGTGGCTGTGGCTTGCCGCCGTCGGCGTGCTGCTGCTGATCGCCTGTGCGAATGTCGCACATCTGCAGTTGGTACGCATCTCCGCGCAAGGGCAGGCCCTGGCGGTTCGCAGTGCACTGGGCGCCCCGCGTGCCCGCATCGTCAGCTCGGTGCTTCTGGAGGCTGGACTCGTCTCGTTCATCGGCGGTGCCGCCGGTCTGCTGCTCTCCATTCCAACGACCAGGCTGTTGATGCACCTTTTGTCGTCGCAACTTCCGCGCAGCATGAGCGCCGCACCGGACCTGCGCCTGTTGGGCTTTTGCATGCTGCTGGCTGCAATTGTCACCGTGCTCAGCGCCGCGTTGCCGTGCTGGTGGGCGGCGCGCCGCGATCCGGCGGCAGCGCTGAGCCGTGGCACGCGTTCGAGCAGCACAGATCGCGGCACCGTGCTGTGGCGGCGCGGACTGCTCGTGCTCGAGATCGCGCTGAGCTTCCTGCTCGTAACCACCTCCGGCCTCTTGCTCCGCACGCTCCAGCACATCCACGAGACGCCCCTTGGCTTCGCGTCGGAGAACCGGCTGGTGGTCTATGCGCACGCTCCGGCGCGTGGGCTGGCAGAGATGCAGAAGCGGGTTGTCGAGCTCGCACAGTTGACCGCCCAAATGCGCGAGCTGCCCGGCGTGGTATCTGCCGCGCAAACCATGGGACTACCCGCAGGCCAATACGGATCGAATGGCGATTACGCGGTTTCCAGCAAGGGTCAGGCGTTTGGCCAGGCTGGCCTGCCGCATGCGAACTTCAGCCTTGCGGGTCCTGGATACTTCAGCGACATGCGCATCCCGCTGATGCGGGGAAGAGACGTCACAGCATCGGATACATACGGATCGCAGCCCGTGGCCATCATCAGCGCATCCCTGGCACGTCAGACCTTTGGCGGCAGCGATCCGTTGGGACAACGGATCATCTGCGGCTGGGATGAGGATTCCATGCGGGGAGCGACCATCGTCGGTGTCGTCGGGGATGTACGGCAGGATTCTCCCGCCGACGAGCCGGTGCCGACCATATACATGCCGCTCGCGCAGCATCCGTACCTAGCGAACGAAGTCCAGATCGTGCTGCGTACCGCAACCGCGCCTGCGACATTGATTCCCGCGGTGCGGCAGCGTGTGCTCGCCGCCGACGCGACCATCGCGATCAAGTTCACCACCATGGACGATGCGCTCGCGGCGGCCACGGAACCCCAGCAGTTGCGTGGTGAGCTCCTCACAGCGTTCGCGGCACTCGCCCTGCTGCTTGCAGCCGTCGGCATGTACAGCGTTACCAGCTACACGGTGGCGCAGCAGGTGCGCGAGATCGGCATCCGCATGGCATTGGGCGCTGACCGTGCGGTAGTGGCACGCGAGGTGATGACGAGCGCCGCAAAGGGCAGTCTTCTGGGTATCGGCCTGGGTGTGCTGGTGAGCCTCGAAGCGTCGCGCGTGCTGAGCCGTTTCCTGGTGGGCGTCCCTGCGCTGGACCCGGCGAGCTATGGGGTCGCTGCATGTGTCCTGGTGGCGGCCGCCGCGCTGGCGGCGCTGATTCCGGCCCGGCGCGCGGCCTCCACCGAACCCGTGGTAGCGTTGCGGACGGAGTGACACGATGCATCTGGGCAAAGATATCCGTTACGCATTTCGTCAACTGCACCGCAGTCCAGGCTTCACCATCACGGCTGTGCTCACGCTTGCGCTGGGCATCGGCGCTACCACCGCCATCTTCAGCCTGATCTACATCACCATGCTGAAGCCGCTGCCGGTGAGGCGGCCCGCTGAACTGTATAAGGTAGGGCGCGACAGCACCTGCTGCGCGGCCAGCGAGTTGCTGGGCGACTGGAGCATGTTCTCCAACGAGCTCTATGAAACCCTGCGCGATCACACGCAAGGTTTCCAGGGCACGCTCGCTGCGTTTCAATCCGGGCAGACGCCGCTGCTGGTCCATCGACAGGGCGATCCGCAGGCCGCGGTGGCGCTGCTCGGCAAGCTGGTCTCCGGCAACTACTTTAGCGTGCTGGAAGCTCCGGTTGCCATGGGCCGCGGTCTGACGCCTGCCGACGATCGGCGCGGCGCATCACCGGTTACGGTGATCAGCGATCGCATGTGGCAGCGGCGCTTCGGTCGCGATCCGCACATCATCGGCGAAACGCTGCTGATGAACGGCACAGCCGTCACCATCGTCGGGGTGACGGCGCCGGAATTCCTCGGGGAGACAATCTACGCGGACATGCCGGAGCTGTGGATCCCGTTGCACCAGGAAGAAAATTTCGTTCACGAGGGGTCGCTGGGGCCTCGCCCGGACCGCTACTGGCTGGACATCATCGGACGCATTGCACCCGGCGCCGAGCACGCGCAGATCGACGCGCAACTGAATACCGAATTAAAGCAGTGGCTGCACAGCCGCAGCGCAGAGATGCAGCCGGACGAACGGTCGGCGATTGACCGCCAGCATACGGAAATCGCCTCGGCCGAGCCCGGCATCAACATCATCGGGCTGTACTACAGCGAGTCGCTCAAGCTGTTGATGGCCGCAGCCGCTTTCGTGATGCTGATCGTTTGCGCGAACGTAGCCAACCTGCTGTTGGTACGCGCATTGGCTCACAGCCAGCAAACCTCGGTGCGGATGGCACTGGGGGCCAGCCGCCGACAATTGCTGCAGCAGGCGATCGTGTCGAGTATCGTGCTGGCCCTGCTCGGCTGCGTGGGAGCCATCGGGGTGGCGTATGCGCTCTCCAACTCGGTGGTGGCGCTGGCCTTCCGCGGAATCGATTTCGTGCCCATCACCGCGCGGCCTTCGCCCGCTATGCTGGGCTTTGCATTTGTCACAGCCGTGGTTACCGCAGTCCTGTTCGGTGCCGGTCCGGCGTGGATCTCAACCAGAAATAACCTGGCCAGCGTGCTGCGTGCAGCCACACGCACCACGCGCTCCAGCGGCACGGCTTCGCAGCGCGCTCTGGTCATCCTGCAGGCGGCGCTCTCCGTGGTTCTGTTGTGTGCTGCGGGCCTGCTGATGCGCAGTCTCAGCAAAACGCAGCAGCAGGATTTCGGCTTTCAGACGAAAGACCGCTACGTGATCGGCATTGACCCGGCGCTGGCGGGCTATCGCAGCGCGCAGACGAATTTGCTCTATCAGCGCCTCACGGAAGGGCTGATGGCCATTCCCGGCGCGAAGCGTGTCGGCATTGCCTCGTATGCGCCAATGTCAGGAGAGAGCCGCCAAACGTACACCTATTTTCCTGGCCAGCCCAACCCCTCCATCGACAGCATATGGGGCCTGGGAGTATGGAACCGGGTCAATCCGGAATACTTTGATGCCATCGGCGCCAAACTGCGCGAGGGCCGCGTCTTCACCGATGCGGACGATGCGCAATCGCGCAAAGTCGCGATCGTGAGTGAAGGATTCGCGCGCCGTTTTCTGAAGGGCAACGCCCTCGGTCAGCACTTCGGGATTGATCCGGAGCTGCGCTCGCAATTCGAGATCATCGGTGTGGTGCGCGATGTCAAGTACCGCTTCCCGAATGAGCCGGTGCCGCCGCTCTACTTCCTGCCCTTCCGGCAGACGACGCAGGTCTTCAATCCGTCGCGTCAGGGGTGGGAGGCACAGTCGCACTTCGCCGGCAACATCATCCTGGAACTCAACGGCAGCGATCGTCCTTCAGCGGAAGCGGCGATACGCAAGGCCCTGCGCGATGTCGATGCCAACCTGCCGATCACCTCCTATTACACATTTAAGGAGCTGCAGAGTTACGGGTTCATCGAGGACGAGCTGATGTCGCGCCTGTGCGGGCTCTTCGCGTTCATCGCGCTGGTGCTGGCGGCTATTGGGATCTACGGTGTGACGGCGTATTCCGTCCAGCGGCGCACCGGCGAAATCGGCATACGGATGGCGCTCGGCGCCAGCCGTCTACGCATTCTGCGCGAGGTGCTACTGCAGTCGCTGTTGTCGTGCGGTATCGGGCTGGTGGTTGGAATCCCGCTCGCCTATCTGGCGGGGCGCTTGCTCGCAGACCGGCTCTTCGGCGTGGGATCGTTCGATCTGCCGGTAGTGACGGTCGCGGTGCTGCTGCTCTCGCTCAGCGCAGCGGCGGCTGCTCTGTTGCCGGCGCGGCGTGCCGCTTCGATTGAACCTATGCAGGCCCTGCGGTCGGAGTAGAGAGGAAGGGAAATGGAACTCGGCAACGATCTCCGCTATGCATGGCGTCAGTTGCGGCGCAGCCCTGGCTTTGCCGCTGCTGCTGTGCTCACGCTGGCGCTGGGCATCGGCGCCACCACCACAATGTTTTCCGTGGTGGACCAGGTGCTGCTGCGTCCACTACCGTTCGTACATCCGTCGCAATTGGTGACCATCACCGAAGCTTCCTATGACAAGGATGCGGCGAGCGGTGGCGGTGGTATCCCGCTACCGGATGCCGAGGACTGGCAGACACGCAGCCACACGCTGCAGTCGGTTGCCTACTACACCTTCAATATGCCGATCGTTGGAGGCATTGCGCGGCCCCGCTCCGAGTCGCAACTGATCACCAGCACCAATTTTCTCAACCTGCTGGGCGTTCAGCCGGCGATGGGCCGCGGCTTCGCTGCAGATGAGAACGCCGGCGGCCGAACTCACGTCGTCGTTCTTGGTTCAGAGGCATGGCACACGCTCTTCGGCAGCGACCCGAAGATCGTTGGCCGGGTGGTCACGCTGAATGGCACGCCGCATACCGTCATAGGTGTCATGCCGGAGAGCTTCCGCTTTCAGGGCAGCAGCGATTTTCTGTTTTCGCCGCTCGACGTCACCGATAAGAATCTGCAGGACCGCGGATCGGGCATGCTCACCGTACTCGGGCGTCTGCGTGCCGGCAGCACGCTCGAAGATGCGATGCACGAGCTGGCCGGGATCAAGCAGCAGAACCTCCGCGCCTATGCGGGCAAGGAGCGCGACAACCGCGTCATCGTCGAAGATTACGCACGCTCTCTCACCCGCAACGTGCGCCCGGGATTGGTGACGCTGAACGGTCTGATACTGGCCGTCTGGCTGCTGGCCACGATCAACGTGGCCGGGCTGCTGCTAACCCGCACGCAAGGCCGCAGGCGCGAGATTGCGGTGCGCGCGGCGCTGGGCGCAGGCAGCGCGCGATTGATGCGACAGTTTCTGGTGGAAAGCCTGCTGCTGAGTCTTGCGGGCGGAGCCATCGGTCTGGGGATTACCTCGGCAGCTCTTCGCATCTCGCGGAGTTATCTGGCGAATACATTTCAGAACGGCGAGTTGATCCACATCGACACGACTGTCTGCGTGTATGCGCTGCTTGCGTCCTGTGTTTCGGCGCTGCTCTTCGGCATCATTCCGGCACTGCAGGCGGCGCGGCTTCCTATCCTGAGCGGTTTGCGTGAGGGCTCGGCAGGCAGCGGCACCAGCCGGAGCCAAAGCCTGATGCGCGACACGATCGTCACCGTGGAAGTGGCCCTTTCGCTCCTGCTGCTGGTTGCTGCCGGAGTCATGGCGCACACACTCTACGAGATGCAGCGCCGCCCGCTGGGCTTTAATCCGGAGAAGGTCGTGACGGCGGAGCTGATGCTGCCGCAGAAGAGCTACTGGTTTGCTGGACAATCCAGTGGGAAGAACATCATCCCGGCTCTCATCGAGCCGATGCTCGATCGCATCCGCCAGCTTCCAGGCGTGACGGCTGCCGGCGTCACTACCGTACGTCCTCTGCGTACGAACTGGAGTTTTGTTGACCAGATTCATTTTGCCGGCCGGCCCAAGCCTGATCCACGTCACGAACAGAGTGCGAACCTGCGCGCGGCCACGGCGGATTATTTCCGTGCGATGGGCGTGCCGCTGAAGCAGGGCCGTCTGTTCAATCAGGACGACAGCGCAGGCGCGCCTTTGGCAGCCGTAGTGAACGAGGCATTCACGCAGCAGATCGATGGCGCGCGCTCGCCCATCGGCATGCAGGTGGAAGCGGGCGAAGCGGGGCCGCACAAATACGCAACCATCGTTGGCGTGGTCGCCGATGCGCGCCAGGGGATGAACGAGTCCGTAAAACCAGAGCTGCTGCTCAACCTGAGCCAGATGTCGCCGGCTGACGATATGTATCCGATTCTGGTGTCGTTCCATCTCGATCTGGTTGTGCGCGCGCAGATGCAATCGGAATCGTTGATTCCCACGATCACGCGCATCGTTCACGACCTGAACCCCGACGTAGGCGTCAATCACGCAGAACCGATGCAGACCACGGTCGATGACACCATGGGCAGCCAGACGCTGGCAGCGCGCCTGCTCTCGCTCTTTGCCCTGGCGGCGCTGGTCATTGCAGCCGCTGGTCTCTATGGCTTGCTGGCTTACCAGGTGACGCAGCAGTTGCGCGACTTTGGCGTGCGGCTGGCGCTCGGTGCCGAGCGCAAGGACGTGCTGTGGCTGGTGCTCGGTCGCGCCGTGAGGTTGTTGATTACCGGTGCCGTGCTGGGCATCGCTGCTTCGCTCGTCCTCAGCCGCGTGGCTGCCAGCATGCTTACCGGCATCGACATCCACAATATTGTGCTTGTGATTGAGGCGGTCACCCTGATCCTCGCTGTCACCTGCATTACCGCCAGCTATCTGCCTGCGCGCCGCGCCGCGCAGACCGACCCAATGCAGGCGCTGCGCCACGAATAGAGGAAGGAATACACATGATCGATATACGCAACCTGGAACGCAGTTACAAGACCGGTGCCGGTCAAACGTGGGTGCTGCGCCGCATTGACCTGAAGATCGAGCGCGGCGAATTTGTCACCCTGATGGGACCGTCGGGAGCAGGGAAGTCCTCGCTGCTCAATGCGATCGCGCTGCTCGATGACCAGTGGCTCGGCGAATACTACTTCGAGGACGAGCCGGTACATGCAATGGGGCGCAAGCAGCGTGCAGAGCTGGCGAAGCGCAGCATGGGGATGGTCTTTCAGAGCTATCACCTGCTCGACGAGCTCACGGTTGCCGAAAACATCGACCTGCCGCTGAGTTACAAAAACATGCCGCGGGCAGAACGCCAGGCGCTGGTCGCGGACACGCTGGACCGCTTCAATATCGTCGGCAAGAAGGACCTGTTCCCCTCGCAGCTTTCCGGCGGCCAGCAGCAACTCGTCGGCGTCGCGCGCGCGGTCATCCACAATCCCGCGCTGCTGCTGGCCGATGAGCCGACCGGCAACCTGCACTCGGAGCAAGCCAAGGAAATCATGGAGCTCTTCAAAGAACTCAACCGGCAGGGCACTACCATCCTGCAGGTCACGCACTCGGAGACCAACGCTGCCTATGGCAATCGACTGCTCGAAGTTCGCGACGGCTGGCTGGTAAGCGACAGCGCCAACCCGCGCCTCAACGCCGCACAGGAGTCCACCACTCGATGAATCTTCGCCAGATTGCCACCGCAGCAATTGCGCTGAGCTCGCTGATGTTCGGACAGACCGCGCCACTTTTTGCGCAGAATGCTCAGCAGCAGGGCTTTCATATCAAGCTGCCGCAGACGCACAATCCATTCTCCATCTACACGCCGATCAACGTGCCGGCGCCCAGCCTCGCCAATTCCGTGCGGCTCGACCAGTGCATTCACAACGGCAAGCTCTATCTTTCGCTCGACGATGCAATCGACCTCGCGCTGGAGAACAACCTGGATCTGGCGGTATCGCGCTTTAACCTTCCCATTGCGAGTATGGACGTGTTGCGCACTGCAGCCGGCGCCCAGAGCCTTGGCGTGAATACCAGCGTGGTACAGAACACACTGGGTGGCGCCGCCGCAACGAGTGTGGCGAGTTCCTCCGGTGTCGGCGGGATCGGCGGTGGCGTCGGCGGTCTGGTGCAGAACACCTTCGGCCTGGGTCCGTTCATTCCGAGCTTCGATCCTCACATCATTGGTACAGCCAGCACGGAGCATCTGACCCAGCCGCAGGTGAATCAGGTCACCTCGGGCACTGCCTCCCTGAAGACCAACACAATCATTGCCAATGCCTCGTACCAACAGTCATTCCCTACCGGCACCTATGTCGAATTCGACTTCAACAACCAGCGCCAGACCATTAACAGCCCATTCTCGACCCTGAATCCGTCGCTCAATTCCAACTACCGGTTCCTCATACAGCAGCAACTGCTCGCGGGCTTCGGCTTCTCGCCGAATCTTCGTTACCTGCGGCTCGCGAAGAACAATCGCAAGATCTCCGAGATTGCGTTCAAGCAGCAGGTGATCGCAACATCTACCCAGATCGAGAATATCTACTGGGATCTGGAGAGCGCATACCTGGATGAACAGGTGAAAGAGCGTTCACTGGCGTTTGCGGAAAAATCGCTGGATGACGAACGGAAGCAGCTGCAGTTGAAGGCAGTCCCGGCCATGGACGTGATGAAGGCAGAATCCGAGGTGGCGCAAAGGCAGCAGGACCTCACCATCTCGAAGACCACGCTGCAACTGCAGGAGTCTTTCATCAAGAGTGCGTTGACGAAGCAACTTGATCAGACTCTGGAAGAGATGCCCGTCATTCCGACCGCTTCTCTTGAAGCCTTTCAACCGGAGTCTGTGCCATCGGTGCCTGATCTGATCGAGGAGGCACTGAAGGACCGGCCCGACGTGAACCTGCTGCAGATCAACGAGGACGATTATCAGATCTCGCGGAAGGCGGTGCGCAACGCCATGCTGCCAACCGTCAGTGTCACGGGTTTTTATGCTGGGTTTGGTCTTGGCGGAGTCCCCAATCCGGACTATCCGGGCGGTGCCCCGGTGGTGACCACACCTCTCGGGTACGGGGGCACACTGCAGAACACATTCAACAACACCTCGCCTGACTATCTTGCCGAGGTGCAACTCATCATCCCGCTGCGCAACCGGCAGGCGCGCGCGGACCAGTTCCGCTCCGAGCTTGAGTACCGCCAGGCCCAGCTGCAAGTTGTGCAACAGAAGAAAAATCTGCGCATCGAGGTGCGCAACGCGGCCTACTCGTTGGAACAGGGAGGCGCCCGCGTGGAAGCTGCGCGCAAAGCCCGCGATCTGGCGCAGCGCACATTCGACATCATGAGACAGGAGCAGCAGCTGGGCGCGGGGTCAAACTTTCAGACTCTCTCCGCCGAACACGATCTGGCCATCGCCAGCTCAGCTCTTGCCGCGGCCGAGACCACCTATGAGAAGTACCGCGTTGAGTTGTACCAGACTACCGGACAGACACTGACCAGACTTGGCATCTCGCTCGAGGAGGCACGCGCCGGAGTGGTGAACAAGCCGGTTTCACCTCTACCGCCGTCCGCACTGCAGCCGCCGCCAGCAGCAATGCCACAGCCGCCGCAGCAGCAAGAGCCAACGCCACCTTCAACATCCCGGCCCCCAACACCGCAGCCATAGTAGAGTGACAACCAGCATGAGCAGCGCACGGCAACGCTCCGCCGCAAACGGCACCCACAAGCAGGAGGGCCAGCAGCAGCGTCTGCTCATCGCAGACGACCAACCCGCCATCCTCGACGCGCTGGAGATACTGTTGCGCCCGGAGGGCTACCGGCTCGATCGTGCTGCGTCGCCGCGCCAACTCATCGAGTGTCTCGCCAGTGAGAGCTACGATGCGGTCCTGATGGACATGAACTACACGCGCGACACCACGTCGGGCGCGGAGGGCATCGACCTGCTGGCGGAGATCCAGAGCTATGGTCTACGCGTGCCCATCATCGTCATGACCGCATGGAGCAGCGTCGAGCTCGCCGTCGAAGCGATGCGCCGCGGTGCTGCGGACTTCATCCAGAAGCCATGGGACAACGCGCGCCTGCTCACCGTACTGCGCACGCAACTCGATCTGCATCGCGTGCAGCGCCAGGCGGACATGCTGGAGGCGGAGAACCGCTTCCTCCGCGCCGATGGGCTGCCTACGCTCATCGCCGAATCGCGCGCGATGCAGCCGGTCCTGGAGATGATCGCGCGCATCGGCCCGTCGGACGCCAACGTGCTCATCACCGGAGAACATGGCACGGGTAAGGAAGTCATCGCGCAGACGCTGCACATGCTCTCGCCGCGCGCACAGCGCTCCCTGGTTGCCGTGAACACCGGCGCGCTTCCCGAAGGCACCTTTGAGAGCGAGATCTTCGGCCACGTCAAGGGCGCCTTCACCGATGCGCGCACGGACCGCATTGGCCGCTTCGAATTAGCCGACCACGGCACGCTGTTTCTGGATGAGATTGCCAACGTGCCGCTGCGACAACAGGCCAAGCTGTTGCGCGTGCTGGAGACGGGCGAGTTGGAGCGCGTCGGCTCGTCGAAAACGCGCAAGGTCGACGTGCGCCTGCTCTCCGCCACCAACGCAGACCTGCACAAGGAGAGCGAGGAGGGCCGCTTCCGTCAGGATTTGCTCTTCCGTCTCAACACCGTGGAAATCCACCTGCCGCCGCTGCGCGAGCGCCGCGAAGATGTGCCGCTGCTGGCCGGCCATTTTCTTGCGCGTTGGAGCAAACGCTATCGGCGTCTGCTCTCCGGCTTCGCACCGCGCGCACTGGAGATGATGATGCAATATGCATGGCCGGGCAATGTCCGGGAGTTGGACCATTGCATCGAACGCGCCGTGCTGATGGCACGCACAGAAAAGGTAGACATCGGCGATCTCAACCTGACCCCGCCGCGTTCCGCATCCACCTCATCCAGTCTTGACGATATGAGCCTGGAGGCAGTCGAGAGCATCCTCATCCGCAAGGCGCTGGCGCGTGCCCAAGGCAACGTGAGCCAGGCGGCGGAGGCGCTGGGCCTCAGCCGCGGCGCCCTCTATCGGCGGATGGAAAAGTATGCCATCTAGTCTCTTAGGGGCTATGGACCTTGGCCACGATCGCGAAAACAGGCGATCGTTATTTGGGCATCAGCCCTTGCAACAGCTCGACGGCAGCGCGCTCAGGTCGCTACAACGAGGCCGCCTGCAGCTCGAATGACCTCTCCAGTGATCCAAGCTGATTCGTCCGATGCCAGGAAGACTGCCAGGGGCGCGATATCCGTTACGCGGCCGATACGGCCGAGCGGTGTCTTCGCGGCCAGCTCGGCGGCCGCCCCGCCTTCAAAGGTCCCCGCAGTGATGTTGCCTTCGGTTTCGGTATGTCCGGGCGCGATAGCGTTGACACGGATCTTACGCGGAGCCAGTTCGAGCGCCAAACCCTTGGTCAGAGCTTCAATCGCCCCCTTCGTGGAGGCATAAAGCACAGCTCCAGGCACGGGATTCGAGCCGACGATTGAGCTCAGATTGATGATGCTCCCGCCCTCGGCGCCGAACCGCTTGATCGCCTCCTGCGACGTGAGAATCGGTCCGAGCACATTGATGTTGTAGTGGAGGTGAAAACTCTCTTCTGTGATCTCCGCAAACCTGGCGAAGCGGAAGACTCCGGCGTTGTTGACCAGGACGTCGAGTCTTCCGAAGGCGGCATCCACTTCTTTGAAAAGCCGCGCGACATCTGGGGCCTTGGACACATCGGCTCCGACCGCGATCGCCTTCCCTCCGCTATCGATAATTGCTTGAACCACCCGTTCGGCCCCATTGCGATCCGAGGAGTAGTTCACGGCCACGCGAGCCCGGGCAGCGGCCAACGCAGTTGCAATCCCGCTACCGATGCCCTTGGATGCGCCCGTTACGATTGCCACTTTGCCATTCAAGCTGCTCATGCCTCACCATTTGTCCGCGATCAAACCGGGAGTCGTTTCGCCGCCGCGACAAACGGGACGAACGATTCGAACTGGCTTCCGTCCGCGGTGGCTAGAACCACATATTCTCTCAATTTTGCATTCATCGCATTCGACCGTCAATCCAAGACGTTCTCTGCTGCAAGCTGCGTTCGCGGACCCATCAAGAAGCGCAGATTTACGACTGGCGGTGGTCACTCGCTATGCGATGGACCGGCGTCTGAGTACACAAGCGCCAGCAGTCAGGGAATTCGTTGAGAGCCTACGCTCGGCTTTCCCGCGTGAGCGAATGAGCAAAAACGCTAAAGCAGGAAAACCGCCGCAAGAACAATCACGACGAGTGCGTAAAGCACGCACATCAGATATGTCATCGGGTAATTCTCGGTATCGCTTCTCACTAGCGTTCCTCCTTTTAACAATTTGTGCGCGGGAGACAGGAGCTGTCCGCCGAATAGCGGGGAAGCCTCCAGACCCTTCTGCTTGACCGCTTTACATACGATACGCTTTCAGATACAGTTTGTCTTTTACGTGACAAACGAAAGTCGAGCCTGTTTGAGCGCTGCCAGCCACTGGGTGCCAGCTTCCGTCATAGCACTGCCAGATTGCTCTAAGCTGCGGCCGGCTGACGGCGGACGCGCCGTTATAGTGTCGAAATGAGGGCGGCCATCTCAGACTAATGGACTTGCTTGACGCATTGAGTTTTCCGACAACTGGCTGGTGATTCGCTCGGCCAGTTTCAGCGCTTGCTCGCGGATCTCAGGAACTGCGGTTGTTTCCCAGAGCGTTGCTTTCCTCAAGGGACCGAGTGCGTACAAGTCCGCCGACGATTCACCGGACGGCGCAATCACGCGACCGTGGTCATCCGTGGCGATCCCGATCCTGAGAGGGTCATAACTGGCGAGGCCCGTTTCAATAAGCTTCTCGATAAAGGGTTCCTGGACTCGATCGGATGTCCCCGAACCGGTACAGTTAATAATTCGGTCCGCGGATAATCTCGCCTTCTCGTGGCCACCTCGAAGAAGGATGGTGACATCGACTTTCGTCTCTTCCGGCATGACCTCAATGACCCGCCCTGCAAGCACCCTCAAAGCTCCAGCAGTGATCGATTCCAAAATCATCTGATTCGTGGCCGGCGGTAGCCGATGTCGAGAAGCCTCCCAATATGGCCTCACATGGCGTAAAAACCGCTGCTTTTCCTGGAGCGACCACTTTTTCCAGATGGCTGACGTCCATGGCCGGAGGGAATCAATCACGGATCGCCAGTCCACGTCAGATTGCGACGCGACGCAAATTTGTTTTCGCACTTCTCTAGTCGCCGATGACACTGTAGTGGGTAGGGCCTTTCCCCATTCGACCGCCCACGCTGACGATGAGCAATGAACTCCGGGGAGCTGCCCTCGTCGGGAGAGCATCGTAACCGTGCCTCGAAAGCCCTGCGCTTTCAAGCCCAGCACTTGATCTACCGCAGTCAACCCAGTCCCTAGCAGCAGAACCTCTCCGTCAGCCGGAATGCTGTCAAGTGCATGTTCATCCCACGCATAATCAGCGTACAGATGCTTCGCTATGTTCTTGCCGTGCAGCGGATCGCAGGGGCGCGCATTCCCCATAGCTAAAACAACGACAGCTGATCGCAAGCGGGTTCCGGTTTCAAGAAGAACTCCGAATCCGTTGTCTTCGCATGATAGTGAGACCGCGTTCCCCGTCAGGTATGTCAACCGACATCGAGGGTTGCTCTCCAGAGTGCTGCGAAGAGTATGCTCCAGGTATTCCCCGTATAGACCTCGCGGAACGAATGTATCTGGCGCGACTTTGGCGTTATACGATGCGTTGATCCAATCGTTGAAGTGATCTAGTTGGCCGGCCAGCGCACTCATGCCTTTGACACGCACATTTAGCAAATGATCATCACAGAGAGTGCTATATGCCAGGCCTCTACCGGGGCGCGAAGAGCGATCGACCACGACGATCGACAATGCACTTTGGCACAGTCGAATCAACTGTATGGACAGCGTCACGCCGGAGAAGCCGCCGCCGATAATCGCAACATCGCATGAAAGTTGTTGTCTCACCGTGTCGTGATTTTTCATGCTCTCCGGTGCAATAGTGTGATAAGCAACGACGATAATCACTCACTGTCAAGTGATGGCGGTCTCTTCCAATGAGACAAGTCGCGACCGAGAAGCTCTTCAAGCTCCTCGGTTTCACCGAGCGAAGAGGTCCACAACTTGTACATAGTCGCCATTGATATCTCGGGGAAAGGCGCACCTCCGCCCAAGAACAGGCGAATCAGACTAGAGTTCCTCACTCCGGCCACGATGCTGTCGAGCTTTCGGGCCTTGCACCAATCAGCCATGAGAGTGGCAGCGCGGGTTGCCAGATAGCTTTTAGGCTCCGTCATTTCGGTCGAGGAATAAACGTGTTTCAGCTGCCTCTCTTCTAATTGAAAACGTTGGATATTTAAAAAGCTCGCCAGCCTATCAACAAATGCCTGAGGGTCGCTGATCAGATCATCAAAGAAGCTGATAAGCAATTGCTCGCTGCGGAATGCACTCTGCCACTTTCGCAACTTCGTGGCGTATCGGCTTGATTCGACCATCTCGGGATCTTGTTCAAGAGCCTCATCCAATGTCCACTCATGCATGCCATACGCGCGCTTCAGTCTATAAAGCGACACGAGGCGCTGCACTGGATTGCGGAAGATAAATACGAGTTTTACTTCGGGAATAGTTTTCGCGATCCGTTCACAAGCCTGCCAAGATCCGAAATACGTGGGCGCGATTTCTCCACGGGGGCGGCCTTCGCTGGCTCTAGGAAAGTGCCCAAGGTACCAGTTCAGCCCCCGTGCGAAGTGTAGATCGAAGAATCTTGTTTCCTTCGTCGGCTTAGGAAGGTTCGTGTGCTGATGCAAGACCTCATGAAGCCAGGTTGTGCCAGTCCGTGGAGGACCTACCACGATAAACGATGGAAGTTCGAGCGGCCGACCATTCTTGTCATACGCTGGGATCGAATGTGACACAAGATCCTTGCTGTCGTTGACAGATCTCTCGGCGACGAGCTCATCAGATTTATCGGGAGATATCATTGCCCTCCTTACCGCCGACCTTATCCGGTTCTCGTTCGGGAGTTTAGGTTCCCTACGCGCCTACTGTTCCTGCTATGGCCGCAGCCGCGATGTGACAAGAATACACTCCGGTGACGACTCCCCTTTCGTTCATGATGGAGCGTTCCTTGAAAGCAAAGAATT
>DATBCB010000177.1:0-3462 GCA_036270675.1 Acidobacteriaceae bacterium | reverse complement strand
GAAATAACGGACGAAACCATGGCGCCGAAGAACCTTGCGCGCCGCAGAGTCCACGTCGCTGGCTTTGGCGCCCGGCCGAATAGCAGCCTTGGCAGCCTGTTGCGCCTCGAAAACGGCGCTGTAAAGCCCGCGAACCCTGCCTGCAGCCCGTCCCAGGAAAACAGTGCGAGTCATATCGCTGCAGTAGCCGCGCAGTATAGCACCCTGGTCAAGGACGACCAACTCGTTTTTCTTGAGCAGCTTGGGCGTGGGTTGGGCGTGCGGCCAGGCGGAGCGGGGACCGGAAGCGACGATAGTGTCGAACGAGGGTCCGCTCGCACCACGGAGTTTCATAGCCCGTTCTAACTCAGCGGCCAGGGCAAGCTCGCAGACACCGGGCTTGAAGTGGCGCCGCGCGGCAGTCCAGACATCACTGATCAGGAGGGCTGCTTCGCGCATCACGACCAGTTCTGCCGCATCTTTCACGGCGCGAAGCCGCTCAACCTCACCCGGTGCCGGAATCCAGCGTACGCGGGCACCCACGATGGATTGCAGAGCGTCTTTCTGTGCGACGGTCAGTTGTGCGGGGGCGTAGCCGAGCCGCAGGCGTCCATGCCGGTGCCCGATTTGGAGCATCTCGCCGAGGGCGCGTAGCAGCCCGTGCCGCGCGATTACGACGCTAGCATCGTGCACTTCTTGGCGGGCTTGCAGCATGTAACGACTATCGGTGAAAAGGGTGGCGCGCGAGGATTCGATCAACAGGATTGCTGCACTACCGCTGAATCCGCACAGATAGCGAACATTCGGCAGATGAGTGACGAGCAGAGCGTCGGCGCGATGCTCAGAAAGCGAAAGCCGGAGCCGATGGATTCGGCTCCGGCCTGAATTCAAGAGAACATTCTGTACCACGTCCCGATTCCGAACCCCTTTCTTCCCGGCAACCGCTAGCCCGGCAGAATACGCGGGGTTAAGAAGAAGAGAAGTTCCTGAGCCGTTGAGCTGACCGTGGTGTGTCTGAACAGATTGCCGACCACCGGCAAGCTGCCCAGCAGGGGTACTTGCTGAATATCAGTACGCTGTTGAGTTACGATAACGCCTCCGATGACGACCGTGCCGCCGTCGGCGATCAGCACCTTGGTGTTGGATTCCTGCGTGTCGATGGCAGGAATGCCCTGGACGCGTGGGATGGCCGAGTCAATCTGGTCGTTCTTGACGTCCACGTCCATGTAGATGGTGCCCTCGGCGGTGATTTGCGGGGTGACGTCAAGTTCGAGCACGGCGTCCACGAACTGCACGGAAACCGTGTTGTTGACGACGGTTTGCACCGGGATTTTGGTTCCCTGCTTCACGATCGCCTTCTGGTTGTTCTGGGTGATGACTTTCGGCTTGGAGATCAGTTTGCCGACGCCGCGCTCTTCCGCCGCGGTGATGATTTCATCCAAGGCAAACTTGCCGTTCTGGAAGATATAGCTGAAACCGCTAGTCGGCGTCGCAGCGCCCAGGCTGGTCAGCAGGGGCATCGAACCGCTGGTCGGAGTGGTCTGGGTTGCGCTGGTGGGTTGGCAGTTACTGCCCACGCAAAATGGCGGAGCCGGCGTGTGGAGCACGGGGCTGGTTCCGACAGCCGTTGCGCCTCCAAGTGTGCTGTTTCCAGAGCCCAGCGCGGCTGCCAGCTCGGTACCGATTTCGCGGGAGAACGAGCGGTTGGCCGCGACTACGCGGGCTTCGATTTCCACCTGCTGCGATTTGCGATCGAGCTGGCGGAGCAGGTTGTCAAGAACCGGCAAGACGCCCGGGATGTCACGGATGATCAGGGTGTTCGAGCGGCTGTCCGCCAGGATGTCACCGCGCGATGACAGGAACTTTTTCATCGTGGGCACGAGATCCGTGGCTTTGGCATAGCTCAGAACGCGGGTAGTGGTGACCACGTCTGCGGCTTCGGCCTGCGCCCTGGCCAACTCGCGGTTCTGGTCCGCTTCTTTCTTCAGGGTCTCCTTGGTCGCGATGCGCAGCACATTGCCATCGAGCTGCTTGTCGAGGTCGTTGTTCTTGAGGACGATATCGAGAGCCTGGTCCCATGGCACATCGTCGAGAACGATCGTCAGGGTGCCCTTCACCGCGGGGTCCACAACGACGTTCAGACCGCTGATTTCGTGAATCAAGCGAAAGAAGTCTCGCAGGTCCACATCTTTCAGGTTCACGGAGATCGGTTCACCCGAATATTTTCCAGCCGGGGCGGGCGTAGGAGCCTGCTGCGCGCCCGAAGCGGCCGACGGAGTATTGATGGTGGGCTGGCTGTTTTCCGTATAGCCCGCGTTTGCACCATTCGACGGAGCCGCAGCAACAATCGGCTTTGCAGCCGGCAGTTCTGGAGCGTGCGGCGTCTCGACTGGAGCAGGCGCGGCAAGCGCTGCAGACGTTTGCGTCAGCGCGGTCGGTAGCACAGCGGGCGGCGTAGGAACTTTATTGGGAGCGATGTCGGGAGCGCTGACTTTGGTGGTCGTAATATCCACAGGCTGAGGAGCCGCAGCAGGGGTGGACTTCACCGCTCCGCCGGGCGTACCTTTCGAGGCGTCCACGGAGAATGCGATCGTGATGGCGTTGCCCGAAGCGTTGATGTCGAAGCGCGCCGGCTGACGCAGGTCAATCACCACGCGCGACACTTCCGGCGTGAATTGGGCCAAGCGAATTTCCTTCACCGGGTCAAGATTGCTGGCAATGTTCTTTGCGGAGGTCTTCAGGTGTGCTCCCGCAAAATCGAGCACGATGCGGTCGGGATTGTGCAGGCGAAGAACGTGATAGGTGAGCTTGCTGCTGCCCACTACATTCACTTCGGTCTGCTCGCCATTCTGAGCCAAACTCACTTGCTCGATGGCCTCGACATTCGAAGCAGGCGCCTTGGTTTCGGAAGCCTTGGTGGAGATAGGCTTCACGGAAGCTGCGCCTGGCGTCCTCACGGAGGCACCCGCAACCGGCGGCGCGGAAACATCGGCAGCATTGCCGTTGGCGGAAACGAATAGCGACAGCTCCTGATTTCCATTGCGCTCGAGGCGAGGCTGCACGCCCGGCCGGACGAGGATTTCTAGGCGCACCACCGGCTTTTGGCCGGCGGTATACGTCGTTACTCGATAGCTCTTCACGAGCTCCGAGGGTACGATGCGCGCTCCCGCCGAATCGCCCGCCGATACGCCGGTCAGGTCGAGCACGTAGAGGCTCTCGCTGGGGCGATAGGTGGTGTACTCGAACGGACCGTTGGCCTGAGCATCCAGGGTCACGGCACCATCTTTCACCACCGCTTTCACGTGCACCACCGGCGCATCACTCGCCGAAAGTGCTCCATTCGTCAGAATCAGGGCTGCCGCTACCAGCGCAGTCAGGCCCCACGCCCTCCGCATAATCCTCATTGCTGCTCTCCTGCACTCGGGTAGATTCGCTTCGTCACCATGCGTTCGACTGGCTTCCCGAAAGCATCTTTAGAGTTTT
>DATBCB010000176.1:0-6125 GCA_036270675.1 Acidobacteriaceae bacterium | reverse complement strand
CGACCGTATCGACCGGCGGCTTTTGCGGGATGGCCTGCTGGATGCGGGCTATGGCCTGAGCGGCGGTGAGCTGGGAAGTGGAAGTGTGGTTTTGCGCGCCGAGGGCGAGTGGAAGCAGGATGGAGGCGGCGAGGGCGAGTGATATCCACATTTCGCGAGGGTAGCAGTTTGCATCGCAGTCGCGGAATCTGCATCCGTGGAGTGACGGAGGGACTTGGATGGAATTGTCATTGAATCCGAAAGCGACAGCACTGGTCTTGATCGACTTGCAGAAAGCTATAGTGGGGCGGCAACTGGCGCCTCATGCATCGGCGGATGTAGTGCGCAGCGGAGTGCGGATCGCGGATGCGCTGCGCGCAAAGGGCAGGCTGGTGATCTTTGTGCGGGTGAATGTCGCGGAGACGCTGAACCTGACGGTAGATGCGCCAAATCCGCGGCCGGCGAATACTCCACCGGAAGCATCGGAGCTGGTGCCGGAGCTCCATGTGCAGGCTCGCGATGTGGTGGTGACAAAGCGGCAGTGGGGCGCGTTTTACGGAACGGACCTGGAACAGCAACTGCGTCGGCGGCAGATTCGGTGTCAGTGACGGTGGGCGGGGCACGATTGTGATGGGCGGGATCGCCACGAACTTCGGAGTGGAGTCGACGGCGCGCGGGGCGATGGATCGTGGATATGAGCTTGTGTTCGCGGAGGATGCGATGTCGAGCCTGAGCGCGGAGGCGCATGGATTTGCTGTGAAGAACATCTTTCCGCGGATGGGGCGGGTTCGGTCGACGGAGCAGGTGTTGGCTGCGCTGGTGTAAGCCACCGCCGCCGAAGTCACAGTGTGACGACGACTTTGCCCACTTGCTCGTTCGATTCGAGGTATTGGTAGGCCTTGATGGTGTCGGCGAAGGGGAACGTTCTGTCGATCTTGATCTGGAAGCGACCGTCGGCTACCCGGTCGAACACGTATTCGCGGGCGCTGCGGGACAGGCCGGGGTCGGCGTTGATTTCGCGCATTGTGTAACCGCGCATGGTGAGTTGTTTGTGCATCGCAGCGCCGAGCGGGAAGGGCGTGGGCCTGAGCGAGAGGGCGCCGTACTCGATGAGGATTCCGTGGTCGGCGGCGGCGGCGGCGAGTTGTTCGACAAAGGGGCCGGCAACGGGATCGAAGATGACGCGGGCGCCCTTGCCGCCGGTGATCGCGTTTACGCGGGCGATGAGGTCTTCCTCCCCGATGGCGATGACGTGATCGGCACCCAATTCGTGGAGCTCTTCGCGTTTCTTCGAGGTCCGGGTTGTGGCGATGGAGACGGCGCCTTCCTCTTTGGTGATCTGAATGGCAGCGATGCCGACGGAGCTGGAGGCGGCGGACATCATGACGAAGTCAGCCTTGGCGATTTTGCCGATGTGGACGAGTCCGCCCCACGCGGTGAGGTACTGCATCCATAACGCGGCGGCTTGGACCGGTGTGAGTTTCTCCGGATACGGCGCGATGTTAGCGATCGGGACGACGGCTTCTTCACCAAGCACGGAGTAGTCGTTCATGGAGAAGCCGGGAACCGTGGCGACGTGGCGGCCGATCCAGGTGTTGTCGACGTTGGGGCCGACGGCTTCGATGATGCCTGCGGCCTCGTAGCCGAGGCCGGAGGGCAAGTGCGGCTGGTCGAGATATTGGCCACGGGTGTAAAGGGTCTCGGCGCGGTTGAGGCCGACGGCCTGAACACGGATGCGGACCTCACCGGCTTTGGGCTCGCGGGAGGGCAGATCTTCAAACTTGAGAGCCTCGGGACCGCCAAGCTGGTGGAAGCGGACAACCTTGGGCATGGACTTCTCCTTGGTATTGTTTCGATTCCTTCTTTCGATGACTGCGCGGGAGCGCAGGGTGCAGGGGAGTACGACCGTGATGCTCACAGTTGCAATTTGGCGAGGAGGGCGAGATGAGGGCGGCTACACTTAGAGTAGGAGCGAATTCCTGGCGGGACGGAAATAGAATTCGCACTGGCCCAGGGGAGGGCTGTACGTCCGGGTGATGAACCATCGCGGTTGGAAGTTAGTCTGGACTGCGAGTCTGGCCGCGCTGTTGGTGGTGGGCGGCTGCCGCAAGAGCCCGCAGCAGGCGCAGCCGAAACCGCCGTCGCCGGAGAGCATGGCGCTGCACACAATGGCAGACCATGCGCGGCTGGACAGCATGCGCTGGCCGAACTTTTCCGATCTGAAAAGGCCGGTGGAGGAGTTTTACGGCGCGCATGATTTTGAGCCGGTGTGGCTGAAGGGGAACAAGCCGACGGAGCAGGCGCGACAGATGATGGCGGCGTTTGCCGCGTGCGGGAGTGATGCGCTCGACCCCGAAGATTACGACAATGGGCGCTGGGCTGCGCGTGGCGCTGCTATCCATACAGCCCAGGACCGCGCAGCATTCGAGATGGCGATGACCGTCTCGGCGATGCGCTATCTGAGCGATGAGCACAACGGGCGCGTGGATCCGAAGCGCTTCAACTTCGGCATCGACATCAACCAGAAGCGTTACGACCTGGCGAAGTTCCTGACGGAGAAGATCATTGCGTCGAACAACGTGGGCGCGGTGCTGGTGACTGTGCCTCCACAGAGCAATGAATACAAGAGGACCCTGACAGCGTACCGGCACTGGATGGAGTTGGCGAAACAGGACCCGGGCGGCGGGCTGCCGCCGGTCGCGGGGCAGCTAAAACCGGGCGATGCCTATGCAGGCGCGCCGCGGATGCGCGAACTGCTGCTCTTGGAGGGCGATCTGAAGGATGACGCGGTGGAGCCGGATGCGGATGGCGGTGCGGCGGCCCCGGTCGCGAAACGCTACGATCCTGGGTGGGCGGCAGCGGTGCGGCACTTCCAGATCCATCATGGATTGCAGGCGGATGGGAAGATCGGACCGCCGACGATTGCAGCGATGAACGTGCCGACGGCAGAGCGGGTGCACCAGCTCGGAATTGCTCTGGAGCGTTGGCGGTGGCTGCCGGACCTCTACCAGAACGCGCCGATCTTCGTGAACCTGCCGGAGTTCAAGCTGCGGGTGTATTCGAATGAGCCGCCGCCTGCGTTGGAACTGAAGCCGGAAACCACGGAGGATGTGGCGGTTGTGCATGCGAGCGAGCGGCCGGCGCCCGCGGACATGACCAGCGACCACACGAAGATCGTGCTGGAGATGAATGTGGTGACGGGCAAAGCGGGCATCAAGCCCCCCGAGAAGCCGGGGCAACAGCCGGAAGATCATCAGACTCCGATGCTCGTTAACCTGATGCGTTACCTGATATTCCGGCCGTATTGGTCAGTTCCGATTGACATTACGCAGCGCGAAGTGCTGCCTGGAATCGCCAAGGATCCGGATTACCTGGAGGAGCACGATTTCGAGATTGTGGATCACCGTAAGAAATCGGTGATGTATACACCGGTGCTGAATAAGAAGCTGCTGCATGGCGAGCTGATGGTGCGGCAGGACGCCGGGCCGGACAACTCGCTCGGCCTGGTGAAGTTTATGTTCCCCAATCCGTACTCCATCTATCTGCACTCGACGCCGGCGGTGGGGTTGTTTTCACGGACGCGGCGCGATTTCAGCCATGGGTGCGTGCGGGTCGAGAAGCCGTTGGCGCTGGCGGCTTGGATCCTGCGCGACCGGCAGGAATGGACTCCGGACAAGATTGACGAAGCGATGAACACCGGTGACGACAACAAGGCGGTAGGGCTGAAGCAGACGATCCCGGTGACGATCTTCTACGACACGGCATACGTGGAGCCGGACGAGACGGTTGACTTTACGCGCGACATCTATGGCTATGACCAGCTACTGGACGAGACGCTGGCGGCGGGCCGGCCATATCCGACGAAGGCAATTGCGCCGGTGGTGGATGTGCACGACGAGCGGTAGATGAGCGGTAATGGACATGGGGAGCGAGAGGGGCTGCACTGGCGACGCTCCGCGTCATGGCTCCGATTGGTCATGGTTCCGGTTGGATGACGCTGTTGATTTGAGCTGGAGCATCAGTTGGTGCGTTCTACGAGGTAGCGGGCGACGGCTTTGAGTGGCTCGGCGCGCTCGCCGAAGATGGTTAGCTCCGTGAAGGCTTCGTCGATCAGCCGTTGTGCGTCAGCAACCGAGGCGGGGATGCCGCGCACGGCTGGCCAGGTGGCTTTGCTGCTGGCCTCGTCTTTGCCGGCGGTCTTGCCCAGCGACGCGGCATCTCCTGTCATGTCGAGCACATCGTCAATGATCTGAAAGGCGAGTCCTGCCTTACTGCCGAAGGTGGTGAGGGCGGCAACCTGCTGTTGGGTTGCGCCGGCGAAGATACCGCCGCTCACGATGCTGACGCGAATGAGTGCACCGGTTTTGGCGCGATGGATGGCCAGCACGGAATCCTCAGTGGGCTTGGAGTGCTCGCCTTCGAGATCGAGCACCTGGCCACCGATCATGCCGTCGACAGTGCCGGTGGCTTCGGCGACGAGCTGCACGATGCGGATCGCGGCATCGGGCGGACAACGCAGCGCGCCCAGCACGGAGTAAGCGAGTGTCTGCAGCGCATCGCCGGCGAGGATGGCGATGGCCTCGCCGTAGACGACGTGACAGGTGGGCTGGCCGCGGCGCAGGTCATCGTTGTCGAGCGCGGGCAGATCGTCGTGGATGAGGGAGTAGGTGTGGAGCATCTCGATGGCCGATCCCAGCTCTTCCACACCGGCAGGATACGCACCGTTGTTCGCGACCATGCGTGCCGCTTCCATGCAGAGGATGGGCCGCAGGCGCTTGCCGCCGGCAAAGACGCTGTGCCGCATCGCGCGATGGATGGAGACGGGTACCTGGTCGGAAGAGGGGAGCAGGCGCTGCAACGCCTGGTCTGTTTGTGCGGCACCGCTCTCCAGCAGTGCGCGAATGTCGGTCTGCATTGGGGTCATGATACCTGACCCCGGATTACTGCTTTAACACTGCACTTATGTGGCAGAGAGAAGTGGGAGGGAATTCAGTATGCTTGCCTTGCTCTCGGGGGCCTGAACGATCCGGAGAAAGGACATACCCTCGTGCGCATCCTGCTGCATGGGATTAACTACTCACCAGAACTCACGGGTATCGGCAAGTACTCGGGAGAGATGGCTCAGTGGCTTGCAGCCCGCGGCCACCTCGTACGTGTTGTGACGGCGCCGCCGTATTATCCGGCATGGCGCGTCCGCACGGATTACCGGGCATGGAGCTACAAGACGGAGCCGGCCGCGGGGCCGGACGGTGTGCGCGTGTACCGCTGCCCGATCTACGTGCCGCGGCGGCCCTCCGGCAAGACGCGCGTGCTCCATCTCAGCTCGTTCATGCTGAGCAGCCTTCCTATTATGCTCTCGCAGGCGCAGTGGCGGCCGGACGTGGTGCTGGCCGTCGAGCCGACGTTGATGTCTTCTGTGGCCGGATTGATGACGGCTCGTATGGCCGATGCGGTGGCCTGGCTGCACATCCAGGACTTCGAAGTGGATGCGGCCTTCGACCTGGGCCTGCTCAAGAGCGACGGATTTGCTCACCGGCTCGCCGAGGCCGTAGAACGGCGTGTCATGCATCGGTTCGACTGCCTCTCCACGGTTTCCGAGAAGATGATGCATCGGCTGCCGGAGAAGGGGATTCCAGTCGAGAAGACGGTGATGTTTCCCAACTGGGTCGACACGGATGCGATAGCGCCCCTTGCCGGGGCGAGCCGTTTGCGCCAACAGCTTGGCCTGGGTCCGGACAAGGTTGTGCTGATGTACACGGGCAACATGGGAATGAAGCAGGGACTGGAAGTATTGCCGCTGCTGGCAAACGACTTCGCGTCAGACCCGCGCATCCACTTCATCTTCTGTGGTGATGGAGCGTACCACCCGCAGCTTGCCGGCATGCTGCGCGGGGCGGCAATCGTGACAATGCTGCCCCTGCAGCCGTTCGACCGGCTGAACGATCTGCTGAATGCAGCGGACATTCATCTGCTGCCGCAGAGGCCGGATGCGGCCGACCTGGTAATGCCGTCGAAGCTGACCGGCATGCTGGCGAGTGGCCGCCCAGTGATTGCGACGGCCGCGGCGGGCACGCAGGTGGCGCTGGCTCTGGGATCGTGTGGCATCGCGGTGCCGCCATTGGACAAGTCGGCGCTGTTTGCCGCAG
>DATBCB010000175.1:0-4169 GCA_036270675.1 Acidobacteriaceae bacterium | reverse complement strand
CTCCTTTCCCGCATCTCGGCAAGAGCGTGGTCGCCTTCAGCCCCAGCGCTCCTTTCCCGCATCTCGGCAAGAGCGTGGTCGCCTTCAGCCCCAGCGCTCCTTTCCCGCATCTCGGCAAGAGCTAACCCGCTTCTCGAATTGAATCGCAAAGCGGATCTCGACAGGTCCGCTTTGCCTTGTCTGGAGGGTCAGGGCACCCGATAGTGGCAGGCACTTTCTCGAAACAATTGGCGTATGCTCTCGACAGATGTTTGCCGGGAGTAATGTATGCAGCATGTGACGGTCGAGAGCGTACTTTGGACAGTAACCCTCGCCGCGCATGCTGGGCTCATCTATTTGATGATCCGCAAGGGATCCAGCCGAGATTATCCGATCCTGCTGAGCTATTTCATCCTCAATCTCATCGAAGATCCACTGGCATGGAGCCTGCAATACGCGCACTTCTACCTCACTTTTTATTTCACCATTACGGTCCTGGATTACCTCTTCCAGTTCCTGATTATTCTCGAGATCGGACGCAATGTGTTTCGGCCGGCGAAGAGATCACTCCCTTTCCGGCTCTGGCCGATTGTCACCGGCGGCATACTGGTGTGCGCGATTCTGGCGGCCACGTTCTCGCCGCAGGTGCAAGCAAATGGGAACGATGCAATCACACATGTTCTGCTTCGGGTAACCCTGGGCCTCGCGGTACTGAAACTGCTTCTCTTCGCCGGCATGGCGGGTTTTGCACAGTTTCTCGGCATTGGCTGGAAAGATCGGGTTCTCCAACTGGCGTCTGGGTTGGCTTTTTACGGAGCGGTATCGCTGGTGGTACAACTTTCGAGCAGTCACCTTTCTTCCGCCAGCCCCGCCTATTATCAAGATTTAAGAAGACTTGCGCAGACTCAGTCGGTGGCCTACAACCTGACCCTTGTCTTCTGGATCTGGGCGTTTTCCCGAAATGAAGCGCCGCGCAAAGATTTCACTCCACAAATGCAGGAAGTTCTGGTAACAATAGCGAAGTCAGCTAAACGTACTCGGCTGGCAGTTACTCGGAGCACTGATCGCCGATGACCACCTTCTCGCTATTCCAGATTCTGCTCGCGGTATCCCTACTGGCCTTCGTAGGGCTGTGGCGGCGCGCGCAGGCGAGGCGCAAGCAGCGCAGCTGGGATGAGATTGTTGCGGCGCTCCGGGCCAATGACTGGGGACTCGATGAAGTCTCCGAACGCTATCTGTATCGCGGCGGCATCAAGGCTACTCCGGCGGACATCTGGAAGAGAATCGACGGCGCCCGCGGACTGTGGGCGATGTACTGCAATGCACCCCTGCTGGTCCAGCTTGCCGATTACGCAGCGGAGCATGGCACCAATCCTGACGAGGCGCTCCTTGAGGGCCTGCGCAGCGACGCCTTTCAGATCCGGCTCTGCGTGCTGATGGCACTTGCGAAATACGCGATGTCGCACTCGACAGTCGGCGCATCGGTGAATGCGCATCGCGCGACAGCCCTATACAGCGAGATGCTCGCCCGGCTGACGACGCTTTTCCAGGACAGCGCCGGTCAGCTCTTCCCCAAGTACCTGCAAGCTATGTAGGTCTTCGTTCAATGCGTTCGCCGAGCCTGCCAATCTGGCAGGCTTTTTTCATTTCGAGGCGGAAGCAATGGGCCGGATCAGGTCAAAAGACGATCGGGGGGACCATCGCGGAGGACCATTGCGCAGCGGCTTTCCCAGTGTATTTCCCCAGTGCATTTCCCCCGTTGATTTCTACGATCGCCGCAGAACGGCCGCACCGGCCACCGCAGTCAGACCCTGCCGGCCTTCTTACCTTTGCTCCCTCCTTGAAGAACGGGCCGGTATCTTGCGGAAACCCGCTGCGTCCGCCATACTTGATGGGTTGGGAGTAGTGCGGGTGCGATCCCCATCCGTATCGCCATCGCCGGCCATCGTCGGCTGGCCGCTGCATGATCCCGAGACGATTCTTAAAGAGTTTGCTGAAAGGAATAGAAATCCTGTGCTGATGATCCGTTTGGCGCGCTTTGGAGCGCGCAAGCAGCCCTACTACCGTGTTGTTGTGATCGAGAAGGACCGCGCCCGCAATGGCCGTTCCATTGAAGTAGTAGGCACTTACAATCCGCGTACCAATCCCGCCAGTGTCCTGCTGAAGAGAGACCGCATCGAGCACTGGACCAGCCATGGAGCCCAGCTCTCCGATCGCGTGGCCAAGCTCCTCCAGAGCTACAAGGAAGCTCCGGCACCGGCGCCCGCTGCTTAGCCGCACAGATGTGCATCCCGCTCCACTGCGGGATGCAGCCCTCCTTTCGCTGCACGCTGGAGCCGCATGACTCACGACGAAAAGCTGGATGCCGCTGAAGAGTTGATGACCCAGATCGCCCGCGCCCTGGTCGACCACCCGGACGAGGTCCTGGTGGAGGCAGTGGAGGGCGATGAAGGCGATGACACCACCGTGCTTGAAATGCGTGTGGCCCCCGATGATGTGGGCAAGGTCATTGGCAAGCAGGGTCGCACGGTTCGCTCGATGCGCACCATTCTCGCTGCTATAGGCCAGGGCCACCATCTGCGGTACGAACTCGACGTCGTCGAAGACGAGGACGAAGAGGATGACGACGACGATGCGGACGGCACGACCATCGGTGGCAGCGAGTCCACAACCGCGGGCTGATAGCCTGCGCAGCCATGCCTGCTGAGGATCGCGATAACGAATTCGTATTGCTGGCACAACTGATTCGCACCCAGGGCCGCCATGGCGAATTGATCGCAGACATCCTGACTGATTTTCCCGAACGATTTGCCGAGCGCAGGCGCGTGTGGCTATTGTCACCTGACGCCAAAGCTGAGCCGCGCGCAGCCGAGATCGAGCGGCACTGGCTGCACAAAAACCGCATCGTGCTGAAGTTCGCGGGTATCGATTCCATCTCTGGCGCAGCTCCATTTGCGGGATGGCAGGTGGCGATATTGCGCGAGGAGCGTGCGCTGCTCGCGGAGGATGCCGTCTACGTCGCAGATCTGGTCGGCTGTCGTCTCATCGACGAAGCAGGCGGAGCCGTCGACCTGGGCCCGGTGCTCGATGTAGAGCGCGGCGCGGGTGGTGCTCTGGATATGCTGGTGCTCAAGAGCGGCGAGGAAGAGCTGCTGATCCCGTTCGCAAAGGCATACATGGTGTCACTCGACCTGGAAGCGCGCGTGCTGCGCATGCGGTTGCCCGCGGGCCTGACGGCGATCAATGCGCCGATGACCGAGGAGGAGCGCGCGGCACAGCGGCGAATGAGCAAGGAAGGCGAAGGCCGGGACGGAAGGGGATGATGATGCGCTTTGACATCCTCACCATCTTTCCGGGCTTTTTCGAAGGATTTCTCACCCACGGTGTGGTGCGGCGAGCGCTCGAGAACGGCATTGTGCAGTGCGAGCGACACGATCTTCGCGACTTTACCAGCGATCGCCACCGCACGGTGGACGATCGGCCCTTCGGCGGCGGCGAGGGTATGGTGCTGAAGCCGGAGCCGCTGGCTGCGGCGATCGAATCGCTTGGCGTAGGTGCCAAAGCGGAGCGCAATCGAGATCACGAGCGTGTGATTCTGCTGTCGGCTCAGGGTGCGCGCTTCACCCAACAGGTGGCGCGGGAACTGGCTCAACTGCATCGCGTAGTGCTGATTTGCGGCCGGTATGAGGGGGTGGACGAACGCGTGAATACGCTCTTTTGCGATCGTGAGCTGTCGATTGGCGATTATGTGCTGAGCGGCGGCGAACTGGCTGCCGCGGTCGTGATGGACGCGACGACGCGCCTCGTTCCGGGGGTGCTGGGAAACGAGGCTTCCTCTGCGTATGAAAGCTTCGGCATTCCTGACGCCGGTGCATCTTCTGAAGAAGGTGCGCCGCCGCGCTCCACCCATGGCAGTGGCGGGTTGCTGGACTATCCGCACTACACGCGGCCTGCGGAGTTTCGCGGGATGGCAGTGCCGGAGGTGCTGTGCGGTGGCGACCACGCGGCCATTCGCCGGTGGCGGCGGGAGCAGGCGCTGCTGAAGACGATGCGCAATCGACCCGACCTGCTGCAGGACGCTGAGTTGAGCGCGGGAGACCGGCAATTCCTCAGCAGGGCAATGCGAGGGAGTGGCGCGGAATCCTCCGCATAGAGAGAGGATCAAGTTTGGTAGGCATCGCCGCAGAGGC
>DATBCB010000174.1:0-2186 GCA_036270675.1 Acidobacteriaceae bacterium | reverse complement strand
GATGCCGACGGCGCCGGTGCCGGCGTAGAGGTCGGCGAAACGTGCTCCTTCGATCTGCGGCGCCAGGATGTTGAAGAGCGTTTCGCGCAGGCGGTCGCTGGTGGGACGCGTCGCCATGCCGCGCGGCGCGATGAGCGGGCGGCTGCGATAGGTGCCGGCGATGACGCGCATGGAAACAGAAGAACACGGACTGGCCGTCCGAGGCGATTGCGCGGACAGGCCGTCCGCGGCAACTGCGCCTTTGGGCACTTACCGGGCTCGCTCCCTCTGGTCGCTTACGCTTGAAACGTTTTTTGCTGCAGGTGTAGAGGGACGGCATGCAAAAAGGGTGGCGCTGATCGACGACCGACGGCAAGCGAAAGAGCCTTCACGAAGCCTGCATAGCCGCTCGAATACAATGATGCGATGGCGGCGGAACCTCACTGCCGCCATGAGCGCGATCGAACTTGCGTCTTGCGCATAGAAGCGCAGGGCCCGTAAAGACGACGCGGCAATTCGTTCGAGACGAAGCGAGCAAGGGACGACGATGCGTGGCTGGTCATTTCCGCTGGGGCGCTGGTGGGGGATGGATATTCGTATCCATACCTTCTTCCTGTTGCTGCTGGGCGTGTGCATGGGTTACGCCAGCATGCTGCAACTGCCGCAGTGGCATGGCTTCATGCTCTGGATGTTGCTGTTTTTCGCCGTGCTGGTCCGGGAGATCGGGCGGGCGATCGCGGCGGCGTATCACGGGCTGCAGATTCGCAGCGTGCTGCTGCTGCCGATCGGCGGCCTGATGTCGTTTGCCAATGCGGAGAGCGTGGAGCGCTCGAACGACTTGTGGATGCAGATCAAGATGGCGGTGGTCGGCCCCCTGGTAAGCCTGTCGCTGGCGGTGCTGGGGGTGCTCACGATTCTGGGCGCGGCGCCGAGCTTTCACCTGCTGGATAAGCCGCTGATCACACCGGCGCACCTGATCCGCTCCTTTGTGTGGCTGAGCGCATTTCTTGGCGTGTTGCATGTGCTGCCCGCCTATCCGCTGGATGCGGGACGGGTGCTGCGCAGCCAGTTCACGCGGGTGCAGGGTCGGGTGCAGGCGGCGCGCGCCGCGGCCGGGCTGGGACTGATGATCGGCGTGATCGCTATCCTGCTCGGGATTCTGCTGCCCAACCTCTGGCTCGCGACGGCAGGATTGTTCATCTTCATCGGAGCGCAACTGGAAGACCAGGGGGCGTTGTTTCAGAGCGTGGTGGATACGGTGCACATGCGCGACATCATGCTGACGGACTTCTCGCTGCTGTCGCCTTCGGACACGCTGGAGGATGCGCTGGCCAAGTCGATCCACTCACTGCAGGATGATTTCCCGGTGGTGCGCGGGCGCAACGTCGTTGGGGTGGTCAGCCGGCAGGTGATTGCGGATGCGCTGCGGGCGGAGGGCAACGGCTACGTGCAGGGCATCATGCAGCGGAGCTTCCATGTGGCCAAGCCGGAGGACTCGCTGGGCACGACCATCAGCCGCTTCAGCGGGCGCGGCATGTCGCTGGTGCCGGTGACGGATGGCGAGCGCGTGGTGGGCATCGTGACTTTGCAGAACCTGATGCACTCGATGACGCAGTTCGCGGAGAAGCGCAAGCGCCACCACGCGCAGGCGGAGTAGCGTGAGCTCGGAAGAGCTGGCGCCGGGTCTGTACCTGGTCGGCACACCCATCGGAAATCTGGAAGACATCACGCTGCGCGCGCTGCGGGTGTTGCGCGGCGTGGATCGCGTCCTGTGCGAAGACACACGCGAGACGGCACATTTGCTGGCTCATTACGAAATCAAAGCGCCTATGCAGAGCTGCGACGAGCACAAGGAGCATGCGTGCGCGGCGGATGCGGTGGCTCGGGTCCGCGCGGGCGAACGGCTGGCGATGGTGACCGATGCTGGGCTGCCGGGAATCTCCGATCCGGGAGCGCGGGTGGCGGCGGCAGTTGCGGCGGCGGGATTATCGGTAATTCCGGTGCCGGGGGCGAATGCTGCGCTGACGGCGCTGGTGGGTTCGGGGCTGGCTGCGGAGCGGTTCCTGTTCTGCGGATTTCTGCCGTCGAAGGCGGGGCCACGGCGTACCGAGCTGGAGCGGCTGCGGGCCATGGTGATGGCCGGTGGGGAGCCGCTGACACTGGTCTTCTATGAGGCGCCGCATCGCATTGTGGAGATGCTCAAGGAT
>DATBCB010000173.1:0-2618 GCA_036270675.1 Acidobacteriaceae bacterium | reverse complement strand
GCCACCGAGCAGGAGCAGTGCCTGACGCAGAACAGTGAGGCGCTGGTGATGAACGATGGGCACGAGTCGCTGGTGTCTGCGCTGACCAGTGGCCCGGGCAGCGACCTGGCGACGCAGCTCTCGTATTCGCCAACGGCGGGCGCCGGGTACTACAGCGCGTATGTCGGCGCAGTGATTGACGTGGCGAAGCTGCTCAACGGACTGCACACGGCGGAGTACCAGTACATTCCTGCGCTGACTTTTCCCAAGGAAGACGCGCTCGATCTGAAGCTGAACAATCCGCCGTCATTCCACAATCCGAAGTCAGTGATTGTGGTGGCGCTGCCTGCGGTGGAGACGGCACAACTGCCGCCGCTGCACGCGATCGATCCCAAGGACGTGAGTTGCCTGCAGGGGCCAAGTGTGGTGCTGCCGATGGAAGGCGCACCGCTTGTCTACTCGACCAGCCTGGCCCACAGCCTGGCGTTGCATGTGGAGGGCAAGTCGGGCAAATCGATTGATCTGCCGGTGCGCGCGGTTGCAGCGAAGGGCGGGCTGGTGGTGGATGCCTCGGCGGTATCGGACGCGAAGCTTGATCCGCACGTGGTGGGCAAGATCGTGGGCATGTGGGGCTTTGACCGGCTGGATGGGCCGTCGTTCAACCTGAACGTGCCGCATCCGACGACATGGCGACTGGACAAGGCGGACGCGAACTCGCTGGTGGTGGGCCGTGAAGACGATGTGCGGCTGCACGGCAACGGGGCCGCATGCGTGGCGGAGATTCAACTGCGCGATTCCACCGGTATAGAGACCAAGGCCGACTTCAAGATGGTGAAGCCGGACGAGTTGGAAGTGAAGGTGCCGATGACCGGCGCGGCCACCGGTAATGCGGGTCTGCTGGTACGGCAGCGGGGCCTGGAGTCGCCGGACCAGGTGGCGATCCAGGCTTACGCGCAGGCGGGACATCTGGATGCGCTGCACTTCCATGCGGGGGACAGCACCGCGTCGCTGGTGGGCACGCGGCTCGATGAAGTGGCCTCTGTAGAACTGAAGGATGCGCGCTTCATGCCGGGAGAGCTGACGCACTCCGGCGAGAAGGACACGCTGACGCTGAAGGCCGCAGACCCGAAAGCCGCAGGGGCGCTAACGCCGAACCTGCGGGCAACGGCGCATGTGCAGTTGAAGGATGGACGCACGCTGGAGTTGCAGAACACGGTGAGCGAACATCGGCCGCAGGTGATGCTGGCCAGCAAGAGCGTGGACGCCGCGCCCGATGCGAGCAACCTGGTTCACCTGGTGGACCCGAACGAGCTGCCGGTGGGCAGCAAGATCAGCTTCGTTCTGAAAACGGTTGCGATGCCCGGCTTTTCGCGCGGCGAAAAGGTGGAAGTGCAGTCCGACGATCAGACGCTGCATACGACCCTGGAAGTGAGCGATGGAAGCCTGGTGCTGCAGGACAACAGCACGATGTTGGGCAGCTTCGATCCGCTGAAGAGCTTTGGACCATCGGCCTTCGGCAAGCTGCAACTGCGAGCCGTCGATGCGAATGGCGCGCCTGGCGACTGGATCGCGCTGGGCACGCTGGTGCGTGTGCCGGTCATCGCATCTGTGAAGTGTGGGCGCGCAACCCGCGCGGCGGCAGCGGCCGCGGCAGAAGCGGCAACACGCGCCGCCAATGCCAGCGACGCACCGCAAACTACGGCAGCCAGCGGACCACCTCCGCCGGTCAACGACACGACGACGCCTGCGGCAAACGATCCGAATGCCCAGTGCACGCTGAACGGCAGCTCCCTGTTTCTGATCGATTCCATTTCGTCCGATCCTCAATTCACGCACAGTGTGTCGGTACCGGACGGCTATACCAATCCCACGCTCGCGGTGCCGCGCCCCAGCAGCGGCGAGTTGTATCTGCATCTGCGCGACGATCCTACGATTGCCAACACGATCACCGTGCCGCCGAATGCTGCAACGCTTAGCAGGAACAATGCTCCAGGCACACCTGCCGCTGCCGCGGTTACAGCACATCCGCACATCGACGATGGCAGCCGCTAACAGTGCTGAAACAATCGCCCTCCATGTGCCCTGAAGAGATACCCGCACCTACCCAGCTTTTCCGCTGAGCCAAGTTGTGGCATCGTGGGAGACCGATGACGCTTCCACGGTTCTCGCGCCCGCTATTCTTTCCCGCCCTGCTGTTGCTCTCCCTCACCGCCTCCGCAGAGGTTCGATTGCCGAAGCTGTGGAGCGACCACGGCGTGATCCAGCGTGATCGCCCGATCCATGTGTGGGGCTGGGGGGACGTGGGCGAACGCGTGACCGCGACGCTGCGCAGCGCGAACGGCGGTGCTGACGAGACGGCAACTGCAACGATAGACTCGCTTGGACATTGGAGTTTGTATCTCTTGCCTCGTCCCGCGGGTGGCGGAGCATATACGCTCACCGTCGCCGGCTCGAACACGGTCACCCTCAGCGACCTGCTGATGGGCGATGTGTGGCTGGCGAGCGGGCAGTCGAATATGGAGTTGCCGCTGCTCGGGTTTCCCGGCTCTGCTGTGTTGAAGAACGGAGCGGAGGAGATCAAAGCGGCGAACCATCCGGAGATCCGGCTGCTGCATGAGGCGAAGCGCTTCTCGTATTTT
>DATBCB010000172.1:0-3300 GCA_036270675.1 Acidobacteriaceae bacterium | reverse complement strand
CATCCTGCTCGGCCAGGCGCAGATGGCCAAGATCATCAACGCCTTCATGGCCAGCCCGGAGTGGAAGGACGGCGTCTTCTTCTTCAGCTACGACGAAGGCGGCGGTCCTTACGATCACGTCCCACCCGTCCCGCACCACACCAACGACAAGACCGCAGCAGCGGACAAGCCAAATTATCCGGTCGACATCGCCAGCATCTCCGTGAACCCGGATACCTTCAACCCATGTGTACCCGCGACGCCGCCGGCGACCGCGCACTGCGATCTGCGCACCGACAGCCCAGGAGCCAACCCGGGCGATGCTGCGGCGGTCAACGGTTTCGCCGCGCAGATCGGCTTCCGCGTCCCCAACATCGTCATCTCGCCGTTCACGCGTCGGCACTATGTCTCGCACATTCCCATGGATCACACCGCCGTCATGAAGTTCGTGGAGAACCGCTTCATCGGCGGCGCCGCGCACCTGACGGCCCGTGATGCGGCGCAGCCCGACCTGCTCGACTTCTTCGACTTCACCAACGTGCCGTGGGCCACGCCACCAACCCCGCCCACGCCGGCGTCCAACGCTACGCTCGGCAACGTCGAAACCTGCACTCCATCTACCATGTGATCGTGGCGCTCCAAACAGGGCGCCCGGTGCCCCACATCCAGCTTCTTAGGAGGTGGGGCTACTTTTTTGCGCCGATGCATTTAGGCGCGTCAGACCACATTCCTTTCGCCGTTGCTGACGCGCTGACCTCAACTACGATCAGTTCTTCCGCGACCGCATCTTCTTCGCCCAGTCCGGCTTGACCGTCTGCCGCGCGCGCCCCAAGGCCAGCGCATCCGCAGGCACGTCCTCGGTGATCGTCGAGCCCGCCGCAATGTAGCTCCCATCGGCAATCGCGAGCGGCGCCACCAGCGTCGAGTCGCTGCCGACGAAAACATTCGCCCCAATCGTCGTCCTGTGCTTCGCCTTGCCGTCGTAGTTGCAGGTGATCGTGCCCGCGCCGATGTTCGTCGCCGCGCCGACCTCCGCGTCGCCGATGTAGCTCAGGTGGTTCGCCTTCGCACCCGCGCCCAGCCGCGACTTCTTCGTCTCCACAAAATTTCCCACATGCGCGCCTTCGCCAATCTCCGACTCCGGACGCACATGCGAATACGGTCCGATCACTGCGCCCTTCGCGATCAGCGAAGAGGTAATGATCGACCCGTTGCGCACCACGACATCATCGCCAAGCGTCGAGTCTTCAATCACCGAGTACGAACGGATCCGGCAGCCACTGCCAATCGTCGTTTGTCCCAGCAACTGCACGAATGGCTCCACAACCGTGTCCGCGCCCACCGTCACCGTGCTGTCGATCACCGATGTTTCCGGCCGGAAGATGGTCACACCCTCCGCCATCAGCGCCTGCGCCTTGCGCATCCGCATCTCGGCATCCAGCTCCATCATCTCCGCGATGGTGTTCGCGCCCAGCACCTGGTGCACATCCGCCGTCTCCAGCGCGACCACGCGCTCCTTGGCCTTCACCAGCAGCGCCGCCATCTGCGTCAGGTAATACTCGCCATGCGCATTGTCGGTCGAGAGCTCGCCGATATGCTTGAACAGCGCCTCGGTCCGGAACGCGTAGATGCCCGAGTTGATCTCCGGCGCCGAGCGCTGCTCCGGCTTCAGCGCTTTCTGCTCCACAATAGCAATCACGTCGGCGGCCATTTCAGGCTTGTCCGCATTCTTGCGGATCACGCGGCCATATCCCGTCGGGTCCGCCAGTCGCGCCGTCAGCACGGTCATCGCCGCCTGCTGCTCCAGGTGGAAGTCGCGCAGCCGCAGAATGGTCTCGGTGGTGATCATCGGGGCATCGCCGGAGAGCACAATCAGGTTCTCGTATCCCTCCACCTCCGGCTTCGTCGTCTGGATCGCGTGCCCGGTGCCGCGCTGCTCCCCCTGCATCACAAACCGCACTCCCGTGTGCTGCAGGGCGGCGCGCACCGCCGCCGCCTCATGTCCAATGACGACATAGATGTCCTTGGGCTCCACCACCTGCGCAGCGGCGGCTACCACGTGCTCCACCAGCGAGCGGCCGCCAATCTGGTGCAGCACCTTCGGCCGGCGCGACTTGAGCCGCGTACCCTTGCCCGCGGCCATGATGACGATTGCGAGTTGCATCCCTGTCCTTAGTGACTGGCTATTTTTCGGTATGGTGTAGACCGAGCAACGATGCTTGCGTGGCTTCTCCCTTTAGAAAAGCCACACTGAGTGGATCTCCGCAAATCACAGTATTACCGAAAAATGCTCTATTGCGCTCCCGGTGCGCCCGGGCCACCCTGCATCCCCGGCGGCATCGCTATGGTGATGTCAATGGGATGCACTTGCCCCAGCTCGGAGAGCGGCTTGCCCGGTTGGCCCGGGGTACCGGTAGCAATCTGCTGCGTATTTCCCACCACCAGCACCGCGAGCTTCGAGCGGTCGACGTATTTCTTCGCAACCCGTTCAAGATCAGCGGTTGTTACCTTTTCAACCGCCGCGCGATATTTCTCCAGGAAGTCCGCCGAATACCCATAGAACTCCAGGCTCGCCCGTTCCGTCAGCACCTTCTCCGGCGTGTCATAGCGGAAGACGAAGGAGTTCAGCAGCTCATCCTTCGCGCGCCGCAGCTCGTCTTCCGTGAAAGGCTCAGTCTTTAGGTGGTCGATCTGGTCCAGCATCGCCTTGGTCGCGTCCACGGTGCTCGCGCTCTTGGTCGCAGCCACGGTGTAGAACAGACCTGGATGATCGTAATCGGCGCCATAGCCGCCGCCAACCGAATACGCGAGCCCCATCTTCGTGCGCACGTTCTGGAAGAGCCGCGATCCAAAGCCGCCAGAAAAGATCTGGTTCATCACACTCAGGGCGTAGTAATCCGGATTGGAGCGCTCCGTGCCCAGCCCGACAATCCAGATATTGCTCTGGTTCACATCGCTCTTATCTACCGCGTAGACACCAGGCGTCGGCCCGTTGAAGCTCACCTTCGGCGGCGCCAAGGGCGTACCCTTCTTCAGCCCGCCGAATGCGGCGCGCAGCTTCTGCTCCATTGCCGCGCTGTCAAAATCTCCACTCATCCCGATGATCATGCCATTCGGAATCACGGTCTTCTCGTGGAACTGCCCCAGGTCCGCGACTGTGATCGCCATCACTCCCGGCAGTTCAGGGATGCGGCCATAGGGATTGGTCGGTCCATATACCAGCTTGGCCGCCTCGCGGCTCGCGATCGCGGACGCGTCGTCGTTGCGGCGAACAATGCTTGCCGCCATCTCCTGTTTTGCCAGATCGAGCTTGCTCGGGTC
>DATBCB010000171.1:0-1895 GCA_036270675.1 Acidobacteriaceae bacterium | reverse complement strand
TGCGCATCTTCGGGGACGTCTTTTCAGCAAGCAGCCGCAGCAGGCCATTGTGGAGGCGGCGGGGGTTGGCTATGACGTCGCCATCAGTGTGTCGACTTATACATCGCTGCCTGCGGAGGGCGCGGAGGTTTCCCTCCACATCCACACGCAGGTGCGCGAGGACACGCTGGCGCTGTATGGATTTATCGAGCGCAATGACAAGCGCATCTTCGAGCGGCTGATTACGGTGAGCGGCGTGGGGCCGAAGCTGGCGATCACGATCCAGAGTGGGCTGCCGGCCGACCGGCTGGTGGCCGCGTTGCGCGCGCAGGACCATGCGACATTGACACGCATTCCCGGCGTGGGCAAGAAGCTGGCAGAGCGGCTGGTGGTGGAGCTGAAAGACAAGCTGGAAGACATGGCCGTGGCTGCTCCGGCAGTGGCTGCGGCCGGCCCTGCGGCGGAGGATGTGCTCTCCGCGCTGGTGAACCTGGGGTATCAGCGGCCTTCGGCGCAGAAGGCGATCGAGGCGGCGGTGGCCAAGGACAAGAGCGTGGGCGAGCACTTTGACGCGCTGTTCCGGGCGGCGCTGATGGCGATCCGATAGGGCGAGATTTCTGCGAGTGCCGATTTGGGTTCGGTGGTTGGCATAGGTGGTGCGGGCCTTGCGCATCCATTTTTACCGGGCGTAGAGTTGGAGCCGCGTGGAAGGCACTCTTGCCTGGAGGTGTTGTATGCGCCATCCTTTCTCGCTTTCCTCCGTCATTCTGTCGTTTGCAGCCATCGCCGCGCCCGCATGTCTGGCGGCGCCGGCACCCGCGAGTGTAGCCAATCCCGCAACCTGTCCGGTGGAGCTTTCCGCCGCACAGCGTGGAATGGGCGCGCTGGTGGCTGTTGGCCCGCATGCGCCTGCCGTTCCGCCCCCGGACGCGAACCACGTGGGACAGTCGATTGATCTTTCGATGAAGAATACCCAGCTGCAGCGAATTGTCGCCGCGGAGCTGGAGGTACATGGGACCTCGAACAAGAGCCGCTTGCTGCCTGCCGGCGGCGCCACCCTCACCAACCAGCCAACAGCGGATGCGGTGCGGAATGTGCACCTGGCGGGCTCGGTTCCTGCAGAGCAGTTGCGCACGCGGACGGTTTCCGTGAATGACCTGACGTCGGTGGCGTACATCCTGGTGATCGAGCTGCGCTACGCGGATGGGTCGACATGGCATGCACGGCCTGGCGCGGAGTGCCGCGTCATACCGGACGGAATGATGCTGATCGCAGATAAGTAACGATCACGCGCTTTGCAGCGGTCAGCTTGTACTTCGTGGGATTGAGGTTGATCTCGGACGAGCCGATGAGGCCGCTCGCGTCGTCGCGCACCACAAAGCGCAGGTGATCAGAATCACGATAGGGCATCTCGGATTTGACGCAGCGCAGCGTCGATGGCCGTGGGATCGCGCGTGTAGTTCTCGAGCACATGCAGACCATTGTCGGTGAGACCATCGTTGGTGAGGTTTAGAGTGCGGTGGGCTGGTCGAGCAGAAAGAAGAGATAACGTAGACGCATGGAACCTCCAGTGCTGCGCTGCAGCGACCCAGAGTCGGTCATGCAGCAGGCAACATCAACGGACGCCTCCTGGGTTGGGAAAGCCGCAATGGATTTGAAAAGAATGACCGGAACGGGAGCGGGCGGAGCAGGTTCCGGAAAGAAGAAGCAGCCTGTGCAGGGCGACGTGGAGCGGCGGGCCTATTTTGCACCGGAAGGGTTACGTTTTCTGCGCGGGCTGGCGCGCAACAACAATTGTGACTGGTTCAACGCGCGCAAGCCGGTGTATGAGGCGGAGATCAAGCGGCCGATGCTGGCGGTGATCGAGGCGCTAACCAGCGCGATGATGGACTTTGCGCCGGGGCATGTGCGCGCGC
>DATBCB010000170.1:0-7959 GCA_036270675.1 Acidobacteriaceae bacterium | reverse complement strand
CCGTTGACGTCGCTGTAAGTGGTGGGCGTCATGGTGGCGTGGTAGAGGGCGGTGGTGAAGACGCGGCGCTGCTCGTCTGTGCCGCCTTCGATTTCGATCTGCGAGAGCTGCTTGTTCCAGGCGGTGCGGGCGCGGGCGGCTACCTGCTCGTAGGTTTTGGCGGCGATGTTCTCTGCTTCGAGATTGGCGCGGGCATTGGCTTCGCTGACGTAAGAGATGCCGATGCGTACGCGGACCTCGCCGCCGTTGCCGAAGCCGACCCAGACGCCTGAACCGTGGCCAACCTCGGGAATGCCTTTGGGTCCGAAGCCCGTGCCGCCTTCCGAGGTGGTGGCGTTGGGGCTGACGGCCGTGTCTTTCCAGGCGCCGGTTTCGGTGATGGGGCGATCGAAGCGCGCGACGAAGTAGAGGGTGTAGTAGGGGCGGCGGTCTTCCGTGCCGATGTAGCCGCAGAAGTTGCCACTTGTCACCGAGCCAGTGACGATTTGGCCGGCCCGGTCGATCCGGGTGTGGGCGTCAGTCGAACCGACTTCGGAGTCGGAGGTACGGACGAGGACGCGCGCCGGTTTGTCCGACGGGAAGGTGAAGGTGGCTGCGCCCATGCGGGTTGCAGCGGCAAGGGCGACCTGGACTCCGTTGCCGAGCTTGACCTGGTAGGAGCCGGGTTCGGCCTTCTCGTCGGCGTGGGTGAAGCTGGCGGCGTAGTTGTGGCGGAAGTCCTTCGACGGCGACGTAGTGATTGCGTCGGTGATGGGCATGAGGGGAACGTCGCCCGAGGCGCCGGCGCAGCCCCAGCCTTCGACGTTGGTGAGGCTGAACCCGCGGATCTGCTTCGCGCGATATTCGTAGCCGCCGGGTGCGGCGATCTGCCGCTTCTGATTGACCGGGGTGGCTTCCGGACTGAACTGCACCATGCCGAAGGGCATGGTCGCGCCGGGAAAGACATTACCGCCGTTGGTGGTGCCGACGAACGGATTGACCAGCGATGCGGGGTCGGGCTGGGCGGCGAAGGCCGATGGCGACATGAGAAGCGCGCTGATGAGCAGGGAGGAAGAGTTGCGGGCGACTTGCATGCAGCTAAGGGTACGGCATGGGATTGTTGAAGCGCGAGAAACCGCTATGGTGATGGCGGCTGTGAAGCGGCGGCGCGTTTGGTTGCAACTTCGGCGAGATAGGCAGCGGCATCGGAGCGCGTTTTTAGTGCTGCTACTTTCGCGATGATGGCATCACGATCCGTGGTGGGAGAGAGTTGCATATCCTGCCGCATCGCTGAGTGGATGACGACGGGGAGATTGCCGTCGTTGATAGAGTCATGTGGGCGGGATGGAGCCGGTTGCGAGTTGGCTGTGGCCGACAGCATGACCCCTTGCATCCTTGGCGCTGCTGCGGGAACAGCCGGAGAGGGAAGCGCGGTTGGTGCGTCGGACCGCGGGGCGTCCAGGGAGACTAGCGGAAGAAGCGAATTCGCTGCCTTATCGCGAGCGGTCATCGAGGTCAGTCCAAACAGCTTTTCGATGGTTGCCGGGATGGACGCATGATCGTAGAGCCGGTGGTCGATCCGATTTTTCGGGATCCAGGGTGAAATCGCGACCGCCGGAACACGTGGACCGTACTGCGCGAAGGTGAAGCCGTACTTGTTGTGGCCCGTGGACGGGATTGAGTCGCCCGGTGGGGTCGCTGAAGGCGGGGCGGCGTGATCGTAGAATCCGCCGTGCTCATCCCACGTGATGACGAGCAGGCTGGAGTTCCAGAGAGGGGAGTTGCGGAGGGCTTCGTAGGTCTGCTTGATCAAGCCTTCGCCCAGCCGGACGTCCGCAAGCGGATGTTGCGAAGTACTTCCTTTGTAGTCATTGAGCAGGTCGTAGCTGGGCTCGATGAATACGTAACTGTAGGGGAATGGCTGCTGGAGATCCGCGGCGAAATGCTGATACTGGCGGACGTCGTCGAGACCAATGCCTTTGAGGGCGGCCATCATGGGGAAATCGTCGCCGGCGTAGAGTCGACGCTTGATGCCGGCTGCATTGAGGCGATCGAAGAGGGTGCCGTTGGGGAAGGAGAAGCCGGAGGTGGCTTCCCACAGTGCTATCTCTGCTGTGGTCGGGCTGTGGTCGAGGCCGTTCGAGGATGCGGCGTGCACGAACATGCGGTTAGGCCAGGTGGGACCAGGCATGGAGGCGTGCCAGGCATCGCATATCGCGAACTCCGATGCGAGTGCGGTCAAGACCGGCAGTTGCGCAGGCGGGTAGCACTTCAATATCTCTCCGGGAGCGCTTTGCTGATTTGACTTGGCGCACGCCGCGGCATACGACGCAACAAATCCGGAGTTGTTGATCGAAGGATAGCTTCCGGCCGCCGGATAGGCCGCCGCCGGACCGCATAGGTGACAGAGGACATCGGGGAATTCGTGCCCGGGATCGACCGCCATGGCATAGTCGGCCGGTTGCGCGACGGTGAAGGTTGTTCCGTTGTAAGCGTTGGTCTCAGTACCTAAGAGGCCTTGGAGTGTCGTGTTTGCTCCGGTGACAGCGTCGGTGCCCGTAATGCCAGAGAAGCCAAGCAGGTGATCGAAGGACCGGTTCTCGAGCATAAGCACGAAGACGTGCTGGATGGGGAACGCCACGACATGCCTCCAAGTCAGCCAGAGATGCAGGAGCGTTGCCGAGTATATGCCTGCTGCCCGGCTCTGATCTCGTGAGGCGTTTCGTCTGAGCGAGCGGAGATCGTCAGCGTTTTTGATCGCCGCGGCCGCCCCGCAGTTAAGCCGTGGGCAGCGTTAGGTGCCCAAAGTAATCTGTGTGGATCAAGGCGGCCGGCAAATTGCCGGAGGGATCATAGTACGAAAGTGCGAGCTGGAGATGTTCTCGCATCTAGCTGATAAAGCAATGTATTAACGCATTGGAGAACGCTGGTTGGAGCCCCGGTTCCCTAAATGACACCTTTGGGCTGCACGGCGGACAAAGGCGGCATAAGAGATTACCGAGGTAATTTGCCCAATGTGGGAGATGGCTCCATTCTGGCACCGAGGTGCATGTATGAAGACTTTGACCGCTTTGGTATTTCTTGTCGGGCTCACGGCTTCTGCGCAGACTCCCAGTTTGCAGGGTACGAGCGTCGACTTCGAAACGCTGATGAGCATGCCTTCTCTGGGCGAGAAGATAGTGAAGCAAGCCTTCAACGGCGGCGCGTGCCAGGTGACGCCAATCTCGGACCTGCCGGTGGCGGTGCGCAGCATCTTCGGCCGGCCGGTTTCGTCGATCTTCGTCGGTCAGTCGGATATGGCGGCGCACTTTATCGCCAGCGACATCGATAAGACATACTTTTCCAACGGCACGGTGGTGGTCTCTGTGTGCTCGCACCTGAAGCCGGGCGCGGAGCTGGACGCGATGCGCAAGACGGCGGAGAAGCATGGCGTGCCGAATGCGTCGCACCTGTCCTGGACGTGGGAAACGCTCTCCTTCGACCAGAGCACGCATGAAGAGACGGTGCTGTCGCGCTTCTATCTGGATGAGCACGGGATGCTGGTGAAGGCGCTGGGCGAGCTGTTTCCCGGACTGCCGGCCCTGATGACCATCCCGGCGAACAGTCCTAACTTCCAGCACGATATTGCCAACTTCCTGGAAAGCCATCGGCCGCCGGTGCAGTCGGCGCAGGTGGAGCATCCTACGGTCACCGCTACGCGATAAGTCTTTCCCCCAAACTGCCGAGCCCTGGGCCGCCGGTTGAAGCTTGACGCGTCCTCCTCCGCTATCCGCCGGAGAGGGGATGCGAGAGCTTTCTGGCGGAGTGGGGCTCGGCGTTTTTGCTGGGCCGATCGGGCCGGATGAATTACTGCGGGAGCGGGGCGATGCAGCTGTCGCCGGGTATCTTCGTCCATTTCGATTTATGCGGAGCCTGATTGGGGCCAGGGGGCCAGTCTGCGTTCATCTCTCTGCCGTCGCGCGCGGGCGTGGCCAGGAACAGATGCGAGCAGCACGTTGCGTTATAGGCTCCGAGCTCGATCGAGACATTGCCGCTTTCAAAAAGCTGAATCTTCGCCGGGTTTCCGTAGTGCTCCCAAGAGTAGGGAGGTCTCGGAAGCTGCGGTGTAAATTCGGTCGAACCCCAAGTATTAAGAGTATCGGCCCAGGCGACGAATGCTAAGGAAGACTGCCGCGCAATGTGGAGGCAAGTGATGTTGGGACCGGAGGAGCTTTTCCAGGTTCCGATGAACCACGCTCCGCCGGAGTGGCTCGGTGCGGCTTGCAGCATGGGCCGGAGGAGTGTGACGACTGCATCGAAGTCTTCCCGGTGAAAGCGGCCGGACCACTTGTCTCCCGCGACGCGGTGCAAATCGAGATCATATCCGGAAAAGTGCAGCGTCAAACGGCCTTGTTCGTATCGCACGCTGCCGCCGCGCGGGGAGTCGCTGAAGAAGTTCTCTTCGCCGAGTTGAAGCTCCGTCCCGGCTTGCCGATAGAGGCCCACCGAGAGGCCGAACCAGGACTGCTGGGTTCCGGCGAGCGTGGTTGCGTCGGCGGGTGCGGTCGTGTCCAGGCGGAGATGGATGCCGACCATACCTCCAAGGCCGTCGGGAGATTCCCAGACTCCGGAGAGATCTTCGGGGTGAGTGACGGGCGTACCGAGATAGAAGCTCTGGTCCTGCTGTTGCGGCGGCGCAGAAGTTGCGGCAACGGATTGCGAGCGAGCTTGGCCGGCCAGTAGTATGCCTGCGAAGACGGAGGCGACTGCCACGACTCGAGATATTGCCGCACGTTTCACGGGGAGTTAGTCGCTTCCTTGTTGATGGGGTTGAGCCATAGGGATCATACTTCGGTCATTGGCTGGGATGCGCGATGACTAGTGGAGTGGCTGGAGTTGCGGGGCGCCCGGATCGCGGTGAGCGGTGGCCTCTGGCGCTAGCTTCCCTTGCAGTGGGCGCTGCGTTCTTTGCGCTGTGGTTCTGGCTGCTGCCGTCCTGGCTGGGATTTCATGTGGACACGGCGGGCGCGGCGCGATGGCGCTGGATTGCGGCGGTGCCGTCGGTACTGGGATTTGCTGTTGCGCTGCGGTGCGTCTGGGATTTTGGCTGGACGGGGCGGGGAACACCCGCGCCGATGATTCCGCCGAAGAGGCTGGTTGTGGTGGGGTTCTACCGCTACGTCCGGAATCCCATGTATGTGGGGTTCTTCGCCGGCTGGGCGGGGCTGTGGGTGATCTTCGGAAGAGCCGGCCTGACTGCGATCATTCTTGCTGCTGCGGCTGTTATGGGCGTGACGCTGTTTGTGCTTCTTTACGAGGAGCCGACGCTGCGCCGCAAATTCGGCGCGGATTACGAAGAGTACTGCAGGAACGTGCGGCGGTGGGTGCCGCGACTGCACGCATGGGAGCGGTGAGCAAACCGAACGTTGTCCTGACGAGCTCCTCACGCCTGCGTTTTCCGCTGGGGTCGCTGGCGTGGCTGCAGCTTGCGCGCGCCCACGCGTTGTCCGGGAATCCGGTAAAGGCGACGCGAAGTTGAAGTGAGAGCGTTGGGTTATTGGATCCGGGTGAAGACGGAGTTGTGCTCGAGCGCGAGGTTTTCGATCAGCACCTGATTTTTGTCGGGAGAGAATTTTGCGCCGCGGCGGCCGAGGCCGGTGCTCTCGCTGGCGAAGTAGTAAGTGAAGGTGTCGCCGTCCCAGTGGGTGAGCTCGTAGTAGGCGCCGCGCGGCGGAAGGCGGAGGATGAGGCGGTCGTTTTCAAGCGAGACTTCCAGCGTGCCGAAGTATTCGTTGGAATATTTGCCGACGTAGGCCGTGAGTGGTTTGGCGCCTGCGGGATTTTGGGGAGGCGGTAGGGTTGCGTAGTTTGGCGATGCATTCTCCGCCTCGGCCAACGCCTCGTGCATCATGCCCGCAAGGAGCGGGAGATAGTCACGCTGCTGCTTGCCGTAGTGTAGATTGTCGAGGAAGGTGAGGCAGATGGATTCCGGCAGGCCGACCGGCGTGCCGTTGGTGAGGGCGAGAACGCCAATGTGTTCTTCAGGAATGATGTAGACGCCGGTCGAGGTTCCGAGAAGGAAGGCGCCGCTGTGGCTGATCTGGCCATGTGCGTCTTTTCCGGTGTTCCAGCCTAGGCCATAGTATTGGTCGCCGGGGCAGGCGTCGGGCTTTGCCGGATCGGCGGCAACGCGACAGACCTGAGGCTTGTGCGTTTCGGCGAGCGCATCGGCGTCGATGAGTTGGTTGCCATTCCACTTGCCGCCATTGAGCTGCAGGCGTACCCACTGGGCGAGATCGCGGGCGCTGGAGCTGACTCCACCGGCGGGCGCTTCGGCATCGGCTTCTCGCACGAACCGGTTGATGGGCTGACCGTCCAGCATGATGTGGAGCGCGGCTTTGTTGGTGCGGTTTTCATAATCGGAGAAGCGTGAGCTGGTGGAGGTCATGCCGAGGGGAGTGTAGAGCTGCTCGTCGGCGATTGCCTCCCATGGCTTGCGGAGTTTGGTGGCGGCGGCGATGGCTGCGGTGGTGTAGCCGAAGTTGCTGTAGGCATATGTCTTGCGAAACTGGCCCGGCAGCGGCAGATAGCGCATGCGGTAGAGGATCTCCGGGCGCGAGTACCCGAGGTCTTCCAATAGATCGCCGGACGAGGTAGCGAGGCCGGTGCGATGGGAGAGGAAGTCGCGGAGGGTGATCTCTCGGGTGGTCTCTGGGCTGGATAATTTGAAGCCTGGCTCGAGGTCGGCGACCCTGTCATCCCAACTGATTTTTCCCTGGCCGATCAGCGACGCGAGGATGGTGGAAGCGATGGGCTTGGATACGGAAGCGAGTTCGAAGACGGTGTCGGGATCGATCTGCGCGGGTTCGCCGGCTTTGCGCACGCCGTACCCGCGGAGGAAGATGACCTGGTCGTTGTAGATGACGGCAACGGCTGCGCCGGGGACTTTGGTCTTGTCCATCGCGGAACGAATGTAGGGATCGAGCTGTGCAAGCGCAGCATTGACGCGGTCGGGAGTGATGTCGGCCTTCTGCTGGGCAACGCAGAAGAGTGGCAGGCAGAAGAGCGGCAGACAGCAGGCGACGACCATGGCGATGCGGCGGCGCATACGTACCTCGGACCCTTACTTGTTTAGGGGAGTGCATTAGAACATGCACGGAAGCGGGCCGTCGATGAATTTAAGCGCTTCGCCCCTTTTCACAAATACCGTGTTTCCTTCCAGATCCGAGAAGAGCAGCTTTTCTTAGCGGAAAAGCTGCGTCAATAGCCACTACAAGCCCTGCATCTTTGTGAAAAGGTCTAGGGGCGAGGACGGAGGGCGGCGAGGAAGTCGTTTGCGCTGCGAGTGTTGAGCACGTCATCCGGCGTGAGCCAGGCGCGGCGTAGCTGGCGGATGCCGTAGCGCATTTTTTCGAGGCTGGAGACGTGATGTGCGTCGGTGTTGATGGAGACGCGGCACCCGCTCTCCTTGGCCATGCGGAGATCGCGATCGCAGAGATCGAGACGGTTGGGGTCGGCGTTGTGCTCGACGGCGACTCCGAGCTCGCTGGCGCGCTTCAGGATGGTGGGCAGGTCGAGATCGTAGGCATCGCGTTGCAGCAGTTTGCGGCCGGTGGGGTGGCCGAGGATGCGGACGTATGGATTCTCGATGGCGCGGAGGATGCGCGCGGTCATCTCCTCGCGCGACTGGCTGAAGAGCGAGTGAACGCTGGCGATGACGACGTCCATCTCGGCGAGTACTTCGTTGGAGAGATCGAGGGCGCCGTCGCCGAGGATGTCGACTTCGATGCCGGCAAAGACGCGGATTTTTCCCGCCATCTCGGCGTCGACTTCGCGGATGTTGCGGATGTGCTCGAGGGCGCGCTCGTCATCGAGGCCGGACGTCATCGCGAGATTCTTTGAGTGATCGGTAATGGCGATGTATTCGTAGCCGCGAGCAAGGCCGGCCTCCGCCATTTCGCGGATGGTATTCCTGCCGTCGGTTGCGACGGTGTGCATGTG
>DATBCB010000169.1:0-18648 GCA_036270675.1 Acidobacteriaceae bacterium | reverse complement strand
GCTCGAGGCAAAAATCAGGCCGAGCACCGCAACGATGACGACCCCGGCGATGATCCAGGGAAGCCAGGACCGGGTCTCCGGCTGGCTTTTCTTTTCGGAGAGGAAGCCACCTGCGCCACTGTTGCCACTGGACATGGCTGCGATTCTACGCTGTCGCCAAACCAACGAGTTCCTCGGCTGATTACGGTCGCCGAATCTTCATCCATTCTTCATTCGAAATTTCTGCGACATCTTGTCACAATATTTCTGCGACATCTTGCCACAATGAGACGTCTTATGGGCAAGCAATTGACCCCTGCCCCCAAGGAGCGAGTCCCATGCAGGCGACGCGAGAGCTGAATCAGAACGGCCAGCCGTGCTCCGCACTCGATCCGAGGGCGAGCAAAGTGCCCGAGTACGTCTACCGCATCGCAATCCTGGTCGCGGTCATTCTCCTGCTCTGGACCGCCGTCTAACCGCTATTCGCCGCCGGGTAGAAATTCTGCCTTCGACCAGGCAAAATTTGCGTCACTCGCTCCAGCCGTCTGGCGAAAGTCCGCGCCCTGCACCTCAAGGCACACACACATCTCAACCAGCCGGGAGCGCACACGCTCGCTGATTCGGTCGCCCAGCGTATCGTCCTTGCCTCCACTAGCCGGCGGACGATTGGCAAAATTGGTCGTAACCAGAGTCGTCCGCTTGTCGTTGTAGCGGGCATTCAGGACGTGTCCCACCGTGTCCAGGACCCAGGCCGTCGGCTTGGTCGAGCCGAGATCGTCCAGCACCAGCACCTCGGCCTCGATCACCGGCCGCAGCAGCTCGAACTCCGTAGTCTCCGACCGCGGGTTGTAAGAGTTCTGGATCTGCTTCAGCAGGTCGCCATAATCGCAAAACAGCCCCTGGCAGCCCTTCTCCTCGATCAACGCCCGCAGCACGCCGACGGCAAGGTGCGTCTTGCCCCGCCCCGCCAGCCCGACAAACATCAGCCCGCGCCCATCGGTGTTGTGCGGATAGTCGAGAATGAACTGGTGGGCCTTGAAATGGGCCTGCAGCATGGTCTCGTGCGAGCCAGTCGTCTCGATCGACTCATAGCTCGCCAGTGTCGAATGCTCATGGCGCCGCGGAATGTTGGCCCGCTCCAGCCGACGAAGCGCCTGCCGCGCCACCCGGCAACTGCACACCGCCGCTACCCGATCACCCTCGAGGTCGCGGGTGATGTGCATGCCCGTCCCGCCGCACAGCGAGCAGTCCGCCGCCGGACCAGTCATCGCAGCCTTGCCCGCAGCGCTTTCCATGCCTGCTAGTATCGCACTCGCCTACCGTCGATTTCCGGTTACAAGTGCAGCAGAAGCGCACCGGCATTCACGAGGGAAAGTGGAAATGTACGTCATCGTCCGTGGCTTCCTCGTGATCTAAGTAGCAGCGGTTGACCATCGATGCACGGAATGGGGACAGATGCAGGATCAAACCGAATTCCTAAAGCATATTTACAGCCGATTCAACGCGCGTGACATAGAAGCCGTGCTCGCGGCCATGCACGAAGACGTCACCTGGGCGAATGGCATGGAAGGAGGTCACGTGCACGGACGGGACGAAGTCCGCAGCTACTGGACACGCCAGTGGGCGATGGTCAATCCGCACGTCGAACCCGTCGGCTTTGCGAATGGCCCGGAAGGCGAGGTCATCGTCGAGGTCCATCAGGTAGTGCACGACCTCAACGGCAACCTTCTGCAGGATCATCCCGTCGGCCACATCTTCAGGATCGAAGACGGCCTGATCCGCCGCTTTGACATACGCGGGGCGTGACCTCAAGGGGCGTAACGACATCAACGGGCGCAACCTAGAGCCGGCGGCCGTGCCGTTTCTATGGCTGCAAGACCGGCTCGGCATAATAGCCGCTATTCGTATGCGCCACCACGCCCGGTTTGTCGATCTTCACCCAAAGCTCGTGGTATTCGTCCACATGTTCGGCAGCAGACGGATCAAAGCCGAGCGTGTAGTAAACCTTCGCCTCCTGAACACACCCGCCAATCAAGGTTGCAAGGTCGCCACTTGCATGAAACACCCGTCCGCCCGAGTGCACCGCAAAGACCGGAACGGAAAGAGCGCCGGAATCCGCCTCATTCGCAGATCGCACTCCTTTGAGAAAACTCTTGTAGTAATCGAAGCGCATTTGTACCGGGGAGCCTGGATCAACGGCATTGATGCTGTATAGCGTCACGCGCGCCTCCCGCAACTGCTCCGTCAACTCAACAATGCCATTGAACCGGCTCCGTTGTACTTTGTCCGACGTCATGTAGCCCGGATTCTCCAACATGGGCCAACCCGGTCCAATCCAGATCAGCAGCTTTCTGCCTCGTTTCTGCCCCTCGACCGCAACGATCTGCCTTAGCGCCTTCAACGAGAGATCCATGCGCTCGATCGCGTCATATCCGCCTGTTACCGGGATGGTGTGTATGGAGGTCTCGATCCGGTCCAGTCCGTCAGCCACCGAGTTCCCGTCAGTGGCTGGCTCCGGCTGGGTCTTCACTCCCTGATCGGAGAGCACCATCACCGTCACCGGCTGAGCCAGTTTGCCGCCATTCTGCTTCAGGAATCTGTCGATCTGATAGCGCTCATACGCGATGTTGTGCAGCAGATTGTTGGCCATGTCGATCAGCAGAATCACCTCGACCGGCGGATCGGCTGCGGTTCCGTTCCCGGTAACCCCGTTCACCTCGTGGAAAGAAAGTATCGACTGCGGTTTCCTATCATCCAGCAGCGTGAAGTCCCGCCGCTGCAGTCCACTTACCGGCTGTCCTGCGCCATCCGTCACCAGGACGTCGAGCTTAATCTTGCCTTCGGAAGCACCGGCACTCGGCGCGGGACGGTGGGAGAGCGCGGGTTGTTTTTCGCTCGGTGCCTGCTGGCCAGCCGCCGCAGGCGGAAGACCCTGCTGGTCGAAGCGAACCATAGCAGAGAAAAGCAGCAGGCAGAGAGCCCAACGCGACATACCCAATCGATCACCCGTGGCCGGCCGCCTTAGCAGAACAAGCGGGAAGAGTCCATTTCCGCAACAGCGGCATCATAGCGGGCCTTGCAGGTGGAGTGCGAACAATCCTGCTCCCGCTTCAATGCGCACCTAACGCTGGAGGTTGGAACTGCAAGACAGGCTCGCCATAGTATCCGGCGCTCGTCCGCGCCTTGAGTCTAGGCTGGTCCACGCGCACAGCCAGCTCGTGGTACTCGTCCACGTGCTTCGCCGTGGCTGGATCGAAGGTCAGCGTGTAATAGAATTTCGCCTCCGCGATGCAGCTCGCGATCTGGTCGCCCAGATTGCCGGGTGCATCCAGCGCCCGTCCCCCACTGTGAATCGCCAGCACCGGCAACGCGAGATTGCCGGGCCGAACCTGATGCACCGAGGGCACACCTTTCAGAAAGCTACGGTAGTGCTGGACGTGAGGTTCGTCTGTCGTTGCCGGATCGGTAGGGTAAATGCTGTACAGCGTGACGCGTGCCTCGCGAAGGTCGCCGGAGGAAGTAACGACCCCGTCGAACCATGGCCGGTGATCCCGCTCAGTGAACAAGTAGTAGGAATTTTCGAGCATGGGCCAGCCGTCCCCAATCCAGATCAGGATCTTTCGACCTGCCTTTTGGTTCTCGGCTTCGATGATGCGCTGCAGAGCGTTCAGCGACAGTGTCATGCGAATCGGCTCAGTTTGCGTCGTCAGAAGAATCGAATGTGTCGTCGTCGATTCGGCTTTGTTCAGTTCGTCGGCCAGCCGATTCCCATCCTTTGTCGGTTGTGGCAGGCCTTTCACACCGCGGTCATCAAAGACCATCAGCGAAGTCGGCTGTGCCAGCCTTCCCCCATCCCGCCGCAGAAAGCTCTCGATCTGGTAGCGCTCATTGCCGACCACCCGTAAGTCAGTATTGGCGACATCCACCAGCAGGACCACCTCAACCGGCGGCTCCCTCCTGCCCGCCCCCACCGTTCCATCCACTCCGTGAAAGGACAGAATCGGCCGCGGCTTCTCGTTATCTAGGAGTGTGAAGTCTTTCTCTTCCAAACCGGCAACAGGCCGCCCAGCGTCATCGGTTACGACGACATCCAGCTTGATCTTGCCTTCCGCTTCGCTGCCCGGCGCCGGGGCTGGATGATGGGACAGGGCGGGGTGATCTGGTGGGGACTGCTGGGCAGCCGTGGACATCGCGGACATCCACGCACCGAGGAACATGACCAAAGCCCAACCGCGCAAGCCCATCCGCGCCCTCCCCATCCGCACCGTCAAAGACCCTGGCAGCCGTTGAAGAACAGGCGGAGGGTCCAGCTCCGCAGTCCGCATGATATGCGTCTGTGCATCTTTTGCAGCAAAAAGTCATCTATGGAGGGCAATCTGTCCGAAGGTGCTGGCTTGGCTCATTGGGCTGGCGTCGCGCGCCGACCTTGCGAAAGCGGTCAAATCCGCCTAAAATTGGAAGATTGCAGGAAAGGGATTTTGCGAGAGATGCCAAAGGAAAAGATCCACCCCCATTACGAGAAGATTCGCGTACAGTGCGCCTGCGGGACGGGCTTTGACACTCGCTCGACCCACAAAGGCGACATCCACGTGGAAATCTGCTCGGCTTGCCACCCATTCTTCACGGGCAAGCAGAAGCTGATCGATACCGCCGGGCGAGTCGAGCGCTTCCGCCGGAAGTACGCCAAGGCCGAGGTCAAGCCCGAGGCAGCGGCAGCCGCGAAGTAAATCCGGCTGCCCTGGCAGACTCAAAGAGGCCTCCTGCGGGAGGCCTCTTCAGTTGCATAGACTGAATTCACCGGACACGAATGCGATGAAGGTGCATTGGGAGGACAACCCGAGTAACGCGAAAGCCCTGGAGGCCGCCTCACGAGAGTCGCGTGTGCCTGCCCGCTTCGCCATCGGCCCGGTCGAGGTGCGTCCCGCGACCGTCTTGGCCCCCATGGCCGGCGTAACCGACACGATCTTCCGCCGCTTCATCCGCAACGCCAGCCTCTTCACTCCGGCCGCCGCCGCCGGCGCCACGGTCGAGACGGCTATCTCCAATCAGCAATCCGGCTGCGGCCTCATCATGACCGAGTTCACCTCGGCCGATGGCCTGGCGCGCATGCGCGAAGCCAAGCGCAAGCGCTATCTCACCTACTACGATGACGAGCATCCCATCGCCGCTCAGCTCTTTGGATCGGATCCGCGCACTCTCAGCGAGGCCGCGAAGATCGTCCAGGACGCCGGCTTCGACATGGTCGACCTGAACCTCGGCTGCCCGGCCAAGCGCGTCGTCGCCTGCAATGGCGGCTCGGGTCTGTTGCGTGACCTGCCGCTGATCGCACGCATCTTCGAAGCGGTGCGTGGCGCGGTGACCATTCCGTTCACTGTCAAGTTCCGGCTTGGCTGGAACGATGACAACATCGTCTGCGTCCCGCTCGCGCGCCTCGCAGAAGAGAGCGGCCTCAATGCCGTCGCGCTGCACGCCCGCACGCGCGAGCAGGGCTACTCCGGCGATGCCCGCTGGGAGCATATCGCCGCCGTCAAAGACGCGGTCACGATTCCGGTCATCGGCAATGGCGACATCCGCACTCCCGAGGACGCCGTCGCGATGATCGCCCGCACCGGTTGCGACGCGGTGATGATCGGTCGCGCCGCGCCGGCGAATCCGTGGATCTTCCGCCAGATCGCGCAGTACACCGCGACTGGCCGCTACGACATCCCCACCGAGTGGGACCGCTATCGCATGATCCGCACCTACTTCACCATGCTGCTCGAAGAGGGCCACTGGCACACCGCGGGATCGGACGAGAAGAACATCGAAGCCGCGAAAGCATGCCGCGAGGGCTCGGGCAAGATGAAACAGTTCGCTTCCTGGTTCACGCACGGGGTACCGGGAGGCGGCGCGCTGCGCAAGACCATCTACGAGGCGCGCACCGGCCCCGCGATCCTCGATTCAGTCGAGCAATTCTTCGCGCAGCGGTTCAGCGGCAGAAGCACTCCTGAAATTGGCACTGCTGAAATGAGCACTCCTGCAATTGTTGACGAGCCCGCCGCGGCCTTTGCCTTTCAGGAGAGCTGAAGCTTTAAGCGCCTCCACCACGTTTCCGCCAGATGACCTCGAGCGACCGCCGCCAGTCCTCGCCGACCGCAATCAGGTTCCACTCGATCTCGCTGCTCAGAGAATGCAGCACCGTCTCCGTCGCCGGATGAATCCTCAATGCCGGCGCGATAAAGTACAGCAGCGGTGACGTGTCTGCCAGCCGCATATCGGGAAAATAGCCAGAGCGCGTGAAGTCGTTCAAGCCATCCGCCACTCGCGACTGCGCCGTGCGATGCACCCGGATCCAATAGTCCAGCCCCTGCAGCACCATGTGCAGGTCTTCATCGGCCTTCAATTCCACCACCGCCAGCCGGCCATCGCGGTTCACTGCCAGCAGATCGAGCATGCCGCGATCGCTCGCCGCAAACGCCGGCACCTGGCGATACACCGGCGTCCCCAGCAGCGAGTGTTCTATCACCGGCAGCGCCGCCGACAATCGCGACTCAAGCCACCGCTCCGGCTGCATCCGATAGAGCGTATCGCGTGTGCTGCCGCCGGTATGGCGACTCTCGAACAAGCGCGCCGTCAGATCGCGCAGCATCGGTGCGGTGTCTTCATTCAGCTCCGTCTCGCTCGGCCCGGCTCCGAAGGTGATGCGGTCCTGCCGCTGGAACGAGCCTGGCGCAAGCCCATGCTGCACGCGCGCAAACTCCAACCCGCACAGCGACAATCCCACCGCCGAGGCGCTGTGTACCCGCTGTTCCACCCGCTCGCGTGCACCGGGCGGAACCAGCGCCATCACCTGCGCAATGCCAGCCTGCAGACGCTCCAACGCCGCGCCGCAATCGAAGTTCTGCACCAGCCGCATCTCCAGGTTGCCATTCCGCCCAATCTCGATCGGCCGCAACTCGTCGCCGCGCGCATCGCACTCATACAACTCCCACTTTGCCTGCGCAGCGTCCAGCCAACCCATCCGCGATTGCGTGACGGCACTGTGTCCCTCAGGCACGATCACCCGCAGCCCCGCGACGTATCTGGCTTGTCCGTTGCGGGATTGCGCGCGCTCACGGCAGCGGCTCAGCCAGAGCAGCCCCAGCGTCAGAATGCCGTCGATCGTCGCCTGCGACTCCTCCGCATTCACGGCGATCAGCGCCCACGCGCTCTGTCCATGCGTCAGCAACCCGCGCGCATACGCGGGCCCAAAGCTGTGTTCCAGGTCCATCGAACCGCGCAACGCTTCGATCTTCCAGTCACCGAAGGCCCGCGGCAGCATGTGCTCCAGATGCTTCAGATAGCGCATGCGAATCGCGCGCGCGTAGAAGGTGTCCGCTGGTCGCGGTCCGCCAGCAGATGCAGTATCTGCGGCCGCGTCTGTCCAAAACGGCGTACCTGCAGCCGCAGAACATCCTTCCGCACATCGAGCCCGGTCACGGTGCGGACGATGTTCCGTTCCTCCGACCACAACTGAAGCACGCAGCGGCCGTGCTCCGCAGAGAGCGCATAGCGCGCCTCGCGCATATCGAAGAGCACGCGACCGTCCTCCAACACTGCGGCGCCAGGGTGCTCCGCAAGGAACGATTCCAGCTCGCGTGCAAGCGTCTCCGCGCTCAGATCTGTAACAATGGCCGGCATTTATCTGCACAGGCAGTGTGCGACGAAACCGGAGACGCGCGAAATGCCCTCTCCGTGGGATGACCTCTGGGGGATGACCTCTGGAATTTAGCGCGGTACAGCGCGGGCATGCTCCAGATGATGCTGGCTGTGCCACTCATAGCGCAGCAGCACCTGGTCGATCCGCTCCGGCCCATTCTCCGGGTGATGGAATCCCCGCGCCCAGTCAGCATCTTTGAGCGATCGCAGCAGTATCACCATGCGCGCATGCACACCTTCGATGATGGCCAACGACAAAGCCACCGGCGCGCTCGAGGCATCCGCCAGACTCGCCCAGGCCTCCTGGTCGTAAGGCTTGATGGTGGGCCAATCCTCGGTCAATGCCATCCGCAGCCGTCCAGACATCTGCGAATGACTGTCAGCCAGGTGATGCGCAAGCTGGCGCAGCGTCCAGCCATCGGGCCGATAGGGCCGTTCCAGCCCGGCGTCCCCGCGCATCTCCACTTCCTTCCGGAAGAGCCGCGGAAACTCCTCGAGAAAGTCAATCGCCTGCTTGCGCTGTGCCGGCGTGACCTGTTGGGTAAGCTGGAACCGTCCTACCGGATACTGCTGCCGTTCGACTTCTTCTGCCAGTGCGCTCATGCGGTCAATCTAGCACGGAGCCTGCTGCGAAAATCATCACGTTCACCTACGCTGAAGCCTACAATCGATCCAGATCATCCAATTGACAGACATGAGCCATCAGCCTACAAACATCCCTTCCGGGACGCAGCAGCATAATTCTTTCGGTCCAGAGCACCGGCGCTACTTCTTCGACACCTTCGGCATCACGGAGCGGCTGCTCGAGCGTTGCCTGGGCGAGGCGCTCTCTGCCGGCGGCGATTACGCCGACCTCTACTTTGAGTCGATTGCCTCGACATCCATTGGCCTTGACGAATCGCTGGTGAAGTCCGCCAACCAGGGCATGAGCGCGGGCTGCGGCGTGCGCGTCGTCGCGGGTGAGCGCACCGGCTACGCCTACACCGACGATCTCTCCGCCGATCGCCTGCTCCGCGCCGCGCGCACCGCAGCGCTGATCGCCAGCGGCCCCGCGAAGGAGCCTGTCAGCGGCTTCCGCGAAAAGACTCAGCAGAATCTCTACCCCGTCCTCTCGCCGGAGGGCGATGCCGACATCGCCTCCAAGCTTGACCTGCTGCTCCGTGCCGACCGCGCCGCGCGCGCGGCTGATTCGCGCATCGTGGAGGTGCGCGCAAGCTTCTCAGACGAGGTGCGCCGTATCCTGGTCGCCGCATCGGACGGCACCTTCGCTTCAGACACCCAGCCCCTCGCGCGCTTCAACGTCTTTGTGATCGCGAAGGACGGCACAAATATCACGCGTGGCAGCGCCGGTGGCGGAGGCCGTGTGGAGCTCGACTACTTCCTTACTGAGAAAACTCCCGAGGGCTTTGCGAAGGAAGCGACGCGCCAGGCCATCCTGCAATTGAATGCGGTTCCCGCGCCGGCGGGCGAAATGGAAGTCGTGCTCGGCCCCGGCTGGCCCGGCGTGCTGCTGCACGAGGCCGTAGGCCACGGGCTCGAAGCGGACTTCAATCGCAAAGGCACTTCGGCCTTCTCCGGTCTCATCGGCCAATCCGTCGCGTCTTCAAAGGTCACGGTGGTCGACAACGGCCGCATGCCCAATCGCCGGGGCTCACTCAACGTCGACGACGAAGGCTCGCCCACGCAGGAGACAGTCCTCATCGAGAACGGAATTCTCAGGGGCTACATGAGCGACAAGCTCTCCTCCCGTCTCATGGGTATCCCGGAGACCGGCAACTGTCGCCGCGAAAGTTATCAATCAGTTCCCATGCCGCGCATGACCAACACCTATATGCTCGCCGGCGATGATGCACCCGAAGACATCCTGCGCTCCGTCAAGCGCGGTCTCTACGCAGTGAACTTCGGCGGCGGTCAGGTGGACATCACCAACGGGAAGTTCGTCTTCTCCGCCAGCGAAGCCTACCTCATTGAAGACGGCAAGATCACCGCGCCCGTCAAAGACGCAACGCTCATCGGCAATGGTCCGGAAGCGCTCAAATTCGTCTCGATGGTGGGCCACGACCTGCGCTTGGATGAAGGCATCGGCACCTGCGGCAAAGAGGGCCAGAGCGTGCCTGTCGGCGTCGGTATGCCTACCATCAAGCTCGACCGCATGGTCGTCGGCGGAACGGGTCGCTGATGCTGGAAACATTGACCGCACATCAGGAGCTCACCGCCGCGCTCGCCACACAGCTCATCGACCAGGCACTCTCCGCCGGCGCCACGGATGCCGAAGCCGTCCTCTACGAAGGCGACGAATTCGAAGCTCTCGTCCGAAAAGGTGAAGTCGAGCGGCTGAAGGAGTCAGGGTCACGCGCCGCTGGACTGCGCGTCTTTCTCGGCGCGCGCACGGCATCCACCTCTACCAGCGATCTGACGCCCGCTGGCCTGGAGCGTCTCGTCCATGGCGCAGTCGCGCTGGCGCGCGTCACCTCCGAAGATCCTTTCGCGGGCCTGCCCGATCCGACGAGCTTCGGCCAGCTCAGCGGCGAGCTGCGCATCTACTCGAATGACGTCGACGACCTGCCCGCCGCCGAACGCATCGCGCTGGCGCGGCGCGCCGATGCGGCCTGCTTTGCCGCCGATCCTCGCATCACCAACAGCCGCGGCGGCTCCTTCGATTCCGGCGCAGGCCATAAGATCCTCGCCAACTCGCGCGGCTTTGTGGGCGAATACCGCCGCTCCATCTGCTCCATCTCTGCCAGCCCAATCGCTCAATCCGCCGATGGCCAGATGCAGCGCGACTACTGGTACTCGAGCGCACGCTCGGCCGCCGCATTGGAGTCGCCTGAGTCTATCGGAGCCGAAGCTGCGCGCCGCACCCTGCGCCGGCTCGGCGCACGCTCCGTGCCCACCCAGCAGGTACCGGTCGTCTTCTCGCCGGAGATCGCGCGGTCCATCGTCGGCCACATCTTCGAGGCGGCTAACGGCTCGCTCATCTATCACCAGTCATCCTTCTTCGCCGGCAAGCTCGGCGAACAGGTGGCCAGCCCCGAGCTGACCATCATCGACGACGGCACCCTGGTCGGCGGCTTCGGAACAGCGCCCTTCGACGGCGAAGGTCTGCCCACGCGTCGCACCGTCATCGTCGAGCGCGGCGTGCTCAAGAGCTATCTGCTCAACACCTACATGGCCCGCAAACTCAACATGCAGTCGACCGGCAACGCCTCGCGCGGCATCTCCGGCGCGCCCGGCATCGGCGCCGGAAATCTCTTCCTCGAATCGGCGTCTCCGCTGCCGCCTGCTTCCATCCTTGCCGGCATCAAGAGCGGTCTCTACGTGACCGAGCTCATCGGCCAGGGCGTCAACATGGTCACGGGCGATTACTCGCGCGGAGCTTCCGGCCTGTGGATCGAAAACGGCGCGTGGAGTTATCCGGTCGAAGGCATCACCATCGCCGGCAACCTGCGGGAGATGTTTCAGAACGTCACCGCTGCTGGCAACGACATGGTCTTCCGCAGCTCGGTCGCATCCCCCACGCTGCGCATCGACGGGATGACCATCGCCGGATCGTAAATCGCTGCTCACCAGCAACAACTAAGGTTCCACTGGCAGCCCGCATACCCGAGGCGCGCGATTCGCTGGTCGTTCCCCAGCGTGCGTGACAGCTAGAATTGGAGCGTGCTGGCGCATACTCTACCCTTCGTCCCGGCAGGCGCAGCGGCAATGCCGCCAAGCGCCGCGGACTCGGCCGACCAGCTGGGAAGCCTTCCCGAATCGCCGGCCGTCTTCTCCCTTGGCTTCGGCGAACGCCGCGAGCCGTATATAGCGCGCACCAGCAATCTGCGCCGGCGGCTCACACGCATGCTCGCTCCGCAAGGTGCGCTCTCACGCCGCCTGCAACTTCTTCCCTTCGTCCGCCAGATCGCCTGGTCCCCCTACGGATCGGAATTCGAAGCCTCGCTGATCCTCTATCGGGAGATCGTCGACGCCTTCGCAGCAAAGGACGCTGCCGCCGTACGCAAGCGCCTCCGACTGCGCCCGCCCGCATACCTGCGCATGGCATTAGAAAACGACTTTCCCCGCCTCTTCGCCACGAACCGTTACGTCCGTAGCGCGGCGGATCGCAGCTTCGGCCCATTTCCCACCCGTGCCGCCGCCGAACGTGCCTGCGATGCCGTGCTCGACCTCTTCCAATTGCGCCGCTGCGTCGAAGACCTGCACCCCTACCCCGAGCATCCCGCCTGCCCCTACTTCGAAATGAAGAAATGCCTGGCGCCCTGCAATCAGACCTGCACTCCGGACCGCCACCGCGCCGAAGCAGACGCCGTTTTCGAGACCCTCCGCACCCATGGCGCAAGCCTGCTCGCATCGCTCGAGCGTGAACGCGCCGCGGCCTCCGAAGCCCTCGAGTTCGAAGCCGCCTCGGCGATCCATCAGCGGTACGAAAAGGCCGAGACTGCACTGCGCGAGTTGCCGGAATCCGTGCGGCTACTCTCCGAACTCTCCGCGGTCATCATCCAACCGTCCGCCCAACCCGGCGAAGTAGCCCTCTTCCGGCTCACACGCCAGGGGCTTGGCGGCCCGGCCGCTTTTGTCACCATCGGCATGCGGCTGCACAACGAGCAGTCCGGCTCCTCCTCGCTCTACTCGCATCCCACGGCGCTTGCCCCGGTCCCGCTTGAGCCGTCGCCCGCTTCAGCGCCCGCGGTCGACACGCTGGAGGAACGCCTGGAAAAAGCGCTCAGCTCACTCGAAGGGATGAACCCCTCCCGGCCCTCCACCTCGCAGATCGAAGATCACCTGGCGCTGTTCACGCGATGGTGCTTTCGTCCGATCGCGAAGCGCACCGGTGAAGCCGTCTTCGCCGAATCTGGCGGAGGCATCCCTCACAAGCCGCTTCTCCGCGCCATCTCCAGAGTCGCTCGGGGCGCTGCCGTAAGCGTGCCCGGCGCCACCGCCTGACCTGCACCCCACTGATACACTGGCCCTGTGGTTGAACTGTTGCCCTCTATATTGTCGGCAGACTTCGCGCGGCTCGCGGAAGGTGTGGCCGCAGCCGAGCGCGGCGGCGGCACCGTCATTCACGTCGACGTGATGGACGGCCACTTCGTCCCCAACATCACGCTTGGTCCGCCGGTGGTGAAGTCGCTCCGCAAAGTCACGAAGTTGCCTCTCGATTGCCACCTCATGATCGAGAACGCCGATGACTTCATCCCCGCCTTCGCCGAGGCCGGCGCCAACTGGATCGGCGTGCACTACGAAGCCTGCGTCCACCTGCATCGCACCATCCAGCACATCCGCGACCACGGGATGGAACCCGGCGTGGTTCTCAATCCGGCCACGCGGGTCGATTTCCTCTACGACGTGCTTCCCATGCTTCATCACGTCCTGATCATGAGCGTGAACCCCGGCTTCGGTGGCCAGAAATTCATTCCCTTTTCGCTCGACAAGATCCGCCATCTCCGCGAGTTACGCGCCGAGCGGAACCTGAGCTTCCGTATCGAAGTGGATGGCGGCGTGGCTCACGACACCGTCGCCGCAGTCGTCGAAGCAGGAGCCGAGCTGCTGGTCGCCGGCAGCGCCGTCTTCGAGGGCGGCCACCCGGAGCAGAAGGCACGCGAATTATTGGAGGCAGCCCGCTCCGCAGAGCTTGCCGCCGCACATTAGAATGATCGTAACGAGAAACCCACAGGCTGAATCGAGCGCACGCTGCCGGTGGCCTTTGCCCGGTCTTTTCTTTACCGTCTCGAGGGATGTTGATGGCCATGAAGCGTAGTTTTTCCGCCCGCCTGTTCGCTCTTTCCGCCATTGCTTGTCTGGCCGCCACACTCACGGTCAGCGCACCAGCCCAGCTCATGCATCACGCCAAGAAGCCGAAGAAGGCAAGCTCCACGGACCCGCTGGCCGGCGTCAGTTCCAAGCAGCCGGACAAGGAGCTCTTCGACAAGGCGATGACCGCACTGAAGAAGGGCAAATACGATGTGGCCCGTCTCGACCTGCAGGCGCTCCTCACCACTTATCCCGAGTCGGAATACCAGATGCGGGCCAAGCTTGCCGTCGGCGATAGCTGGTACAAGGAGGGCGGTGCTGCCGCACTCCAGCAGGCAGAGGCCGAGTACAAGGACTTCATCACCTTCTTCCCCAATCAGCCCGAAGCAGCCGAAGCGCAGATGAAGGTGGGCGACATCTACTACCAGCAGATGGAGAAGCCCGACCGCGACCCTACCAATGCCCAGCGCTCCGAGCAGGAATACCGGCTGATGATTCAGCAATACCCGGACTCCACCCTTGTCCCGCGCGCCAAGCAGCGCCTGCGCGAGGTGCAGGAGGTGCTGGCCCAGCGGCAATTCACCGTCGGCAGCTTCTACGCCACGCATGAGAACTGGCCGGCAAGCATCGCGCGCCTGCAGACGCTCACCGATTCGTACCCGCTCTACAGCAAGAGCGACATGGCCCTGCTGCAACTCGGCGATAACTACGCCGCCGAGGCCAACGTCGCCTCGAAGATGGGGTATATCAAGCCAGCCGAGCGTGAGCGTCTGGTCGCTGCCTACGAAGACCGTGCCGCCGACTGCTACTCCAAAGTAGTCACCCGCTATCCCATGGCGCCCCACGTCGAGGACGCACGCGAAAGGCTCATCGCGCTTGGCCGCCCCGTGCCGGAACCGACCCAGACTGAATTGGCAGAGAGCGAAGCAGAGGAGCAAAGCCGCGCCAACATCAAGCTGAAGGACCGTGCAATTCTGCTGGTGAAACACGGGCCCTCCACGATCGAAGCAACACGCGTGGGCGAGCCCCTGATGACGCCTGCAAAAACTATTACGGCGCCGGAAATCAGCAAGGAGAACATCGCCATCTTCAACACCGCCGCTGGCATCAAGCCGGCCGCGTCGGGAAGCACGCCTTCTCCCGATGTGGCGAATGGCACCGCAGCGCCGCGCACCGGCGATGCCGCTGTTCCGAATCCCGGCGGCGGCGCTGCGGGAGGTACAAGCCTCGGTGTGGAGGTTCTGAACCCTAATGGCAATGCGGTCGACAACAGCAACGGCAACTCGTCTACCGGGGCCGCACCACCCGCCGCTGCTCCTCCGGCCAGCGAAAGCACGGGCGCTCCCGCGCCTGCCCCCGCTGGGGCTGCCGACAACTATGGGCTGAAGGCAGTCGGTCCAGCGAATACCGCACCGTTGCCTCCAGTGGAGAAGCCCGCCCAGGCGCAGACGCAGGTGAATGACGTCAAGGGCGGAGCAAGCGGCAATGCTCAGGTGGAAACCGGCACGCCCGCTCCGGGCAAGAAGCACAAGAAGAATCCCAAAGTCAAAACCGACCAGAGCGCCGAGTCTTCCAGCACCAACAAGAAAAAGAAGGGCCTCGACAAACTGAATCCGTTCTAAAGACGACAGCAGACCAAACTTCAGACAATTGCAGACAACGGCAGAGGGCGAAAGCTTCTGCCGTTGTCATTTCTGTCGTTGTCTGTAGTCGTCTGCCTTCGTCTGTTGTTCTCTCGCGTTTGTTACCCTGAAAGTTCCATGCCCCACGAACTGCCGAAAGCCTACGACCCCGCCGCAATCGAGGAGCATTGGGCCGAGTACTGGGTACGTGAAAATCTCTTTCACGCCACCGTACTTGATCAGAGCCCGTCGCAGCGCAACTTCACCATGCTGCTGCCGCCTCCCAATGTCACCGGCCGCCTGCACATGGGCCACATGCTCAACCAGACGGAGATGGACATCCTCGCCCGCTGGCACCGCATGCGCGGCGACCGCACGCTCTGGGTACCGGGCACAGACCACGCCGGCATCGCCACCCAGATGATGGTCGAGCGCCAGCTCGCCAGCGAAAAAACATCGCGCCAGAAGCTTGGCCGCGAGGCTTTTCTCGAACGTGTGTGGAAGTGGAAGGAGCAGTACGGCGGCGCCATCCTCGATCAGATGAAGCGCCTCGGCGCCTCTGTCGACTGGTCGCGTGAGTACTTCACCATGGATGCCGGCCTCTCCCGCGCCGTGCGCGAAGCCTTCGTCCGCCTGCACGAACAGGGCTTGATCTATCGCGGCGCCTACATCGTCAACTGGTGCCCCGACTGCCAGACCGCCATCTCCGATCTCGAAGTCATTCACGAGGAGCAGCAGGGCAAGCTCTACACCATCCCCTACGGCATCGTTGGCACCACCGAATCGCTCCTTGTTGCGACGACACGGCCGGAAACCATGTTCGGCGACGTCGCCGTCGCCGTTCATCCCCTCGATGAGCGCTACCGCCGCCTGCAGGGCGCTAGCGTACGGGTGCCCTTCATTGGCCGCGAGATCCCTATTATTGCGGATCCATGGGTCTCGCCGGAGTTTGGCACCGGCGCGGTCAAAATCACGCCCGCGCATGACCCCAATGACTACGCCGTGGGCCAGCGCCACAAACTGCAGTCCATCAACATCATGGACGAAACCGCGCACCTCAACGAGATCGCTGGCCCCTTCGCCGGGCTCGATCGCTTTGAGGCGCGCAAGCGCATCGTCGCCGAGCTCGAAGGCCAGCCCGGCTACTCCGTCAAGGAGCACTCTCACGCTGTCGGCAAGTGCGACCGCAGCAAGACCGTGGTCGAGCCGCGCCTGTCCACCCAGTGGTTCATCAAGATTCAGCCGCTCGCCGAAAAGGCCATCGCCGCGGTCGACCAGGGCCATATTCGTTTCACGCCCGAGCAGTACCGCAAGACCTACGACGAGTGGATGCGCAACATCCATGACTGGTGCATCTCCCGCCAGCTCTGGTGGGGCCATCGCATCCCCGCATGGCACTGCGCCGCCTGCGATAAGGTGACGGTCGCACGCGAAACTGCGGAAGCCTGCCAGCATTGCAACTCGAAGGCGATCTCGCAGGAAACAGATGTGCTCGACACATGGTTCTCCTCCGGTCTTCTGCCCATATCCGTCTTCGGCTGGCCGGATCAGACGCCCGATCTCGCCGCTTTCTATCCCACCGAGCTGCTCGTCACCGGCTTCGACATTCTCTTCTTCTGGGTGGCCCGCATGATCATGTTTGGCTGCCACTTCATGCTCGACGTGCCCATGCCCGACGGCTCCCCGCGCACGCTCAAGGACGCGGTGCCCTTCCGCGAGGTCTACATCCACGCGTTGGTCCGCGATGCCGAGCGCCAGAAGATGTCGAAGACCAAGGGCAACGTCATCGACCCCATCGAGATCGTGAAGCGCTACGGCACCGATGCAGTTCGCTTCACGCTGGCAACCATGGCGTCGCCCGGCACCGACATCGCTTTTTCCGAAGGCCGCACCGAGGGCTATCGCGCCTTCGCGAATAAAATCTGGAACGCCGCACGCTTCCTCTTCATGCAGCGCGAGCGCCTGTTCGAAGAAGAAGGAGGCATGCCGCCTTTTACCCCTCTTGACCTCGCAACCGTGACTCGCGACCACGCGGTTTTGCTTCCTCCCGATCCCGATGCACCGAAACAGCCGGAAGCGTCCGATGAGTCGTCGCGCCTCGAAGACCGCTGGATCCTCTCGCGTCTCTACGCCACTGCGAACACCGTCAACGCCGCGCTCGAAATCTACCGCTTCGATGAGGCGGCCCACGCCATCTACCAGTTCTTCTGGGGCGAGCTCTGCGACTGGTATCTGGAGCTGGTAAAACTGCGCATCGAATCCGAGGACGAGCAGGATCGGATGTTGTCATTCCTGCTCTTCAATGCGGTCTTCGAGTCGTCCCTGCGCATGCTCTCGCCCTTCATGCCCTTCATCACGGAAGAGATATGGCAGGCGTTCTACTACGGCCGGCCACCGGCGCGCTCTATTGCTCTCATGCCGTATCCGGTCTCAACACAAAAGAACATCGACCAGACAGCCGAGCGTGACATGGCGCTCTTGCAATCGCTCATCGTCTCCGTGCGCGCCGCGCGCAAGGACGCGGGAGTGCCCGAGCGCGAATCCGTTCCCATCCTCCTCCGCACCGAAGACTCCTCCGTCTTCCAGCAGAACCTCGCCACCATCCAGCGCCTCGCGCGGGTCACCACGCTCGAAGTCGTACCGCAACTTCCGGACGGCTTCGCGCATCGCGCCACTCCCACCTTCGATGTCGCCGTCGTCTATGAAAAGCCGGTCGACGCCAACGCCGAGCGCGAACGTCTCAACAAAGAACTCGCGAAGCTGCAGAAGGAAAAAGAGAACAGCGACCGCCAACTCGCGAACGATGCCTTTCTCGCCAAAGCACCCGCAGCGGTCGTCGAAGGCATTCGCCGCCGCAATGCCGAGCTGACCACGCTCATCGAGCGCACCCGCACCGCGCTGGACGGCCTGTCGGTATAGGGCAGCATCAGCCTAGTGGTTGAAGTTGTACGTCAACTGCACGCCGCGGCCGTTGGGCGTTTCCACCATGGAAAACGAATAGCTGCGGCTCGGCTCGCCCCGCTTGTGCACCACGTATCCGCCAATCAAATAGCCCAGCGTGCTGCCCACCAGGACGTCTGACGGAAAGTGTTTCCGCGCCATCACCCGCGATGCACTCACCGTCGTCGCCAGCCCATACACTAGAACCCGCGTGTGCCAGCTTGGATAACGATTCGCCACCACATGCGCCATGCTCCATGCCGTGAGTGAATGCCCGGATGGCATCGACTGCCCATCCGGCCATGTCTTCGTCCCATGCGGCCAGAATCGCCCGGTTCCGTCGCCCTGATCAGGCGTCTGTCGATTGATCGCATATTTCAGCGGCAGGTTGAGGATCTGCGCGTCGAGGATCGCCTCCGCGGAAAGCACTGCGGTCTGCTTCAGGTAATCGTCCTTGCGCCACGCACCAACCGCATATCCCCCAACGATACCGGCGATCGGAAGATACACCGCGCCTACATTCGAGATCTGGTCGAAGGTGTTCTGCTGCGAGGGATGGTAGCCCAGTGTGCGCAACGCGTGCGCGTCATAGTCGATCGCCACGCCGGTCGCGACACCAAAGGGCGCAATCCACAACAGGTCGCTCGCCCGCGCGTGGAGCGGGCTGGTCAGAATAGCG
>DATBCB010000168.1:0-6287 GCA_036270675.1 Acidobacteriaceae bacterium | reverse complement strand
CTAAACGATGGCGAAGGCGACTTGGAATGGCAAGGTAATCGCGGAGAGTGATCAGGTAGAAACGGTGGAGGGCAATCTGTATTTCCCTGACGCCTCGGTGAATCGCGAGTACCTGCGCCCCAGCTCGACCACCTCGACTTGTCCATGGAAGGGGCAGGCGCGCTATTACACGCTGGTCGTGGATGGGCAGGAGAACCAGGACGCCGCGTGGTATTATCCCGATCCAAAGCCGGCGGCAAGGCACGTGAAGAACCACATGGCCTTCTGGCGCGGCGTGGAAATCGAAAAGTAGGGACTGGCCGTCCGGGCGGCGGCGCCTGTGGCGCGTTCTGTTTGGCTCGCTTCCTTTGGTCGCTCGCGTGCCATTTTTGGCTTGAGCCGACCAACAGCGGATCCCTTCGACGGGCTCAGGGCGGGCTCTTCGACTCAGCGCCTGCGGCGCTTCGCTCAGGATGACAACTCTTTATTTTCCTGTGATTTGGTGGAGCTAGTCGGGATCGAACCGACGACCTCGTCGTTGCGAACGACGCGCTCTCCCAGCTGAGCTATAGCCCCACGGTGACATGGCGGGAGACGATTCCCAAACTATAGCAGCAAGCAGGCCGCCGGGGCGAACGCGGCCGATGTTGCTGAATTTGAAGCGCGCATCGACAAGCAGCTTCCTCCACTGCGCCGATCATGCTGGCGCGCGACGGCTCCGGTCGGAATGACACGGGTGTGGGGCAGGCTGGCCGGAACGGGGCTAGCTGGCGGGAACAGGACGGCGCAGTTGCGCCTCGAGCGCATCGAGCGCGTTGCCGAGCTCGTCTGGGGATACCAGACCTTGTGCCAGAGTGATGGAACCACCGCCCCGGCCACCGGATGCCGCGAGCGCGGCGCGTAGCAGTTCGCCGGCATTGCGACCAGGCTCCTGGCGGCAGGCCATCACCACTGTGGCGGGAGCTGGTTGTTGCTGGGTGGACGCAAGCACGGCGACGGTGTGCGGTGCGGCGGTGACGACGCGGCTGGCCAGCAGCTTGACGTACTCCGCATCGCGGTCAGGAAAGATGCGGCGGACGATGCGCAGATCGTTCTGTGGTGGATCTTCGACGATCAGGCGGGCAGCATGGTAGTTGGCGAGATCCTCGCGCAAGGCTTGCCGTTCCTTGGCGCCGATTTTGGACTCGGCTTTCATACGGCTGACGGCAGCGGGCAGGTCGGCGCGGCCCACGGAGAGCTCGCGGCCCAGTTGGGTGAGCAGGGCATCGTCGGCGCGCGCCGCGGCAATCGCGCGATTGCCGCAGAGGAAGCTGACGCGGACGGACTGGCGAATACGCTCGGTCCCGCGGATGAGCACAGCGCCGATCTGGCTGGTAGAGGTGACGTGCGTGCCTCCACAGGCGTTTACGTCGAGATCGGCGGAAGGATGCTCCGGCGCGCCCGGAATAGCATCTGCGGCAGGGTTCCCGGGGATAGCGCCTGCGGCGGGGTTCCCTGGGATAACGATGATGCGGATGTCTCCCCCCCGCGGTGGCAGCTTGCGGAGATTGCCCTCGGCAAGCAATCGCTGCGCCTCCTCTGCGCTGATGGACTGGTGAGCCATGGACCGCGCCTCCGCAACGATGGCATTGGCGAGCCGCTCAATGTGAGCGAGTTGGGCCGGTTCGAGGGATTCGGTCTTGAGGTCGATGGTGGAGACGGCGTCACCAAGATGAAATGAGACCGTCAGTGCGTGCAGCTCCTGATAGAAGAGTGCCGAGAGCAGGTGCTGGCCGGAATGCTGCTGCATGTGGTCCAGCCGGCGGCTCCAGTTGATGCTGCCTTCCACCTGGGTGCCGGCGAGCAGCGGCTTCGGGGTCAGGTGCCAGATCTCTCCCTGCTCGTCCTCTTCGACGCCGACGACCGGCGCCTCCAGCCGCGCGCCGCTGGGGGCGGTGGCAGCAAGCGTGCCGCTGTCGTGTGGCTGCCCACCGCTGGTGGGATAGAAGGCGCTGCGATCGAGCGCGATCTGCCATAGCGAGATGCCGCCAGTACGCGATCGTTCGCGGATGTCGGTGACCGTGGCTGTGAATTGGGTGAGTGCGGAGTCCGCGTAGTAGAGGCGCTCGGCTGGCATAGGGACAATTTTAGCGGGGGGTTGTGGTCAGTTGGCCACCCGCCAGGGACTGGTGCTGGTCCAGGAGCGTAACTGGGCGGTGGCCCAGGCATTTGTCTTGTCTTTGTGGCAGCCGATGCAGGGATTGGGGATGTTCGAGTTCTCGGTCAGCGTGGGCGAAAGGAAACGGAAGGTGTGGCTGGCCACGAAGACGTCGCCATCCTGCTTGTTCGGGAGCGTCTGGGCGATGTTCGGCATGTGGCATGCAATGCACTGGCTGCCGGCACTGCCTGCCTGGTGGTGGGTGTGTTGTGAGACGGTACCTTTCAGCCCCGCAGGGTTTTCTTTGGTGTGGCAGCTGAGGCAGAGCTGGTTGCCGGTGGCGATCAGGTTCGATGGATTGCGATTGCTGTGCACCTCGTGGCAGTCGAAGCAACGTAATCCGCGGTGATACATGTTGCTCTGGACGAAGTCGTTTCCCTGCATGCGGTTCTTGTGCGCGCTGGCATCGGGAAAGTAGTAGAAGTCCTGGGTGCCGAGCTTTGCCTCTTCGAGATGCCAGAAGTCAGCAAGCCGATCGCCGGGCAGGTATCCGACGGGCCAGTCGACATATTCGCCGTGGACGGGGAGTGAGACCGGGCGGCCCTGGGTATGGCACTGCATGCATGCATCATTACCGCGAACGGAGTCGAGGCGCCCCGGGTTGACGATGTTCTTCACGGTGGGATGCGCGACGTGCTCGCTGCCCGGTCCGTGGCACTTCTCGCAGCCGACATTCCATTCGGTGACCTGCCGGGTGGCCAGATTGTAGTTTACGGAGTGGCATCCGTCGCAGGTGGGGCCGGTGGGCCGGTCAGTGTTGGCCTTGCCGTAGTAGGGGGTCCACCAGTCGGCACCGTCTGGGACGTGATAGGGCAGCCACTTGCGATGTTCGATGTCCCACTGCGCCGGCAGCGGATAGTAGTTGGAGCCGCGTTTTTCGAAGTAGCGCTGCTTCCAGCGGCTGCCGTAGACGAAGGCCACCTGGTCGAGGCCGAAGGTGCGGACCGGGTCGTTCTGCGTGAAGTCGCCCAGAACTGCGTCGGGGTGAATCTTGGGATCGCGGACGACATTTGCCATGCGGGTCTGCCGCCAGCCGTTGTAGGCCGCTTGATGACAGGATTTGCAGGCAGCCGAGCCGACGAACTGTTTGGTTTGTGCCGGGGCCTGCTGTTGCGCGTGCAGGCTGCATGCCAAGGCGATCGCGGCAATGGTCAGGAGCAGGGTGCGCAGCATGCAGGGGGCCGATGTGCGAGAGCATAACGCAATGCTTGGCGGCGCTTGTCACCAGAACTTCACCGGCTCTGGATGGCATGATGAAGGTTGTGAGGGGCGATGACTGAGGAGCGGAATCCGAAAGGGACAGGCATGCGCGATGTGCCGAAGAACCTGAAGCCGTACTTTCTGGGACTGTTGCGGCGGGGGCCGCGCTGGAACGAAATTGACGGGCCGGAGGCTGCGGAGCTGCTGCCCCAGCATCTGGCATATCTTCGGAAGCACTTGGAGGGTGTGCAGTCGGAAGCCGGGCGATACATGGCAGCGGGTCCGGTGCTGGATGAAAGCGAGTTTGCCGGTGTGCTGGTGATTTCTGCCGAGACACTGGAAGCGGCAGTAGCGCTGGCCGAGAACGATCCGGCGGTGCGGGCCGGACGGCTGGCGGTGGAGGTACATCCGGTGCTGCTGCCGGCGCTGGATGGCGTGTGCGCGATCTATCCGGGGCAACGGAGCCAGGGCCATGGAGCAGCGCAGGGGATCAAGCATAAAACAGGTGCCTGAGCGTTCAGGCCAAAAATGCAGTAGATTCATTCCTCATAACGGGGTGCAGCGTGCCGGAGTCTGCGGAGCGCCGTGTGGTGAGTGTCTGGTGGCGCATTGGCCTATGGTTCGTCTCCTTGCTCGTTGCGGCCGCTCTTTTCAGCGTGCTCCTTACTCTCTGGTTCATGATGGGCCGGTCAGCCAGGCCCGGATTGGCCGTGTCCATTTTTCGCGTCACGATGATGTGCGCGCTCCCAGTGTGGTGTCTGTGCCTTCCCGTTGTAATAGCGGTGAAGGATTTGGCGGGATGGAGAAGCTGGACCATTCTGCTGAGTGGGAGTCTTCTTGGGCCGCTATTGATGGGTCTGTGGTTTCTGGTCTTGCAGATTGGAGGGGCTAGCCCGCAGACAATGTGGCAGGGCGACCCGCTTATCGGGTGGCTGGGAAGCGCTATTGCGGGCATGATCTTTGCGTTCATCGTCGGATTGTTGACGAGTTCGCTTTATTTGGCGGCTTTCAAGATCCTTTATCGCCGATCGGTAGCGGTTTCGCGCAGTTCCGCCCAGATTTGATGTGGTTCCGGGAAGCCTAGCCGCGCGAGACGCCGTTCGAGGCTCAGAGCATCGGCTGGCGCGCGCACCTTCGCGTCGTTGTCGAAGTAGACGTAGACATCGTGCGGGCGGGCTTCGTACTCAGAGAATGCCGAGATGCGTTTGCCGGTGGGCGGCGCGCCGGTGGCCCAGGCGGCGACGCGATCGGCCCAGGTAGCGATGGCCTGCCGCCCGTAGCCACTGGCGTAGAGCTCGCGTGAGCCGTGCAGGCGGCAGTAGACGAAGTCGGTTGTGGCATCGACGAGCCGCGGCCAGCTTACGGTGTCGGCGCAGACGAGAGCGATACCGTAACCGCGCAGCAGCCGGATGAAATCGTTCGAAAGAAAACTGTCGTGCCGGATTTCGATGGCGTGCCGTAGCGGACGGTCTTCGTCCGTTTCGGTGTGGGCGCGGGCTTCGACGCGGTGATCGTGGCGACGGCCAAGCTCCGCAGCTTCTGTTGTGGTGCGGGGCAGGAGTTGGAAGAAGTTCTCGAGCCGGGATGGATCGAAGGCGAAGTTGGGCGGGAACTGCCAGAGGATGGGGCCGAGCTTCGGTCCGAGGAGCAGCAGGCCGGAGGCAAAGAAGTTCGCGAGCGCCTGCTCCACGTTGCGCAGCTTCAGCATGTGGGTGATGAAGCGCGAGCCCTTCACGCTGAAGACGAAGTCATCCGGCGTGGCGGCGGCCCAGGCAGCGAAGCTCGAAGGCCGCTGCAGGCAGTAGAAAGTACCGTTGATCTCGATGGTGGAGAACCGCTCCGCGGCGTAGGCGAGCTCGCGCGCGTGGGGCAGCTTTTCCGGATAAAAGACGCCGCGCCATGGCGCATAGGTCCAGCCGGAGATGCCGACGCGGATCTGGCCTCGCGGGCCGGTTGCGCTTGCCATGGTGGTTGAGATTGTGAATGCCTGGCGACGGGTGGATCGGTTGAGAAGAAATGTCGCGCGATGCTGCATCTTAAGGATGAACGACAACCGGATCGTTGACCGGATTCTGCTGAGAAAGAGTGGGCATGCACAGGTTTCGCGTATGGGGACCGCGGGCGAAGCGCGTCTCCGTGGTGGTGGATGGCGAGCGGTACGCAATGGAGAGCGAGCCGCGCGGATGGTGGGCGGCGACGGTAGAGAAGGCGCACGCGGGCTCGCGTTACGGGTTTCTGCTGGACGGTATTGAGAACCCCGATGACAGGCCGCTGCCTGATCCGAGGTCGGCGCGGCAGCCGGATGGCGTGCATGGACTTTCCGAGGTGGTAGACCACTCCGTGTTCGCGTGGACTGATGACGGGTGGCGCCCGCCAACGTTGGGCGCCAGCGTGATTTACGAATTGCATGTTGGCACGTTTACTCCTCAGGGGACGCTGGACGCCGCGATTGGGCGGCTGGAGTCTCTGCGCGAATTGGGAGTCACCCATGTGAGCCTGATGCCGCTGGCGGCAGCGGAGGGCGATCGGGGCTGGGGCTATGACGGCGTTGCGCTCTACGCTCCGCTGGAAGCATATGGCGGTCCCGACGCGGTGAAGCGCTTTGTGGATGCGGCTCATGGTCGCGGCCTCGCTGTGCTGATCGATGTGGTCTACAACCACTTCGGCCCGAGCGGAAACTACACCGGCAAATTCGGGCCTTACATCACCGACCATCACACGACTCCGTGGGGCGGCGCAGTGAACTTCGAAGATGCCGGCTCGGCCGAGGTGCGCGAATTCTTCATTGAGAACGCGCTGATGTGGCTGCGCGACTATCACTTCGATGGGCTGCGCATCGACGCGGTGCATGCGTTTATCGATCGCTCGGCGAAGCATTTTCTTGAGCAGCTTGAAGAAGCGGTGCGCGCGC
>DATBCB010000167.1:0-6025 GCA_036270675.1 Acidobacteriaceae bacterium | reverse complement strand
CAGCTGCTGGCTCGTTCCCAGCCGCTGCGTGTGAATCGCCGGCGCGCCGCACACCATGCATACCGCGGACAACTTCACCACCTCATCGGCAATCGCCATCAGCGCCGGCAGTGGCGCAAACGGCTCGCCGGCAAACGTTGTGTCCAGCCCCGCGAGCACCATGCGCTTGCCCGCCTGCACCAGATCCATCGCCAGTCCGACCAGCGAGTCGTCGAAGAACTGCGCTTCGTCGATACCCACTACATCGATGGCTTCCAGTGCAGGGAAGAGCGCCGCGCGCAGCCTCTCCACATCGCGCACTGCAACCGCTTCGATGGTGTGCGCGCTGTGCGAGGCGATCGCGTCCCGCTGGTAGCGCAGGTCAACGTCCGGTTTGAAGCTCGCAATGCGCAGGCGCGCAATCTGCGCGCGCTTCAGCCGGCGAATCAACTCCTCGCTCTTGCCGGAAAACATCGGGCCCGTAATTACTTCTATGCGGCCCACTTCTAAGCGACCCATTTCCATGCGCCCCGGCTGCACGCTCCCGGATTGTGCTGTCTCGCTCATGTATCTCTTAGTAAGAAGACATGTATGTCTTGGTAAGAAGAAGAGAAGTGTACTGTGCGTCTCGCGTTGAATCCGCTATAGGGAAATGAGCGCCACCGCCACCAGCGCCAGTGCCATGCCGGCCGCCTGGCTGCGCGTCGTCCGCTCCTTCAGCAACACCGTCGCCAGCACGATCGTCGCTGCCGGGTAGAGCGAGCTCAGCACCGCCGCAATATCCAGCCGGCCCAGCCGTGTCGCGATCGTATAGAAGGTGTTGCCACTCGCATCGAAGATGCCGGCGATCGCGATCAATCCCAGCACCGTCCAGCCCGGCCACGAAAGTTTTGCCCGCGCCTCTGTCTTCCCGTTGCCTGTGCGTCGCGTGCCGGTCCGCGTGCCGATCCATGTCACGACCGCCGCCAGCGTCGCGCTCGCCACGCGCGACCAGGCCAGCGGCCACAGCACGCCGCCGCGACCGGCCAGCTTCAGCAATATGAACAGGCAGCCGAAGCTTGCGCCCGCCGCCGCGCCCAGCAGAATCGCCTGCTTCGAGGACGGCGAACCCGGCGCGCGCGCGATCATCCAGATGGCAATTGCGGCCAGCACGATGCCCGCAAGCTGCGGCACCCGCGGCAATCCCTCGGTGGAGAACGCCCACACTACCGGTAGAACCGCGGCCAGCACCCCGCTCACCGCCGCCGTCAGTCCCATGCCGCCCAGGGCCAGCGCCTTGTACAGCACCATTACGCCCGTGCCGCACGACAATCCCGCCAGCGCTCCATACCTGGCGGATCGCGGATCAGGCCATGCCGATGCATGCATCAGCGCCAGTGATACCAGCATCACCAGGCTCAGCGAATGCGACAGAGTCACCACCGCCGAAGACGGCAGCCGCCGGGCAGCAATTCCTCCGACAAAGTCGCTGGTGCCCCAGATGGCCGCCGACGTCAGGCTCAGCCCTACCGTAGCCGCCGGATTCGCGGCCATGCCCTGCGCGCCTGTCATCACTGAATTGCAGCCGTAGGATAGTAGCCGGCCCGCGCCTTGACCTCCAGGTTCGGCCGTTCCACGTGCACATCCAGAGTGCGATAGCGCCCATCGATGGTCGGCAGATGGCTGTAGTAGCCCAGCGTGTATTGCGTGCGGACCTCCTTCGCGATGGTGGCGAAGCTGCGCTCCATGCCATCGGCGGAGAATTGCCCTTCCAGCACGCCGCCGGTCGCGTTCGCATAGCGCGGCAGCACGTTCTCGGCTGGGACCAGCGGCAGGTGGACGCGATCCAGATAGCCGATGCCCCAGGTTGCAGCGTCGCCGACCATCGTTCCGTATACCGTCTCCTGGTTGCCCTGCAGGAAGCGGATCACCTCGCGCACGCTCGCCTTGGACCGCATGTCCTTGCCGTCGCTGATCACATAGATGACGCGGCGCCGCTCCCTGGGCCGCGTCTGAAGCTCTTTTCCCGCGGCCAGGATCGCGTCGGAAAGCGTATGCGTCTCGTGCGGAAGATTGAAGTCATAGCCCGGCCGAGCGGTGCCATTCACATTCGGATCCACCGCCTTGCCGTTAATCGTAGGCCCCTGCATGCCGAGCGGGCCACCCACCTGCGGGCCGCCCATCTCGGTGCCTTCTTTCTTCGAGCGTTCCAGAATCGCCGGCAGGCGATCGCCCTGGGTCGCGGTAAACGTCGTCTGCCTGGTCACACCATTGCCGTAGGTGAACACGGCCGCTTCGTCCTGCGGCGTGAATGCGCCCTGAATCGCCGAAAGGCTCTCATTCACCTTCTTCATCGTGTCCTTGGGCATGCTCTGGTCGATTACGAAAGCCACCGACAGTGGCACAGGATCCACGCTGAAGAAGGCAATATGCTGCCGCTGCCCGTTCTCATAAATCCGGAAGTCACGATAGGTCAGCCCGGCAACCTGATGATGGTTCTTGTCCAGCACCGTCGTTGGCACAGGGATGAATGTGGTGTTGACCACAAAATTCGTTACGGGGTTCTTCTCCGGGTGTGCAAGGAATTTATTCGCATCTTCCTGGGTCTTCGGGACGTAAGGCGCTTCCTGCTGCGGTTCCCCATCCGGATTCGGGGCATTGGTCTGCGGCGCTGGCGGAGCCTGCACCTGGTTTTCATCTCCCTCCGGAGCAGGCGCCTTGCCTGGAGCTACCTGCCGGGTCAGGTTCCGCAGATTATCCGAGCCCTGATTCGGCGTCGCGCTCGGCGCATCCGGCACGCTCTGCTGCGAGCCGCTCTCCCCGGACTGAGAGCCCGACCCGCTGGTCTGAGCACCACTCGCCTGCGGGGCACCACTCGCCAGCGAACCAGAGGCGCTCTGCGCGCTCGGGCCATCCGGTAGCGAAGCGCTGCCGTTCTGCTGGGCCAGGCCAACTGCCAGTCCCACCAGGGGGACCGCTGCTATCAAACTCCACGCCAACTGCTTTCCGCCCAAAGCTCCTCCACACTATCTCTCCGAGGCTATCCCGTCTGCTGCTCTCCTGCGTATCGACTACGCAGCTCTGCGTATCGGGATGGAGCATTTTCGGTGATCCTGCCGGTCACAGGGAGATTCACTCGGCGTGGCTTTTCCGTTAAGAAAAGCCACTAGAGCATTCCCTGGACCTTCACACCCATACCGAAAATGCTCTCGATGCAGTGCTGACGCGATGCCCGCGGCCTGAAACTCCAAGTGTCAGCCTACCAGAGAGACGGACCGCCAATGCTCCGGTTACCGGGGATTGCCGTCACCAATTCCGCACATCGCAAAGAGGCAGAGCGGCCTAGACAACGTGGCGAGGCAGAGTGGCCGACTTACCGAGCCGGCCGAGTTGTTTTCATCGCGCTCGCCCTCCCGCCTGCGCTATCGTCTAACAGGAGACGACCATGCCGCGTGTACTCTCGCTCCTGCTCCTCTGCGCTCTGTGTGCCCTGCCGGCTACGCGGCTCCACGCCCAGGCCGCCCCGTCGCCGGATGCCGCGCCTCAGGGAATGCCGGGCGATCCCAACGGCAACGACGACACCTCGCAGTCCGTCGCTACCTTCCGACAGAATGTGAACCTCGTCTCGCTCTACTTCGATGTCCGCGACAAAAAAAATCTGCTAATACCGCACCTCACCCGCGATGACTGCCAGGTCTTCGAGGACAAGCAGCCGCAGAAGCTCAAGAATTTTACGGCTGAGGTCGATCAGCCGCTCACCCTCGGCATCCTGCTGGACACCTCCGGCTCGCAGCAGAATGTCCTGCCGCTCGAACAGCAGACCGGCGGAGAGTTCCTCAAGCGCATCCTGCGGCAGAAAGACCAGGCCTTCCTCATCTCGTTCGATGTCGACATCGACCTGCTCTCCGACTTCACCTCCAACGGCAGCGCGCTCGCCCGCGATATGCAGAAGGCGCAGATCAACGTCGGTACCGGCGGCATCACCACCGGCCCGCTACCCACCGGCACTCCACGCGGCACCGTGCTCTATGACGCTGTCGTCGAGGCTGCGCAAGACAAACTCGCCGGCGAGACCGGCCGTAAGGCCATGATTATCCTGACCGACGGCGAGGATCAGGGGTCCACTCATAAGCTGAAAGACGCCATCGAAGCCGCCCAGAAGGCCAACTCCATGGTGTACGTCCTGCTCATCGCGGACCGCGGCTTCTACGGAGGAGGCATGTACAGCATCGGCTACTCGGGCGATTACGTCATGCACCAGCTCGCGGACCAGACCGGCGGCCGCCTGATCAACGTCGGCGATAACGGCAAGAAGCTCGAAGCCGCCTTCCAGCAGATCGAGGACGAGCTGCGCACCCAGTACGTCGCCAGCTACACTCCAACCAACGCGAAGACGGATGGTACCTACCGCAAGGTCGACATCCAGTGCCGCCAGCGCGAGGAGGCCCTCAAGGTTCAGTCCCGCAAGGGTTACTACGCCATCGCGCCGGAGGACTGATTCCACACTGGAAATAGGGGATCGCCGTAGTTTCGGCCTCATCACACAGTGCTGCGATTCGCCCAACTGTTATTACAAAAGTAACCTTTAAAGCCACCCCATCCGTTGTATACTGGGGCAGCGTTCGAATTGGACAGGTTTTGCTAGTTCTGTATCTGCAGTTCTCTACTTGCCGAGACCGATCTTGAATTCAGCGTCACAACTCAGCAGTAAAGGACTTAAGCACTATGGAACAGGGAACAGTGAAGTGGTTTAACGACGCCAAGGGTTTTGGATTCATCAGCCGCCAGAGCGGGGAAGATGTCTTCGTCCACCACACCGCCATTCAGGCACAGGGCTTCCGCACCCTCCAGGAGGGTCAGGCAGTTCAGTTTAACGTGGTGAAGGGCCCCAAGGGCTGGCAGGCAGAGAACGTTCAGCCTCTCTAAACCACCCAGTTATCAACACCAAAAGGGACGGCCTCGGCCGTCCCTTTCGCTTTCTGCCCGTGTTTTAGTTAGAAATGTCATCCTGATCGAAGCGAAGAGCCTGCAGCTTGCTCGCGGCGCAACAGGGTGTCCCGATCAACAGCTCCAAATGGCGGCGACCAACGGGAGCACCCGCGCAAAATGCACGTGAGTGCGTCCGCCCGTGCGGCCAGCACCGCGTCTGCCTGGATGGCAAATCCTAGTGCAGCACATACATCACCGGCTGCAGCGGCTCCTTCTCCAGCGGCTCCCCGCTCATTTCCCGAATGCTCAACTCAATATTCAGGGAGATCGCGTCCAGCGCCAGGCCGTTTTCATCGCAGCCGAACGGCATCTCCAGTTCCGCGGCCAGCGAATCCAGCGCGATAAACGAATACGCCATCACCAGCGAGACAGCCGGCGTCATCCACTCGATCGCATCCACCAGCCCAAACGGCAGCAGCGCGCAATAGAAATACACCACGCGGTGAATCATCACCGAGTAGCCGAAGGGAACCGGCGTCGCAGCAATGCGCTCGCACCCGCCGAGTATGTTCGATAGCTCCACCAGATTGCGATCGATCGCCGTCATCGTGATCTCGCCAAACGCGCCTTCCTTATAACGTGCCGACACCCACTCGCCCATCGCGCGCAGGATGATGAACGGCTTGTAGCGTGCGCGATCCACTTCCTCGGCGAGCGCGGGCGGCAGCAGCTCCGCACTTCGCGCGAAAGTATCTCCGCGCAACTGGTCGTGCATCGCGTAGGTGAAAGCCACCAGCATGTCGAGAAATTCACGCTTATTCCCGCCCTCGCCGGTCATGGTCAGCACCTGCCGCGTCAGCGTCCGCATGGTGTTTACCAGAGCGCCCCACAGCTTGCGCCCCTCCCACCAGCGGTCGTATGCCGAGCTGTTGCGGAATCCCAGAAACAGCGCCAGCGCCACGCCCACCAGCGTGAACGGCGTCGCATTCAGCGGGACCTTGTGCTTGAAGATGTGGCCCTCGGTCCACACCGCGACCACGCTCAACACCGCCACAAAAGAGAGTTGCGGCAGCATCCGCTTCACAATGGAGCCCCGCAATACAAACAGCAGGGTCCACCAGTTGGATTTATGGCGAAC
>DATBCB010000166.1:0-1553 GCA_036270675.1 Acidobacteriaceae bacterium | reverse complement strand
CGCTCCTGCGTCGTAGGCATGGCGGTGGGTCCAGTACTGTTCTTCGAAGACCTCATCGGGCACGCCGGCGGTCGAGACCAGGGCGGTGTGGGCGTCGGCGTCGGGCGGCATGCTGAGGACGCGTCCGAAGTCGAAGATGACGGCGCGGGGAACGGTGGCAGTGGGAGAGGCGGATGTCGTCACCTCTCTATTATGAAGTGCGGGCAGGAATAGCGGGAGGCGTGTACGCGGGATGCGGTTTGCAGCGAGAACCGAATGGTCGAGCGAGGAGACGGCGTGGTGGCGTGCGCTCGAGGCGCGGCGGCGCAGCGGCTTGCCTCTTCTCGATCTGACGGCTTCGAATCCAACGCGATGCGGCTTTACTTACGATGCGCACTTGCTTTCAGCTCTGTCGGCGGAGCGGGCGCGCGCGTATGATCCCGATCCGCGCGGCATGCTCGATGCTCGCACGGCGGTATGCGACTACTACGGCGATCTGGATGCGGGCGTCGGTGCGCGGCTGGATGCGCAGCAGATCTTTCTCACCACCAGCACGAGCGAGGCTTATAGCTGGCTCTTTCGCTTGCTCTGCGATCCGGGGGACGAGGTGCTGATCGCGCAGCCGAGTTATCCGCTGTTCGATCTGCTGGCGACGATTGATGACGTGCGGCTGGTGCCGTATGCGCTGCTGTACGATCCTGGCGGCAGTCATGGCTGGAGCCTTGATCTGCATGCGCTGCGCGTGGGCATTACGCCGCGCACGCGCGCCGTCGTTGTGGTGCATCCGAACAATCCCACCGGACATTACACTACGTTGGCGGAGCGGGCGGCATTATCGGAACTGTGCCGCGAGCGAGGACTGGCTCTGATTGTCGACGAGGTGTTCCTCGACTATCGGTTCGCTTCGGACCCGTCTGAAGAGGCAATCGGCAGCTTCGCGCAAGGCGAGCAGCACGCGCTCACGTTTGTGCTAAGCGGTCTGAGCAAGGTTGCCGCGCTGCCGCAGATGAAGGCTTCGTGGATCGCGTGTCTCGGGCCGGAGGATGTGCGGAACGAGGCAATGCGGCGGCTGGAGATCATCGCGGATACGTTTCTCTCGATGAATGCGCCGGTCCAGCATGCAGTCCCGGGATGGCTGGCCGGGCGGCACACGATCCAGCGGCAGATACGTGAGCGAGTGCAGCACAATCTCGATGCGCTCGATCGTGCGATTGCGCAGGAGCATGCGATCGCACGGCTTGCCTGCGAGGGCGGCTGGTATGCGACGCTGCGCACACCGGCTTTCGCAAGCGGAGAGGCGCTGGCGATCCGGTTGCTGGAGCGTTGTGGAGTTGCGGTGCATCCAGGAAATTTCTTTGGTTTTGCGGAAGACAATCGGCTGGTGCTGAGTCTGCTACCGGAGCCAGAGGTCTTTGCCGCGGGAGTTGCGGCGTTGGTTGCGGAGATTGCGAGCCCGTAAAGCAGATTCGGTCGAGATGACAAAAGCATGGGAATGGCTTGAGAGACGGGAAACTCCTGGATACATCTTGATACATAGTGATGGCCTATGCGGGGCGTGGAGTTGTGCTTGACTG
>DATBCB010000165.1:0-1612 GCA_036270675.1 Acidobacteriaceae bacterium | reverse complement strand
TGGTGTGGATGGGCTTGCTGGAGCTGAGGGTGCCTTCACCGCGTGCTCCTTCTGGTTTATCGAGTGCCTCGCCCGCTCCGGAGAGCTGGATAAAGCGAGGCTGCTCTTTGAAAAGATGCTGGGATATGCCAACCATCTTGGCTTGTACGCGGAGGAGCTGGGACGGAGCGGGCAGCACCTGGGGAACTATCCGCAGGCGCTGACGCATCTGGCGCTGATCAGCGCTGCGACGTATCTGGACCGCGCGCTCTCCGGCGACCTGCCTACGTGGAAGTGACGGGCCGATCCTGCGGGCCCCGACGCGGGGAATGCCGGTCGAATTATCGACTGACGAAGCCCGTCAGTGCTTGAGCAGCGCCACGCCGCAGCAGACGAAGATGGCGGCCACCCATCGGCGGCGGTCGACGCGCTCCTTGAGAAAGATGCGAGCCGCGATGGCATTGGTCACAAAGGTCAGCGACCAGGCGGCTGGCGCTACCAGGCTTACATCCGCATGACTCAGGGTGAAGAGAAGCGAGAAGAAGCTGACGGCCATGGAGGCAAAGCCGCTAAGAAAGCGAAGGTTGCGGAGCACCGTCGAGATCGCGCACAGGATGCCACCGCGCGCCATGATTACATCGAAATCCCCGATCTGCCGGAAGGCGGAGGCGATCAGGATGTCGCCTGCCGTCGCGGTAGCGACATTCACCGTCAGCATGGCTGCGAGTTCTAGACCCGTGACACTGGCGATCATTGTTTCGCTCCATGCTGAGCAATGGGCCGCGCGATGTTGCTGCTCATTGGCACGGCCACGGCAGGTTTCTGCGGCTCGGCCGCTTCGGTCGCGCGGTGCTCCGTGTAGGCGGGCCCGCGGGTAACGAAGCCGACCCCGGCCACGATGCAGAAGATGCCAAGCCAGCGCGCAGGCGTGATCTGTTCATGCAGCCAGAAACGAGACAGAAGCGCCACGACGACGTAAGCGAACGAGGTGGCGGGAAGCACAAACGTGACGTCGGCCCAGGAGAGCGCCGTCAGGTACGAGGCGAAGAATCCGATCAGGAGGACGACGCCGGCGAGGACCCAGGGCATCTTCAGCGCGACAATCAGCGTGCTCAGGTGGTGCACGGAAACCGGTCCGAGATGCTTCATGCCGACAGCGAGGAAGGTGTCACCCAACGCCGACGTGAGCGTGACGATGGCGAGGATGATGTATCGGCGTAGGGTCATCGATTGTTCGTGCGCAGAAGAGGCGGCCCGGAGGGCCGCCTCGCGTTGAGAGAGAAGACAACGCCGGTCACACCCCGGCGTTGACGACCGGCGTGGTCTTCGTCGCCTGTTGCTGTTTGGTGTCCTTCACGATCTTGTTGCGTTGCGCGCGGAGCTTCATGAAGCTTTTGGCCTCCTGATAGAGACGCGGCACATCGCGGTTCACAATGGCCTTCCAGACGACGCGAGCTGCCGCCTTGGGCCGGAAGTAATACTCATCATAGAAGCGGTGGACCATCTCGAGCACATACTCGGCGGGCAGGCCGGGATACTCGATGTGCGCCATCTGGTGGCCGCCCGAGTCCGACATGTTGTGGTTGGTGATGAAGCCATTCTTTTCCGCGAAGTCGTAGAACTCCGTGCCCGG
>DATBCB010000164.1:0-2809 GCA_036270675.1 Acidobacteriaceae bacterium | reverse complement strand
GCTTCCTGTCCTGCCGCTGCGCCGTACAGGATGTTGTCGGCGTTGGGCGTGGCTGCGGAGACGACGCCCTTGCCCTGGAGCCAGCCGGAGATGGGCGGGGTGGCCGCGTCACCACCGAAGACGGGAGCGTCGGCAGCTTGGTTCTGCTGGACATCCGTATTGGCGAAGACGCGCAGCCACGGCCCATTCTGTTCGACGATCACCATCTCCCGTCCCGCCGTGATGGTATCCAGCTTTTGCGAGCTGGTGTCCGCCTGGACGAAGACCGGTGTGTCGCGCAGGACAGTGGCGACAGGGCCGGAAGGCGGCTTCTCTGCGCCGGCTGTGATGGTTGCGACGAAAACAAGGCTGGCGCACAAGAGAACGATCGCGGCGCCTAGACCTTTGGAGCAAGGAGCTTTGGAGCAGGAAGGTTTCACGTGCCCAGCATAACGCCGGCAGCCGTCTTTATGCGGCGCCGAGCACCCGAAGCAGCGTGGCGGGCTCAGCGTTGCCGCCGCTGATGATGGCGACAGCCGTACGGTGCGGCGGCAGTTCATGCTTATGGAAGAGGAGCGCCGCGGTCGCGACGGCGCCGCTGGGTTCGGCGATCAGGCGAGCGTCCCAGGCGATGCGGCGCATGGCCCGCTCGATCTCGTCCTCGGAAACGGTGATAACGCGCTCGACATAATGCTGGATGTGCGCAAAGTTCAGATTGCCTAGGCTCTGCGTACGGAGTCCGTCGGCGAGTGTGCGGGTGGTCTGCTCGGCGGTGTACTGGACGATCCTCCCCCGGCGCAGACTGGCTGCCGCGTCGCCGGCCAGCTCCGGCTCCACGCCGACGACGTGGCACTCCGGACGCTGCTGACGGATGGCTGCCGCCACACCGCTGAGCAATCCGCCGCCGCCCACCGGCGCGAGCACAAGATCGATCTCGGGGCAGTCGGCAAGTATCTCGAGGCCGCAGGTGCCCTGGCCGGCGATGATCGCCGGATCGTCATAGGGCGGGATGATGGTGTAGCCGTGCTCGGCCGCAAGCGATTCGGCACGTTCGCGGCGTTCGGAACTTGCGGGGCCAACGTCGACGATCTGAGCGCCCAGCGCTGTCGTGGCCAGACGCTTGATCTCCGGCGCGTTCCGAGGCATGACGATGATCGCAGGAATGCCGAAGGCACGCGCGGCGTAGGCCACGCCCTGCCCATGGTTGCCGCTGGAGTAGGTGATGACGCCGCGCCGGCGCGCAGCCTCACTCAACTGCGCGACAGCGTTGTAGGCCCCGCGCAGTTTGAAGCTGCCGATGGGCTGCAGGCTCTCCGGCTTGAGGTACGCGGCCGCGTCTGTGATCGACAGCAAACGGACCAACGGCGTGTGCAGGACCGCGCCACGCAGGCGTTCGCGCGCTTCAGCAAACTGTGCGGCGGTGACAAGCTCGGCGGGGGCCCCACTATTCGTGATCGTCACAGTCCAGTCTCTGCTCTCAGATTTCGGGTGCTCAGATTTCCGCTCAGATTTCCAGGATGATGGGCATGATGAAGGGGCGGCTCGAGGTCTGCTTCTGGATGTAGCGCTTCAGGTCGACTCGGATCTTCTCTTTGATCAGCACCTGGTCCGCGCGCTCTTCCGCGTTTGACTCCACAAGTGTCTTGCCGACGATAGCCTTGGCCTGCTCGCCCAGTTCGAGATCGCCCGCGACGAAACCGCGTGTCACAAACTCCGGCAGACCCTCCACGCGGCCGGTGAGCTTATTGATGGTGATGATTGCAATCACCAGGCCGTCCTCGCTGAGGTGACGGCGATCGCGGATGATCATGTCTTCGACGACATTGCCCGAGGCCCCGGAATCGAGCAGCACGCGGCCCGCGGCCACCTTGCCGTTCTTGCTTGCGCTGCTCTGATCCAGTTCGAGGACGTCGCCGTCCTCGAGGAGAAATGCGTTTTCGGAGATGCCGATGTCCATGGCGAGCCGCGCGTGGCGCTGCAGATGGCGGAAGTCGCCATGCACCGGCACGAAGAACTTTGGCCGCACGAGATTGATCATCAGCCGCAGCTCTTCCTGGCTGCCGTGGCCGCTCACGTGGATCAGGCCGGACTGGCCGTCGTCAAAGATGACGTTGGCCTCACGGCGACAGAGGTGGTCGATGACGCGGTAGATGCTTTTTTCGTTGCCGGGGATGACCCGCGAACTGAGCAGCACAGTGTCGCCGCGCTCGATCTTCGCGTGCTTGTGGTTGTCCACCGCTGCGCGAGAGAGGGCGGACATGGGCTCGCCCTGCGTGCCGCTGATAAGCACGCAGACTTCCTCGGGAGCGAAGTCCTTGATCTGCCCGGGGTGCACGAGGAGATCGCCGGGGATGTTGAGATATCCGAGGTCCTGCGCGATCTCTGAGGATTCGAGCATCGAACGCCCGACGATGGCGACCTTGCGTCCGTGCTGCTGCGCCAGCTCCAGCGCAATACGCAGGCGAAAGATGGAGGAGGAGAAGCAGGAGAAGAAGAGCCGGCGCTTCGTGCGCGAAAAGACCTCATCCAGCCGCGGCCGCACAGCCCATTCGCTGGGCGTGTAACCGGCTCGGTCCACGTTGGTGGAGTCCTGCAGCAATGCCAGCACGCCGCGCTTGCCGTACTCAGCAAAGCTCGAAAGATCGAAGGCACGGCCGTCCGGCGGCGAAAGATCGACCTTGAAGTCGCCGGTGTGGATGATGACGCCGACCGGCGTCTCGATGGCCAGCGAAACGCAATCGACCAGGCTGTGGGTGACGCGCAGGGGCTCGATGGTAAAGGGGCCGAGATGGAATTTGCGCTTCGGCTCGATCTCGATCAGCTCGGCATT
>DATBCB010000163.1:0-2773 GCA_036270675.1 Acidobacteriaceae bacterium | reverse complement strand
ATCGTCGGCGGGGTCGGCCTGGTCACGCTGCTCGAATATGGACAAACCGCGGAAGAGTAAATGCCTGGCGAGTGATGCACGGCTCACGTTTGCGGAGCGCTGCGCTGCTTTCGCAGCATCGCGTCACGTACCGCTTGAAATCGCGCCGGCGGTTCCGGCATCAGCGAATGCTCCACCGCGCGTTTGTAGCCGCCGGTCCAGATCGTGTACATGACGGCTAGTGCGCAGCCCACGCCCAGCGCGAAGCCGAAGAAGTACCCGATCATGATGTTCCAAAGCTCACCCATCGAACCTCCCGCCACCCGCCATCTTAAAGCGCACGATACATCACCAGCGCATCCACGTAGCCATGCGCTGGATGCAGAAATGCGCCCGGCAGCCGGCCCACCGTCGCAAAGCCAAGCGTCGTCCACAGCCGGATTGCGCGTTCATTGGTGCTCACGACGAAGTTGAACTGCATGGCACGAAAGCCGCGCTCGCGCGCGAGATCCAGCGAGTGCAGGCACATCCCGCGAGCTACGCCGCGCCCTGTCGCCTGCTGCGCCGTCACGTAGCCGCAGTTTGCCACATGCGCTCCGCCGCCGAGCTGATTGGCACGAAGATAGTACGTGCCGAGAATTGATCCATCCTCCTCGGCTACGAACGTCTCGTGTCCTGCCGAGAACCAGTAGGCCAGCGCATCCTCGCGGGGTATCTCCCGCGGCAATGTGTATGTCTCACCGGCGCGCAGCACCGGCTCGAGGATCTGCCACGTCGCCTTATCGTCCCGCCGCGTTGCGCTGCGAATCAACATGCCGCCACTCATGCGCTATGCCACAGACGAGAATGCCCCGTCCATGCAGAGGACGAGGCACCGCCGCCTTTCATTGGAGGTTACAGTTGATTCATCTTCTGCAGGAACTCGGCATTATTCCGCGTCTTGAACTGGCGGTCCACCAACAGTTCCATCGCCTCTACCGGCGACAGCGGATTGAGCACCTTGCGCAGGATCCAGATGCGCTGCAGGTCTTCCTTGGCGATGAGCAGCTCTTCCTTGCGTGTGCCGGAGCGCTGGATATCGATAGCCGGGAAGACACGCTTGTCCACCAGCTTGCGATCCAGAATCACTTCCATGTTGCCGGTGCCCTTGAACTCTTCGAAGATCACCTCATCCATGCGCGAGCCGGTATCGACCAGCGCCGTGGCGATGATGGTAAGCGAGCCGCCTTCTTCAATGTTGCGCGCGGCGCCGAAGAAGCGCTTCGGCCGCTGCAGAGCATTCGAATCCACGCCGCCTGACAGCACCTTGCCCGACGGCGGCACGATGGTGTTGTATGCACGCGCCAGCCGCGTAATCGAGTCGAGCAGGATCACCACATCGCGCTTGTGCTCCACCAGGCGCTTCGCCTTTTCGATCACCATCTCCGCCACCTGCACGTGGCGCGCAGCCGGCTCATCGAAGGTCGAGCTGATCACTTCACCCTTCACCGAGCGCTGCATGTCGGTGACCTCTTCCGGTCGCTCGTCGATCAGCAGCACGATCAGCGCGACCTCGGGATGATTGGTCGTGATCGAGTTCGCGATCGATTGCAGCAGCATGGTCTTGCCGGTACGTGGCGGGGCAACGATGAGACCGCGCTGCCCCTTGCCGATCGGGGTGAGCAGGTCCATCACGCGGCCGCTGGTGTTCTCGTGCACCGTCTCCATGCGGATGCGCTCTTCCGGATACAGCGGCGTCAGGTTGTCAAACAGGATCTTGTTGCGGGTCTCTTCCGGAGATTCGAAGTTGATCGCTTCGATCTTCACCAGGGCAAAATACTTTTCGCCTTCGTGCGGAGGCCGCACATTGCCGCTGATGGTATCGCCCGTTTTCAGATCGAACTTGCGGATCTGTGAAGGGGAGACATAAATATCGTCGGGACCGGGCAGATAGTTGTAGTCGGGCGAGCGGAGGAAGCCATAGCCGTCGGGCAGGATTTCGAGCACGCCTTCGGCGAAGATGTGGCCCTCTTTTTCGCTCTGCGCCTGAAGAATTTTGAAGATGAGGTCTTGTTTTCGAAGCCCGCTGGCTCCGGGAATTTCGAGGCTGCGCGCAATACGGCTCAGCTCAGTAATATTTTTTTCTTTCAGTTCTGCGATAGTCACAATTCACCTGCGGTAGGAGGTTGGGAGGGAGATCGATGATGGAAGGAAGGGTGTGGTTCAGGAAGGGTTCTGCGGTAATGGTTGGACGACTCGCCGCAGCGAGCGGCCGCGCTTAAGCTGCGCGGCGCTGCTGCGAAACCGGCTCAGTAGCCACTTTGACGTCACCGTTCATGCCCATGGGGCTCGCCTGGTGAAAACGGACAAGTACTTCGTTCGTGGTGTCCTGCAGGCGGGTGTTCGGCTTGTGGAGCTTCCGCGTGGCCTTAGAGGCCAACTGACAGAGCTGGTAACGATTCGAAATGTGGGTCAGTGCCCCATATATCAGATCGGAACGCATGAAGATTTTCCTCTCATTCTTCGACGGTCTTGGTACGGTCCCCCACGAGCATTCCCATTGGACGCCGACACCTCAGTCTTTGTTCTTGCTCTTAACCAGTTATTGACGCACAACCTTCCAAAAAGATGCAGAAGTGCGCCAGACATGACTACCTTTGCTTTCCCTTGATTTGCAATGCTCGGAATTGGCCACTCGACGTCCGGAAGCCGCACACCTGAATAAGCCGGAAATACGAACTTCGGGCTACCGAAACGCCCTCGTTCACCGGTCAGGAGACGCCAGAAACCTTGTCTTGGAGGTGACAGAAGAACC
>DATBCB010000162.1:0-2917 GCA_036270675.1 Acidobacteriaceae bacterium | reverse complement strand
CGCTGTGGCCCGCAAATGCGTTCAGGCCATCGGCATCGAGAACCACAGGAAGCTCGGTCTGAAGGACCAGCTCGCGAATAAACTCCTGCGTCTGGGTATGAGTGCCGAGACCCGGGCCCATGGCAAGCATGGTTTTACCTTCTACGATGCGCGCAAAACTCCCGCCTGCAAAACTCTTCAGCGATGCACTCCCGGTCTCTGTCGAGAGAAGCGGCTCGGTCATGTACTCCGGATGCGCAGAGGCGACGACTGGCAGCACAACATCGGGCGTCGCGACGGTCACCAGGCCGGCCCCAGCGCGCAATGCCGCGTGCCCCGCCATCACCGCGGCGCCGCTCTTTCCCAGGGAGCCCGCCACAACCAGGACGTGGCCGTACAAACCCTTGTGCGAGTCCACGGCTCGCACCAGCGGCAGCGCTGCGAATTCCCGCGGCTCAACCCAGCGAAGCGCGCTGCGCCCCACTTCGTCAACCAGCGCAGCGGGAGAGCCGATCTCGACCACCTTCAACAAGCCAACCGCCGGCGCCTCTCGAGAAATGAGTTGGCCCAGTTTGGGGGCGGTGAAGGTGACGGTCGCATGCGCATACAGAACCGGACCTTCCGCGGCTTGGCCGTCGGACGGCAAACCGGAGGGCGTGTCCACCGCGAGAATCAGCGAGGGGCGGGCCGCTCGGGCGTTGTCTGAATGGCGATTGAGGTCGTCGACGGCTTTCCCGACGACCCCGCTGACCGCGCCGCGAAAGCCGGTGCCGAAGATGGCGTCAATAATCGCGTCGGCGGCACTGATCTCAGGCCACGCCGCGCTCCACGAGGCCTCGTCAAGAACGGAGCGAACCTGCCCGCCCATCTCGCACCACCGGTGCAGATTCGTGGCGGCATCGCCGCGCAATTCCTCCGGTTTGGCAAAGAGGTATACCGTCACTTGCGCGGCGGCGGCCTGCAGGTGGCGAGCGGCCACAAAACCATCGCCGCCGTTGTTCCCTTTACCGCAGAGCACGCAGATCTTCTGTGGATGCTTCGCCGAAACCTCGGAGATTTCCCGAAACGTTTCCGCGACGTGCCGGCCCGCGGCTTCCATGAGCTGCAAACTGGGAATGCCGTACCGCTCGGTCGTCAAGCGGTCGACTTCGCGCATCTCGGCAGAGGTCAGGGCTTTCATAACAGATCTGCGGCGCGGCTCAGAGCAACCAGCCGCCGCTGACGTTCACCACCTGACCGGTCACGTATTCCGCCTCTTCCGAGACGAAAAATGCCACCGTCGCGGCGACATCTTCCACCGTGGGCGGCCGGCCAATCGGGAAGCGCGCATCCCGGATGCGGCGCGCCTCATTCAACGTCAATTCTTTTTCATCGATGCTCGAGGGGTTCACGACGTTCACGGTGATGCCGTTCTTGGCTTCTTCCAGCGCCAGCGATCGCGACAACGCGACGACGGCCGCCTTCGCCGCTGCGTACGCGGAAATCTTTGCCTGCCCGAACGCGCGCTCCGCGCCGACCGCACCCATGTTGATGATGCGCCCCCAGCGGCTGCGCCGCATGTGCGGGAGCGCGGCCCGGCTGATATAAAGCACGGTCATTAGGTTGGAGGAGAATATGCTCTGCCAGTCTTCGAGCGCAGACTCCGCCAGCGTGCCCCAGCGAAAATCGCCGACGTTGTTCACTACGATGTCCAGGCGTCCGAAGCGATCCACCACGGTGCGCACCAGTTGTTCGGCGCGCTCCGCGTCGGTAATGTCCGTCTCGACCGCAACGCACTCGGCTCCGCTGGTTTGCAACTGGCGCAGCGTCTGCTGGGCGGCATTCTTATTGGAACGATAGGCGATGGCCACCCGGGCGCCGTCCTGCGCCAGCTTCACGGCGATGCCGCGCCCGATACCCCGGCTGCCACCGGTAATCAGGGCCACGCGATTGCGAAGAGACATTCCTCTCCTTCTTCGAGCCTCGGGAAAGCATGCCAGTATATCTCAGGTGCGGTGGGCATTCCTGTTTGTCATTTTCGTGAATTAAAGCGCGGCGCAAAACCGATTGCTGCTCCCACGCCGGCCTAACGTAGTCGAGCGACAATCACCGTCATGTCGTCGGCTTGTTCCGGCGTGCCGGCCCATTCTTCTGCCGCGGTCATCAGCGACTCCGCCACAACGTTGGGCGCGGCGCCTTGAACGTGAATCGCCGCCTGCTGCAATCGGCGTATCCCGAACTCTTCGCCGTACACGTTTTCCGGCTCGATCAAACCGTCGCTGTACCCGATCAGCAGCGAATCCGGCGGCACCTTCACAGAACCCTCCTCGTACCCGTAATCCTCCAGCACTCCCAGCACCATGCCACCCTTATCGAGATGCAGCGCCGCATCTTTGGAAATCAGAAAGCCCGCCAAATGGCCGGCATTGGTGTAGCGCAAGGTCCGTGTGGCGCTGTCGTAGACGGCGATAAAGAAGGTCGCAAAGCGATCGTCGCCGGTGTTACGCACCAGATGCCGGTTCAGCCGCGAGACCAGTTCCGCGGTGCTCATGGTCTCGCTGCCAGTTACGAGCACCTGGCTGCGCAACGCCGCCTGCAGGCTGGCCATCAGCAGCGCGGCGGAGATCCCTTTGCCGGAGATGTCCGCAATAGCGATCGCCAGATGCGTCGGGCTGAGCTGGATGAAGTCGTAATAATCCCCGCTCACCGAGCGCGCGGCCTTGCAGATGGCTTCGATCTCCACGCCGGGCACCGCAGGCAGGTTCCGCGGGAAAAGCTGGTTCTGCACCTCGCGCGCGATGGAAATCTCATTTTCCAGGCGCTGGCGCTTTTTCTGCTCTTCGATCAAGCCGCTGATCGAGCTGGTCATGAGGTTAAAGGATTCGCCCAGCACGCCGAGCTGGTCGCGCCGCTCAATGCGCACGCGGTGAGATAAATCCCCCGCCTGCACATACTGCGT
>DATBCB010000161.1:0-10206 GCA_036270675.1 Acidobacteriaceae bacterium | reverse complement strand
CTCGAAGACCACTCCGGGGATGGCAGAGGTCAGGTTGTGGCGTGCTTCGCGAAGCGCCGATTCCGAGACGTCCAGGGCGCAGTAGATCACGCTTTCCTGTCGGCGTACTGCCGCCTTGAGCAGCAGTCCGGTCTTGGTGGCAGTGCCTGCGCCAAGCTCAATCACAGTGAGTTCGCGCTCAAGGCCGTGCGCAGTTGGAGCCGATGCTGCAGCGATGATGGCATCGGCGTTCGCCTGAAAGATGCCGCGCTCGGTGCGGGTGACGTAATACTCGTCCAGTTCGGTGATCTGTTCGAAGAGCCGGGAACCCTCCTGGTCGTAAAAGAGCCAGGGGCTAAGCGTACGCGGTCGGGTGGTGAGGCCGCGAAAGACCTCGGCACCGAGGGGCGAGTATGCCGCCGCGGGCAACTGGGGTAGCGTGACTGCATTCATCTGGAAATCTTTCCCCCGTGTCGGGATGGTTGTGTATCAGAGGATTCTTGCGATTGATCCTGGGCCAGGCGCAAGCCCGCAAATTGCCAGCGCGTGGCAGGCGAAAAGAAGTTGCGATAGGTGGATCGGATGTGCGAGCGCGGTGTGACGGCCGAACCGCCGCGGAGCACCATCTGGTTGGACATGAATTTTCCGTTATATTCGCCGAGCGCACCCGCCGGCGCGCGGTAGCCGGGATAGCCCAGATAAGCGCTGCGCGTCCACTCCCACACATCGCCGAAGACTTGATCGAGATCTGCGTCCGGGGCGGCCACTGGATGCAGCCGACCGCTCTCGAGCATGTTGGCGTTTTGCGGGACGGCCGGCACACGTTCTGCAACTGCGGCCTCCCACTCGGTCTCTGTCGGCAGCCGCTTACCGGCCCAACGTGCGTAGGCGTCTGCCTCGAAGTAGCTCACATGACAGACGGGCGTTGCGTCCATCTCGCTCAGCGGCACCATTCCGCGCATGGTGTAGACCATCCACACGTCATCGTGCTGACGCCAGTAGAGCGGCGCCTTCCATTGCTGTGCGTTCACCGTGTCCCAACCCTCGGAGAGCCAGAGCTCCGGACGTGTGTAGCCGCTGTCTTCAATGAACGCGAGGTACTCAGCGCAGGTGACAGCGCGTGAAGCGAGCGCGAAAGGTTGGAGGAACACGGTGTGGCGCGGCGATTCATTGTCGTACGCGAAGCCTTCGCCTGCATGACCGATCTCGGTGAGCCCTCCGGCAAAATCGAGCCAGCGCAGCGGAGGTGCGCACGATGGAAATGCATCGCCTTCTGCGTACGGTGGATGCAGCGGGTTGGTCCAGAGTGCATGTTTGATGTCGTAGCAGAGCAGTTCCTGGTGCTGCTGCTCATGATGGATGCCCAACTGGATGCGCTGTGCAGCTTCCGCCGGCATGCCGCCCTCATCGAGCCGCGCCATGACATCATCCACGTGCTGGCGGTAGGCGAGAACCTCTTCAACTGAGGGACGAGAGAACGACGCGCGAAGTTTCTTCTCCGGCTGATCGGAGACACTGTTGTAATAGCTGTTGAAGAGCCAGAGGAAGTCAGGATGGAAGGGCTGATATCCGGCGAGGTATTCACGCAGAATAAATGTTTCGAAGAACCACGTGGTGTGGGCGAGGTGCCATTTCACGGGGCTCGCCTCAGGACAGCTTTGCACCATCATGTCTTCAGAAGAGAGCGGCGTGCAGAGCGCAAGGCTCTGACGGCGCGTCGCGGAAAATGCGGTCAGGAGTCCGGGCGCGCTGAGTTCCATTGCTGCTGACATTGATCTTATGCGTCCTTACAGATCTATGTGGCCTTGCAATTCGAGCCGATCGACGGCCCCCTGTTGCTCGCACAGCCTAGCATTTCGCTCGTCACAAAATTGCTAACTCAAGCCTGCGTCGTGTGAGCACCAGAGCACAACCTGGGAACATTACGCACCCTACGTATGGATGCGCAAGAGGTGCTTGAAGGACTCGAAGATTTGGTAACCGCGGAATAATAATCAGAGGCGCGTTACCATGCGGTCATAAATTTCGAAACGGGCTGATTCAAGAGGCGCTGAGCAGATGCGCCAGGCCGAAGGCGGCAGCTGCGGCCAACCCGCCAATGATGACAGTCTGCAATCCGCTGCGCACCATGCCCGCGCCGGTGATCCGGCCTTTGACCGCTCCGAAGAGCAGCAACGCCAGCAGGGTGATCCCGACCGATGCCGGAAGTGCCGTATGGGTTGTCCCCAGCATGTACGGCAGCAGTGGAATGAGGCCGCCGACGACGTAAGAGGCGGCGATGGTTATCGCACTCCGGAGTGCACGGCCGGCCTGCGGCTCTTCAAGCCCGAGCTCAAAGCGCATCATGAAATCGACCCAGGCCGCCGGATTGCGCTGGAGCGCGGACAGCACCGGCTTGGCTTCGTGCCGCTCCACACCGTAGGCGTCGAAGATCTCGTAGATCTCCTCCTCCTCATCCCGCCGGCGCTCGACCACTTCAAGCTCTTCGCGCTGCCGCTCGCTGCGGTAGTGCTCGGCGTCCCCGCGCGCCGCCAGATAGCCACCCAGTCCCATGGCAATGGCGCCGGCGGCGATCTCTGCCAATCCCGCTAGCACAATGATATGCAGCGAATTGACCGCCCCGGAAAGACCGGCGGCAAGGGCGAACGGGACAGTGAGGCCGTCCGACATGCCAATGACGATGTCGCGGACAGTATCGCCCGACTCGAAATGCTTCTCGTGGTGATCGATTACCGGAGAGTTGGCCATGGCGGGAGTGTAGAGGATGGTTGGTCGGATCGGCGGGTCCGGTTCGCCTGGGTGCAGAAAAGTCGTGGCAGGAAAGTCATTCCAACCCGTGAGATGCTCGCTCCCCGCGGGTGAACCGGGCGTCCTTTGACCTCGTATGCTCGTCTAAGGAGGCGAACTTCTTATTTCCATGTTTCCGAGTTTTCAGGCGCATCGCTGGAGGCGGAACTTCCGTCTATCAGCAGCAGGTGTGCTGCTGATACTGGCGGTGGCGGTGCTCGCCGCCTTCGCGAAGCCGACGCAGGATCAGGATAACGATGACCAGGGCTGGGCACAGTTTTCCCGCGAGAATACCCTGCGGGCCACGGTGATTTCCGCGGCGCCCGCGGGAAAGAACGATGGCAGCTTTGCCGTGAAGACGGACAGCGGCCAGCCCTGGCGCGTGCTCTACGGCGTGAATACGCGGGTGATGAAGGACCGCGGCCCGATCCGCCCGACCGAGATACAGCCAGGCGACATGGTGTTTGCGGCGGGCAATGTGGATGCGCAAAAGAAGACGGTCGGGGCCGCAATCCTGATCGACATCCCGGCCGAAGAGGTGCGCAAGGCGCGCGAGGGCCTGGGCAAGACGTGGAGCGCGGGGAAGATCAGCTCGATTGCCGGGACCACGATTCAGGTACACCGGCTGGATGGCGTGGAGCAGAAAATCGCAGTGGACGAAAACACCTCATTTCGCGAGAAACATGACTCCGTGACCCTGGCCGATCTGCGGCCGGGGCAGGGGTTTCGCGCTGAAGGTCATGTCATGAACGGCACATTCACCGCGACGACGTTCACGGTCTTCGATTTGAAGGGGCATGAACCATGGCTCGATGCCGGGTCCGAGGCCCGATGAAGCGCGGTTGTTTCGTTGCGGCTTTATTGGCGGCTCTGCCGTTCTGCGCCCGTCCGCAGTCCATTTCCGCTGCACCCGAGCAACCTGCCACAACGCAGGTGCCGCCGCCGGCTACACCCGCAGCAACATCCTCCGTAAAGGGCGGAGGAACCATTGCGGGCGCCGTCAAGTCCGGCCAGACGCCGCTGCCGGGTGTCAGCGTGACGGCGAAGAACACGCTCACGGGCAAGCAATACGTAACCGCGACGGACAGTCACGGCGCATTCACTTTCCATATCGATGAAGACGGACGGTATGTGGTGCGGGCCGATTTCGCAGCCTTCGCCGGCTCGACCAAGGAAGTGCTGCTGCACGGTGGCAACACGGTGCAGCAGGCGGATTTTTCGCTGATTCTGGCCTCGCGCCAGCAGCAGATCGAGCAGGCTGAGGCGCGCCGCCAGGCAGGACCGGGGAGCGGCCAGGGACCGCGCCAGTACATGGCTGGCCAGGGGGCGCAGAACCTGGGGCTGATGGCCGGAGCGCTGGGAGCGATCGCCGCCGGCGGCGGCACGGGTGGCGCTGCCCTGCCCTCTGCCGCAGGAAACAACGATGTCGGCACGGAGTCAGTCACGGTGAACGGAGAAAGCGGCACGACCAATCCATTCGCCGGCATCAACATGCAGCAGATGCGGGACAACCTGGAAAACATGCAGCAGCAGCAGACGCTGGCGCAGATTCCGGGACAGCGGCAAGGTAATTTCGAGGGCTTCGGGGGCGGAGGGCAGGTCGTTGCCGGTGGTGGACCCGGCGGTGGTGGTCCTCGCGGTGGCGACGGTGGAGGTGGCGGAGGTATGTTCTTTGGGCGTGGAGGTGGACGCGGCGGCTTCAACTTCCGCAACTTCAATCCGAACAAGCCACATGGAGCACTCTTCTGGACGGGCGGCAACAGTCTGTTCGACGCCAAAGATTTTGCATTGCGTGGTCAGGATGTGCCGCAGCCCGCTTACAACTCGAACCGCTTCGGCGCGATCTTCGCGGGATCGCCTTATATCCCACATCTGATCGAGCACGATACGAAGGACTTTCTCTTCCTGTCGCTCATCGGCAATCACTCGTCATCGCCCTTCGACAATTACGGAACGGTGCCGGATGCAACGCTGCGCGGCGGAGATTTTTCGGCGGCCGGGCAGCCGACGATCTACGACCCGACCACGGGATTGCCATTTCCTGGCAACGTGATCCCGGCGCAACGGATCAGCCCGCAGGCCACGGCACTGCTGGCGTATATGCCGCTGCCGAATCTGCCGACGACCAACCGTCAGAACTACCAGCGCCTGACCACCGCGACTACCAACACGACCACGGTGGGTGCGCGATACATGCGCAGCTTTGGCGGTGGCACGGCTCTCTCGAGTATGCTTCGTCAGTTCTCGGGAGCGAGCTCGCCGGGGCTTCACCAGAGCATCAATGCCAATTTCAATTACAGCCACACCGGCGCAGATGAGGTAAATCTGTTTCCCGAGCTTGGCGGCAAGCAGCAGACGCATCAATATTCGCTGCAGCTTGGCTACACACTCGGTGCCGGGCGGCTGACCACCAACATCACCGCGAACCTGAACCGCTCGAACTCGGAGCTGAGCAACTTCTTTACCAACAAACAGGATGTCGCGAAGAGCCTGGGGATCAATGTGCTGAGCGGCGCGGCGGCAAATCCGCTGAACTACGGTCTGCCCAATGCAACGCTGGTACAGTTCTCCGGCTTCAATGAGCAGCAGCCGAATTTTCAGACGAATCAGACGCTTGGCGTCTCCGACTCCAGCTCATGGGTGCACGGCAAGCACAACGTAAAGTTCGGCGGCGATTACAAGCGCGTCGATCTGAGCATGATCGGACAGGCCAACTCCACCGGCACGTTTACCTTTACCGGCCTGGCGACAGAGCAACCTGGTTCTTCCGGTTCGAACGGCACAGGGACCAACGGAGGCAATGGACAAGCCAGTACCGGCTCGTCGCTGGCCGATTTGCTGCTCGGCCTTCCGCAGCAGACGGCGATCCAGGCGCCGTATCAGAAGGCGTATCTGCGCGCGAATATCTATGATGCGTTTCTGCAGGACGACTGGCGCGTGCGCCCGAACTTCACGGTGCTGGCCGGATTGCGCTATGAATATTTCTCCCCTTACTCAGAGAAGGATGGACGGCTGGCAACGATCGATCCCAGCGCCGACTTCTCCCAGGTGGCGCCGGTACTTGCCGGTGGCACAGGACAGTTCACCGGACATTATCCGAAGACCCTCATCTTCCCCGATCGCGACGACTTCTCTCCGCGCGTGGGCTTTGCCTGGAAGGCGTTTCGCAACACGGTGGTGCGCGGCGGTTATGGCGTCAACTTTGCCAACGGACAGTACATCAGCTTCATTCAGAACCTCGCCTTCCAGCCGCCGTTCGCCGATGTGCAGACCAATCAAGCGACCGCGGGCGCGAATATCACGCTCGCCAATGGCTTCGGAACACCGCAGGCAGCCGGAAACTATTCCGTCAACAAGAACTACCGGCTGCCCTATGTGCAGGTGTGGAATCTCGATATCCAGCGCACCCTGCCCAGCGGGATTGTGCTGAACGTGGGATGGAATGGCGCAAAGGGCACGCGGCTGGATGTGCTGACAGCGCCGGGGCGCAATGCCAACTCGTCGCTGAGTGGGGTGTACTACAACTACTCGGACTCCATCGGGTTCTCAAACTACAACGCGGGCACGGTGCGGCTGCGCAGGCGCATGCACGACGGCATTGCACTGGGCGCGACCTATACCTATTCGCATGCGATCGACGATGCCAGCGCGATTGGCGGCAATGGGGGCACGACTGCCGTGGTGGCGCAGAACTGGCAGAACATTCTGGCGGAGGAGTCGAATTCGTCGTTCGATGTCCGCCACAACCTGAAGGGCGATTTCGTCTACGAGTTTCCCTTCGGCCCGGATGCGCACTTCCTGACCAGCGGCAACTGGCTCTCGCATGGACTGGCAAATGTATCCGTATCGGGCACATTTGCCTTTGCGACGGGCGAACCGCTGACGCCGCGCTTCGTCGCCAACAGCGCGGACGTTGCGCGCGGGAGCACCGGGTCGCTGCGACCGAACCGGGTGCCGGGGGCGTCGCTGACCGCGCGCGGGGGAACGCTGGACCGCTGGTTCAACACCGATGCGTTCAGCAGCAACTTTGCGCCGGGCCAAGTGTACGGAACGGCTTCGCGCTACTCGATTCCCGGCCCGGGAACATTGACCTTCGACGCATCGCTCTCGAAGACCATCCGGCTGGGTGAGATGCGCAACCTCGAGCTGCGCGGGACAGCGGATAACGTCCTGAACACGGTGCAGTACTCCGGTGTGGACACGAGTCTCGGCTCGAATACATATGGTCAGATCACGTCGGCTGCGCCAATGCGCACGTTCGTCTTGATGGCGAGGTTCCGTTACTGATGCGTCCTTTACTTGCAGTTGCGATGCTGGCCCTCACGCTGCCGCTATTGCACGCGCAGCAGCAGCAGCCTGCGGCGAACAGCACCAATCCGAACAACACCAATCCGAACAATGCCAATCAGAACAATGCCAGTTACGTGTTGAAGGTGCAGAGCGATCTGGTGCTGACCAACGTCGTCGTGCGCGACAAGCATACCGGCGCGGTGGTGAAGGGGCTTACCGCGAAGGACTTCACGATCCTCGAGAACGGCAAGCCACAGAAGATTGAGACATTTGATTTCCAGAGCATCGACCAGGCCACCCCCCTGAACGAAGCGACCGTCTCCGGGAAGGAAGGGCAGCTGGTGCTGGGCAAGGGCACCGGAGTGGTGACCGGGGAGGCGCTGCGCAACCACCGGCTGGTAGTGCTGTTCTTCGACCTGACGTCGATGCAGCCGGATGACCTGACGCGCTCGGTCGAGGCGGCAAAGAACTACATCAACCGGCAGATGCAGGCGGCGGACCTGGTGGCGGCGGTGTCGCTGGACTCGGCGTTGAACGTCGACCAGGACTTTACCGCGAACAAGCAGGCGCTGCTGGCAGCGGTCTCGAGATATGACGGCACCCAGCAGGCGGGCTTCCAGCCGGGCGCAGTCTCGACGACCAACCAGGTAGAGGACGCAAGCAGCTTCACGCCGGACGAGAGCGAATACAACGACCTGAACACCGACCGCCAGCTCTACGCGATCGCGCAGATAGCGAAGTCACTGGCGTACATCAACCAGAAGAAAGCGCTGCTGTACTTTTCGGGCGGCATTCAGCGCGACGGCATCGAGAACCAAGCGTCGCTGCGCTCGGCCACGAATGCCGCTGTGCGGGCGAACCTTTCGATCTACAGCGCGGACATGCGTGGCCTGCAGGCCATCTCGCCGCTGGGCGATGCATCGACGGGATCGATTCGCGGCGCGAGCGCGTACAACGGTCAGGCCTTCCAGAACAACCTCGATGCGAATTTCAACACGCAGGAGGTGTTGTCTACGCTTGCCGCAGATACCGGCGGCAAGTTCTACGGCGACTCGAACGACTTCGCTCCGGCCTTTCAGGCGATGGAGAACGACACGGCCGAGTATTACGTGATCGGCTTCCGCTCGACCAACACGGCGCGTGACGGGCGCTATCGAAAATTGCAGATCAAGCTGATTCGGCCAGATGTAAAGCTGGAGTACCGGCCGGGGTACTACGCGCCGGCAGACTATCAGCACTCGAACCATGAAGACCGCGAACGCCAGTTGACCGAGCAACTGGCGAGCGATCTGCCGGCGACCGATGTGCCGGTGTACATGGCGGCGTACTACTTTGAACTGGCTCCAGACCGCTATTACATTCCGGTGTCGCTGATCGTGCCCGGCTCGCAGATCCCGTTCGTGAAGGGCGGCGACCGGGACAAGGCAACGATCGACATCATCGGCGAGGTGAAGGACATGGCCGGCCGCCCCGAGGGCGAGGTACGGCAGACGGTGAAGCTGGCGATCGACCAGCAGCAGCAGGTATCCCGGAAGAATGTGCAGTACACGACGAGCTTCACGCTGCCGCCAGGCAAGTACCACCTGAAGTTTGTGGTGCGCGAGAACGAGACCGGGCACATGGGCTCGTTCGAGACTGACCTCAATGTTCCGGACCTGAGCAAGGCGCCGTTGAAGCTGTCTTCCGTATTGCTGGCGAATCAGCGGCAGCCTGCGCCGAAGAGCAAGCAGGCGAATCCGCTCATTCAGGACGGGCAGCTATGGATACCGAATGTGGCCCATGTCTTCCGCCAGGATGGCCATCTTTACCTGCTGTATGAGGTGTATCAGCCGAACAGCAAAACGGCGGATGCGAAGGCGCAGTCGCCGCGACTGCTGACCTCGATCGAGTTTCTATCTGGATCGACAAAGGTCTTTGAGACGCCGCTGGTGGAGGCGACCAAGCTGACCGATCCGGCGCGCAACACGATGGCGTTCCAGTTCGATGTGCCGCTAAAGGACCTGAAGCCAGGGCAATACACATGCCAGGTGAACGTGATCGACGATCGCGCTGGCGCATTCAGCTTTCCGCGGACCGGCGTTCTGGTTCGCTGACTACCCGGCCCCTCCCCCTCCCGCTCCGGGAGCGTTGTTTGTAACTGTATTAGCTGCAAATATTTAGACAGCCTCCCGTGGATGAAATTCGTCATTCCAAATGGCTTATCGCTAAATTCGTCTGAATAATTAAGTTAGAGAAAGCAAAACAGCCGCGCGGCGCGCGGCTGACATGTTTCCTTTAGATCAATCCTTATTTCAAGCGTAGCAAATTGGACATATGGAAATGGCAGGATTTTGGTTTGCGGCAGACCAATGGTAATGCGGCTTTCTTATTCCGGACGCGGACGCGAAGTGGACCGAACGTCCGCAGTGCGGACTGTCGAATTACAGAATGATGATTCTTTCTGCCTGCTTACTCGCCGCGCATCTCGCTTTGAGGGCCCGATCGTTCGTCAGGATATGCATTTTTGGATCAGCAAGGTAATAAAGTAGTTGTGAGTCGACCCAGTCTCCCCTGTGCTGTTCAGCTGCGTAATCGTAAGTTTTGTCTTGGCCTGCAAGCCAAATTTTGTAGTGATGCGCCGCATCGGCAACAGCTTCGATATCCCCGTCGCAACGCACAATTCCTTGGCTACGAAGGCAATCCAACGCGTGTTCTTCACGGGTTGGCAGAACCGATTCTGTACGCCAGGATCCCATTGCTTTAGCGAATGCGAGCCGCCCATTTTCATGCTGATCTGTGATTTTGCCGAAATCCAATCCATATGAGATGAGAGAGGAGTCGAGCTCTACTTCTGCAAAACCGATAGCATCTCTCGATTGAGCCGAAAGCACTATCTTTACCCACTGCGAAAAATCCCCGCCGTGGAATCGGGATTCGGCACTGTGCGTGTCTAACACGGTTTGCAGAACAAACTCGCCCGGGAAAGTGAGGAAGGTGCTCGCTGCGTTATTTGATTGAAAAATGAACGATTTCAAGTCAGCGGAAAAGTATGCGGGTTCCGGTTTTTCAAGCCGACGAAGAAGTTCTATCAACACCTATGGACAGGAGACGTAATTCTCGCCCTGAGTTTCCAATCGTGCTTTGGCATCGAGCCAATTCCGATTGACGGTT
>DATBCB010000160.1:0-8498 GCA_036270675.1 Acidobacteriaceae bacterium | reverse complement strand
CATTGGTTAGTCACCACAAAGTCGGTGCTGTTCACAGTCGGCGCGCCCAGGCTCAGCGTGACTCCGCCCGTGTTCTGGATCGTCAGGCTCTCAGCGCCACTGGTCGTGGCCACGGCCTGCGCAGCGAAGACCAGCGTGGCCGGTGTCATCGTCCCCGCAGCCGTCGTCGCCTTCAGCGCCGTGCTCGCCAGTTCCGCCTGCCACACCCCGCGTCCTTTTGTCCCCGCCCGCAGCCACGTCTCCCCATTTGCTGTCGACTGCGCTCAGCGTCGTCACCCGAACCGCAGGCAGCCCTGCCCCGTAAGCACTCCAGCAGTCCTGGGTCACAATCGCGCATTGGGTAATCGACGTAGTTACATAGGCGCCGACGTCGGTTCCCACATAGACAATTGCCGGGTCTGCCGGGTCCACCAGCACTGCATTCACTGGTGCGTTCGGCAGGTTGTTGGTCAGGTTCTGCCAGGTGCTCCCCGCATCCGTGCTGCCATAGAGCACCGGAACATTCGGCCACGCGAGCGGCGCAAATCCCTGGCCGCCAAACCCGGCGATTCCCACGTACACCGTCTTGCCCGTCGTGTCTGTGGTATCGACCGCAATCGCCGAAATCCCCATTTGAGCGCGATTGAAGGTCTGCACATCCGTCGGATCGTTGGGCACTGGACTGCCCGTCACATCGCTCCACGTTGTCGATCCCGCAACCGACGAGGGCGTCACCAGTGCTGTCCACACATGACCGGGGTGCGTAACCGCTCCATCGCCCGTGCCCGCCAGCCCGATATAGATCCGCTCGGCCTGATCGCCACGGCCCGAGATGGCTCCGCTCGCCGCCAGCGCGCGCACCTGCGTGTTGCCCGACTGGCAGGCCGGCGCGTTGTGCCATCCAGCATCCGGCTCAGCGCATTGGCCGGGTTCCAGTTCGTTCCGTCCGCCGCGCCGCGCCACAGGCGGCAGGTCGCCACCAGCATGCGCTTAGGATCTTCCGGATCCAGCGCCCACACCGCCGGTGTCATCAGCGTCGATCCATCGCCACTCACCTGTGCGTTCCCGATCACCGGCGCGCTGCCGAAATCCGCCGGCCTGCACGACGCCCCAGTCGCTCCGGAGGCGCAGCTGCTGATCGAAACTCCCGCTCCCGAAGTCGCAAACCACGTGCCCGCATTCGTGCCCCAACCCGCGGCGGTGAATGCTCCCGGCCCGTTCAGCAGCAACTGCCACGCACCATCGCTGCCGCCCGCCGTTCCCGCGGCCCCGGTGCCAGCGAGCAACTGATTCGCATCCTCGGGGTCCTGTGCCAGCGAGGTCACCTCCGCCAGCGAGCCCAGCGTTGCATTCAGGTTGTCGAAGTGCGTTGCATCATTGGCCGAGCAGGGCGCCTGCTGTTGGTCTATCGCATCCCGCGTACGCCACAGCCCGCGATCGTTCGCGAAAAACAGTGTCGCGGTATTCGCCACCCAAGCCACGCCATGCTGATTCGGTCCCACCTGAGTCGTTGTCGCGCACGAGTTCACGTTCGTAGCATTTCGCCACGCACAACCCGCCGTCAGGCTGCAGCGAAACACGTCCTGCGTTCCCGCAAACAGCAGCGTGTCGTTTGCTGAAGGAATCGCCGCCAACCAGAGTGTGTGGCTCGCGCCGGCAATCACGCCCGTGCCCGTCTCGAGCGCATTTGCGATCCCGATCTGCTTGCCGAATACCGGCGCCTGTGTCGAACAAGCGCCGTTCGACGCGCCGCACACGTCCTCCCACAGCCCGATGTCCTTATTGTTCTGGTCCGCCGCCAGCGCGAACATATCCCCGCTGCCCGGCTGCACGGCCAGCGCTGCGCTGTAGATCGGGCAGTTCGGCGATCCCGGAAACCGGCACGAAATCCCGCTCAGCGCCGTGCCTCCGGGCTGGTTCGCCATCCGCTTCCACGTCACTCCGTCCGGCGACGAGTAGAAGCCATGATTGCGCAGGGCCGCGACGAAGATGCCGCGCATCGGGTTCCACACCACCGCCTGCGCCACCACGCCCGTCTTCTCGAGTATCGGCGACTGCAGCGTCTGCCCCGGGCCGTCCGCGATGGTGGCTAACAGCCAGGTCTGTCCCGCGTCCTGAGAGTAAAACAGGCCCGTCGCGCTGTCGTCGCCCACACCCGTATATCCGGCATTCACTGCATAAGCCCCGGGCGCGGTAGTCATTGCTGCTACCACCAGGTTCGGCGTGGCCGTGCTCCACGCAAAGCCCGTAAACGCCTCGCCGAAGAAGCTGTTCTGTTCGAGGCCGGTCCCCGGATCGCGCGATCCGGTGATCGACGTCCACGAATTGCCGCCATCGGCCGAGCGCAGGATCCCGGTTCCATACAACGAGTCCGGCTCGCCTGTCGGATCGCCGGTCCCCGCCAACACCACGCCCGTATGGCCCGGCTGCACGCTCACCGCGCCCACGTCCACCATGTTCAGGTGCACATGAGCCACATCCACTGCCGGCACCAGGTCCGTTGCCGGCACAAACGCCACGCCGCTCGACGCCGCAGCATTCGTCGACTTAAAGACTCCACCAGTTGTGCCGATATATACGGTGTTGCCGCTTGCATCCGACGGATCGACCGCCACGCTCAGTACGCGTCCACCTGCCGGGCCCGTCGCCGCCGTGGTCAGAGTTGTCGGTGCGAGCGGTGCCCACGGAACGTTCAGCGCCGTCGTCCCGCCGTTCTGCGCCAGCGCTGGCGCCTCGGCATTCGCCAGCAACAGAAACAAAAGGAACAGATCCACGCAGGAAAGCACGGCCTGTCGAGGCGCACTCGCCCGACGGCGCAGCCTGGTCTCTCTGTCTTGTCTGAGCCCTTTCTCTTGCATGGTCCCGGACGAAATCGGCCCCTTCCCTCCGGCGCATGACCCCGCACCAGAGAGTTCTTCGTCGATTATCCGCGGCAAAAGAAAGGAATTAGACCTGTCACCGGAACAGTCACGTTACTAAACGGGGACGCTCACTCCCACTTGCGCGCCAAAGCTTTCCCGATACCAATCCACGGTCCGCCTCAGCCCCTCTTCAAACCCCACCACCGGCTCATAGCCAAACGCCTTGCGCGCCGCCGAGATGTCCGCCTCCGAATCCGTAATGTCGCCCAGCCGTGGCGGCCCATACTCCGGCGGATGCGGAAACTCGAGCAACTCGGCCAGAATCCGATACGTCTCGTTCAGCGTGTGCCGCCCGCCGCACGCCACGTTGAACGTTCTGCCGCCGATCTTCTCCTTCGGCGCAGCAGCCGCCAGCAGATTCGCCGACACCGCATTTGCAATGTACGTAAAGTCGCGCCCCTGCTCGCCCGTTCCAAAGATCGTCGGGCGCTCTCCACGCATCATCTGCAAAATGAACTTCGCCATCACCCCGCTGTATGGCGAATCCGGAGCCTGCCGCGGCCCGAAGATGTTGAAGTACCGCAGGCACGCCGTCTCCATCCCATACACCTGCCAGTAGCTCTTCATGTAGAGCTCGCCTGTCAGCTTCTGCACCGCGTAGGGCGCAATCGGTGCCGGCGTCATTGACTCGCGCCGCGGCATTCCCGGCTGATTTCCATACGCCGAGGATGAAGCCGCATAGATAATCCGCCGCACCCCCGCCGCGCGCGCCGCTTCGAGCAAGGTAAAGGTGCCATTGATGTTCGCATCGTGGCTCGGCGCCGGCTCCTTCACCGAACGTGGCACAGAAGGCAGCGCGCCCTCATGGAAAATGATCTCCACGTCCTCGCACGCCGCCCGCATCGCCGTCGCATCGCACAGATCGGACTCGCGGAAGTCCATCTGGGACAGAAACGGCTCGATATTCGTGCGCTTTCCGGTGACGAAATTGTCCACGCCGCGCACATCCTCGCCGCGCTCCAGCAAAGCCTCCGCCAGCGCCGAACCGATAAACCCCGCCACTCCCGTGATCAGATATTTCGCCAATCAACACTCCTCGCAACAACATGATAGAGGGCCCCGATCACGACCTGTCGCAACCGCTCCGGCTTGCGATGCGGACAGACGCGGAGATCGAAATACGACTCAGGGCATGTATCATCGCGCTGGATCAGTAGAGCTACGGGAAGAAGCGCCCATGTGCTTTTCCGCAACAGCGAACTTCGTAGGCAGCGGAGTGCTGGCCACAGTCGGCGTCATCACCCTCACGCGCGTCAAGCACCGCCGCGAACTTCTCTTCGCCACGCTCCCTACGCTCTTCGCCGTGCACCAGTTCATCGAAGGCTTTGTCTGGCTCGGTCTCGATGGCATCCTCTCGCCGAAGGTCACGCACAACATGGGCGCGGCCTTCATGCTTTACGCGCAGGGTCTTCTGCCCTTCCTCCTGCCGCTCAGCGTGCTGCTCTTCGAGCCGGACAAACAGTCGCGCAGGCGCATGCGCCCGTTTCTCCTCCTCGGCACTGGGACCGCGCTCTACATCCTCTGGGCTCTCACCGCGTACCCAACTCGGGTGTTCGTCCGCGGCAACAGCATCGTCTATCTCAATCCCGCCACCAACAACACTGCCGTTGCCATCCTCTATGTCATTGCCACCTGCGGCTCGCTGCTCTTTTCGAAGATCAAGGACATGGTGATCTTCGGCTTTGCCAACGTCATCATCCTGCTGATCGTGATGGGGGTCAAAAGTTATGCCTTCACATCGGTATGGTGCGCCTGGGCAGCCGTCGCCAGCATCATCATCCTGGCGTATTTCTGGAAGACTCATCGCATGAGACCGTTTCAATATCTCGAGGTGTTTTAGTCCGCCGCTCTCACCGGATCTGGGATAGAAATGGGAGCACGTCCGTAGGGGTAGCTAGCTTCATGAGTTATCCAAGGAAGGAAATGTTCCTAACTGTAGCAGGAGAGTGTCGGCTCAGTGCTTCGCCTCAGCCTTTGCCTCCCACTGGAAGCACAGTCCATATCCATCCGGATCGCGCAGCGACATCTGCTTCATCCCATACGGCGCCACGTGCGGCTTGCTCACATTCACGTCCTTCGCGCGCAACTCTTCGTAGGCCGCATCGACATCGGGACACCCGAAGAACAGCCCCGTGTCCCCGTGCGCCGCCATCCGCGTCTCATCGGCATGCACCGGCCGCTCCTCGTCGGACTCGTACGCGGTGTTCAACATCAGCTCGGCGCCGCCCAGCCGAAGCCAGCACCAATGGAAGCGATCCGGATCGCCGCCACGATGCGGGGAATGGCTTACCATCTCGAATCCCAGCACATCGCGATAAAACCGCACCGAAGCCGGCATATCGTAGACCTGCAGCAGCGTCGTCGCCCCGCGCACATCCAGCGCCATCCTTCACCTCTCCCGCATGCCGTCATCTGACGGACGGTTCTTTGCCCGCGTCAACAGCCACTGTTCGTACTCTGCCTTCAACGAGCTTCCCATCTTGCGCGAACCTGCTTTCCGCTGCGCCAGGTAGAGCTGCCAATCCCGGTAATCCTCCGCCGTCGCGGTAAGGATTGGGCTGGTGCTCGGGACGAGCTCGTCGGCAATCTGCACACTGGCCGAAGTACCTTTCCCGCTGAAGAGCCAGGCGCGTTCGAAGATCGCCAGCCCGGCGATTCCATATCGGAATAAGCCGAAGGGCGACGTCCTATGGCTTCCCAACCCGAGCGCGAGCACCACGACCATGCAGGCAAGATGAGTTGCGATAGTCGAAACAATCGGCAGCGAAATTCCGGATTCGTGGTCCGCAGTCAGTACCAGCCACGCAAGGAAAAGGTGATAGGAAACCAGAATGGATATATAGACAGCCCACCAACCGGGCGGCATCAGGAATGCCGCCAGATATCCAAGCAGGGCCGCGACCACGAAGGCCCCAACGTCCGTGCCCTTCAGATTCAACCACGCTGCCAGACCCATAGCTTGCCTCCGCGTCCGTTCCACGCCGGTTCAGGTTTTGGGGATATCTAGTTTGGGATATCTAGGGGACAGTGCGAACCATTAGAGCATTTTCCCTGCAGGTGTAAAGGGTCAACAGATGCTTATGCAGAGTTTTGTGAAACGCCAAACCGAAATGAAAGTTCTTGCTCCTCGTCGCAGCGCAAGCACCGCAGCATTTGTCCCAGATGTGCCCGCCGGCCTTCCTCGGTCACCACCCAGGGGCGCAACTCCCATGGCGGCCGATGCCGCACATGCTGTCCGTGCCCACACTCCAGGTCGGCAACCCAGTCGCCGTGCTCATCCGGGTGAAAATCGACAATCGCCCGCTCTGCCATCTCACGTCCTAGCAGCAGGCGCAGCTTTGTCCCCGCCACGCCGCGCGCCCTTCCTGGATCAGGATCGGCACCGCCACCAGCGCAGCAACAGAATCCATCCACACAATGTGAAAGATCGCGTTCACCGCCAGGCCCACGAGCGTCACCAGCGCCAGATACGCGCAGGTCGCCGACTGCACCGCATCCGCTGCCAGTGCCCGATGATTCGTCCGCCGCGCTTCTCGCCGTTTCAGCCAGGCCAGTACAGGCATCGCAATCATTGCCGCCGCCGTGATCGCGACTCCAATCCCGCTCGTCTCCGCCTTCACCCGCAGCGCCAGAGCGGCGATCGCCGTCGCCGCAACAATCACCGCCAGCAGGAAGAGCAGACCGCCCGCCAGCCGGTTCGCTCGCCGCTCTGGGATCGAAACACGCGGAAGACATTGCGCCAGCACCACCGAGGCAGACAGCAGCTCCACAAAGCTATCGGAACCGAAGGCCAGCAGCGCCGCACTATGCGCCGCCTTCGCCGCATAGATGGAGACGCCGCACTCCACCAGCATCCACCCGAGCGTAACCACCTGCAGCCAGAAGACCGTCCGCGACGGACGCGCACGACCCCGCGAGTCCGCACACATTCCCCCCAGCTGAACCAGCTCGGCCATACGCAAATCATAGTCGCTCAATCCACGCATCATCCTGACCGGAGCAGCAAGGCCGGATGAGCAATGCTCCCCGGGGCCAGCGATGTCTACAAAAGGGAACGGGCGCGGCCGATGGCCGCGCCCTTCTGATTTTCTCCGTGTCTGCTGCGTGAATCTCGGTTAGGCGGCAACCTGGCCGTGGCTGGCGACGTTCGCGTGGCGCGAGCGGCGCACCAGCGCTTCGACGCCAAAGGCCACGCCCGTGACCAACAGGGTCGATACGAGGTCGTTGCGGTAGAAGGGAATTGCTGACCCGTAGCAGGCGATGAGGCCGCCCAGTGTGTGCGGATACATGCCGGAACCGACCCAGACCGCGTAATTGCTGACCGCGAAAAACGAAGTGGAGGCGAGCAGCGACCCCGAGACGACGCGCGCCACGTTAGTCCGCTGCTTCAGGAGCAGTGAGCCCAGCACCAGCACCGCGGCGTACCAGAGCCAGGTGATGACGTAGTCCTGCGCGTGGAAGGCCATGCGGTAAACGCGCGTGGTGAGATAGACGTCCATAGCCATGAACGGCACGATGGCCCAGGCTGCCTGGCGCAAGGGACGGCGCGCGCCGAAGTAGAGCAGCGAGCCGCCAACGGCGGTGAAGTTGAACCAGCCGGAGAGGGCAGCGATGCGGCTGGCAAGAGCCGCCAGGATAAGGACGAACGCGGACATAACAGGAACCTCGATCCGTTCCTGCGAACGCACAGCCGGGGATTCGCAGGGAACACTCTATCTTATCGCGAATGGGACGATATCGCGGCGGAACCCGGCCGCGACCTTTCGTCAATCCTGGGCTCGTCAATCCTGGGGCCGGCCGTCCATGTACATGGCCTCAATCTGGCCGTTGGGCGCGACAAAGACAGAGCCGGAGAGCGGCTTGCGGCGCTCGTGGGTGCCGAACCAGTCGGTGTAGCCGAAGCGCATGTCGTGGAAGTTCACCTGTTCCAGATGCTCGCTGGCATCCTGCGGCATGTCAGGCGGACTGCCGGGACCGATGTCCTCGACCAAGGGGAACTGCGACCAGTCGAGATAGACGCGGCCTAGCCAGGAGCGCTTGGCCGCGGCAACGGCCGGAGTGACCGGCGGTTTAAAGATCGCGCCAGTGGTCTCATCGATATCGACATTGTGATCGGCACCACTGGTGCGCGTGCGCACGTCAGCGAAGTGATAGGCGTTGTCCGTCTCCACGATGCCCTGCCAATGGAAGGGGTTGATGGGATAAGGCTCGGCAGCGACGCGCAGCACCGGCCGGTCCAAGGAGGTCTGCTGCAATAAATGAATGGCAAGCGTGTGCTCGGTGCTGCGCAGTGTGCAGAGGGCGGCCACGCCGATGAGCGCGGCGATAGCCCAGCCGCGTCCCCGAAAGACATTGCGGCGCTTGGAGATCTCGCGATCTACCAGACCGAGCATCGCTGGAGCCACGAGTGCGGTAAGCAGCATGATGAACATGACTGGCTCGAAGATGAAGACGATGTCCCAGGAGTACCAGCGCGGGTTCCACGGCGCGAAGGGACGGATGCCGTAGTTGTTGGTGTAGTCGAGCAGGAGATGGCTAAGATCGGCAATCAGCGCAAAGAGCCAGAGCAGCAGCCAGCGCGGCGCGATGGGAGGCTGC
>DATBCB010000159.1:0-3804 GCA_036270675.1 Acidobacteriaceae bacterium | reverse complement strand
GCGAGCTGGCATCGTGCATCAGAATGAGTCCGTGGGGGTTCATCTGCGGCAGGAAGCGTGTCACCTCCTGCTCGCGGACCGGCATGTCGCTGTCGGAAAACAGCAGGTCGATAGTGCCGTGAACATCCATCTCGAGCGATGACTCGTTGCGCAGCTCGATGCGGCTGCGCAGGGGTGACGCGGCGATCCTGTCCTGCGCTTTGGCGAAAACCACAGGATCGTATTCGCAACTCACGACGCGGCCGAAGCCGTTGCGCTCCATGCCCTCGGCGATCCACAACGTGCTAGCCCCGAGAAAGGAGCCGGTCTCGACGACGAGATCAGGCTTGAGCGTGGTCACCAGCGTGCGCAGGAATTCGAGTACCTCGTACTCGGCCGTCATGGAGTCGTACATGCTCCAGCGCTCGGGATGGGGACACTCCGGGGTGGCGCGATGGTATTCAGGCAGCAGGGCGCCGGCGGCCTGCTCGGCCTGCTGCATGATCTTGTGTTCCTGCTTGAGCTTTGGCTTGCGGCGGAAGAGGGGCACGGTTTTTCGATTATAGAGAGCGGTCTTCGGGCGGCATCCCGTTCTCATCCCAAACCGGCTGACAAGGAGACCTGCCCCATCTCGCCGACTTGATCCAGATCCCCGCCTTCCGATTCCTGCCTCACATCAACCGGCGCCGCACCAGGTCGAGCCCGGCCTGCGCACTCAGCATGCGGACGCGCTCCCGCGTGCTCTGTGTAGAAAAGGCGGCAAAGTTCTTCTCCACCACTTCGATCTCCTTGCCATGCGCGACAGCGATATAGACCAGGCCCACCGGCTTCTCCTCCGTGCCGCCTCCGGGACCGGCAATGCCGGTGACGGCGAGGCCGGTAGTGGCGCCCGTCTTCTTGCGAATGCCTTCGGCCATCGCCTTCGTGACCTGGCTGCTCACGGCGCCATGCTGCGCGATCAGACTCGCATCCACTCCGGCAAACGTGGTTTTCAGCTCATTCGAATACACCACTGCGCCGCCCAGAAAGGCGCGCGAGCTGCCCGGGACGCGGGTGATGCGCTCGGCCACCAGACCGCCGGTGCAGCTCTCGGCCACGGCGAGGGTTGCCCCCTTCATGCCTAGATAGAGCAGCACAATCTCTTCCAGCGATTCGCCCTGGGTCGAGTAGATGAGGTCGTCCAGCTCTTCTTCAATGCGGCCAGCGAGCTCATCCACACGCGCCTGCGCGATCTCCAGCGCGGGCTTCTCGCAGATCAGGTTGAGCTGGATGTCGCCGCCGTTCGCGAGAATGGTGGTCTCGATGTCCGGGTAGTGCTTATAGATGGGCGCGATGCGCGCATCGCATGCAGACTCGCCTATCATCGCGGCCTTCAAGGTGCGCATGGCGATGAAGCGCTGCGGCAGCGCCTCGCGCAGACGCGGCATGCACTCATTCTCGAAGATAGGCTTCAGTTCCAGCGGCGGTCCGGGCAACAGCATCAGGATCTTGCGATGGCCTCCGAAGACGGTATCCAGCCACTGCGCCGGCGCGGTGCCGTTGGCGTTGGGAACCACGTGCGCGCCTTCGAGCACATCCGCCTGCTGCGCGTTGTTTTCCGTCATGCTCATGCGGCGCGCGGCGAATCGCTTGTAGAGCTCCGCAACGATATCCGCATTGCGCCGGATGTGAATCCCCATCGCCTCTGCCACTGCCTGCCGCGTCAGGTCATCCTGGGTGGGCCCGAGTCCCCCCATGATGACGACGATATCCACGCGCTGCGCGGCGGTGCGCACTGCGCTGACGAGATGCTCCATGCGATCGCCGACTGTGGTTTTGAAGGCGACTTTCACGCCAATCTCGTTGAGGCGCTCGGTGACGAACAGGGAGTTGGTGTCCTGGCGAAAGGGCGTCAGCATCTCCGAGCCGACGGCGATGGTTTCTGCGAGCATGTGGGTGGGTCACCTTCCGAAATACAACTGTACGAAGTGTGCGGATATGCGTGGGATGCGGCGTGCGTGCGGATCTGTTAGAGGAATCGCAGGCCCTCCACCCCCAACGCCACATCATAAATGGCGGTATGGGTGGCCACGATGGCGCTGCTCGATGGGCTGAACGCGAGGCCCACAATGCCGTTGCCGCTGATGACGATCTCGGGCTCGTCCTCAGGGGCGCGATCGATGGGCAGGCGCAGCACGCCACGCCGTCCGCGATGCGATGCCGCGATGTAGAGCGAGCCGGCGATGTCCACCGCCATGCCCTGCGGCCGGCCGAGGCCACGATAGTAGACGCGCGCGTTGCCGTCACCGTCGATGGCGTACACCGCATCGTTGCTCGACGTAGTCGGGCCGGAGACGAACAGCGTGCCGTCGAGCCCGAAGGCAAGATGGTATGCGGCGAGACTGGGTTCCAGCGTGGCGAAGACGAAGATTTGCCGATCGCGCGCGATCTTGAAGATGGTGCCGCTGCGATCGCCGCAGTAGAGATTGCCCTCCGGGTCGAAGGCGAGTCCGGTAGCGACACCCATGCTTTCTACGAAGATGGAGCTTGCACCCTCCCGCGTAATGCGGTGAATCGTGCCCTCATGCCGCGAGGAGACATACAGCACGCCGTCCGCATCGAGCGCGAGTCCTGTGGGATTCACAATGTCGGTGGCAAAGGCATCCATGTCGCCCTCAGGCGATATCCGGTAGACCGACACCGGCATCTTCTCGCCACGCTGGCCGGAGAGTGTGGTGTAGACGTTGCCTTCGACATCGACTACCGGGCTGGCGACGGGGTTCACATTCTCTGCCAGCAGCTTGCCAATTTTGATTGTGACTGTGTTGCTGGTGGCGCCGTTCTGGCGCACTTCCAGGCGGCCGGCTTCTGCTGACTCCGGCACCCGGATGCTCATGCGCGTGGGCCGGCTCAGCAGAACAGGCGCGAGCGAGCCATCAAGCACGGCCAGTGGACGGCGCTCCGCTACCGGGCCGAGCGCGCTGCCCGCAAGCTCAACTTCGCCGCCGGGCAGCACTGCGTCCGGTGTGATGGAGTCAATGCGCGGCGTGCTCGAATTGGCATGGTCGGATTTGGCGATACGGATCATGTCGCGCCCCAGTGTATGACTTCGCTTAGTTTAGACGCGAAGTTAGGGATCAGGGGTTAGGGGTCAGGGATCGGGAACGGGATCGTCTGTTTTTGCCCATGATCCCTTTCCAATCACCACCAGTGCTGGATGACGAGCAGGACGATCAGCCCGAAAAGGCCGGCCGCCAGGTCGTCCAGCATGATGCCCCAGCCGCCGGGCAGTGCTTCGAGTTTGCGGATGGGCCAGGGCTTGGTGATGTCGAAGAGGCGAAAGAGCGCGAGCGCAAGCAGGGCATGGGGCCAGTCTGGTCGGCAGACAGCGAGCGTGAGCCACTGCCCGGCAACTTCGTCGATGACGACGTGGCCGGGGTCTTCGCGGCCGCTCTCTCGGGCGACGATCGTCGCGGCAGGAATGCCGATGCCGGTTGCCAGAATGATGCCGAAAAGCAACGGCGCGATGCTGACTACGGCGCCTACACCCGCAGCAGCCGCGTGGTGAGCGGGCAGCATCGTCGTCAGGCTCCAAAGCAGCACCGCCGCGACGGAGCCCCACGTTCCCGGGCCGGGCTTGAGCAGCCCGACGCCGAAGAAGGTACCGATCGCCCACGCCCACAGTGTCTTCTTGCCCGTTGCGGGCGTCGCCGACGGTCTATCGTTCATGCCCGTTCATCGCGCCGTGTCATCGTGCCGTGTTCGTTCAGCCTTCATCGGCATCGTGCTCTTGCCGTTGCCGCCGTATCGCGGCCTCGTCGATATCCTCCAGCACTTCGGGGTCGA
>DATBCB010000158.1:0-8456 GCA_036270675.1 Acidobacteriaceae bacterium | reverse complement strand
GGCATTCCCTTAGCCTCAAGCAATGATCTTCCCCTCCGGCGGACGAATGCCTATGGCCATGCGCACCCTAGCCGGTGTGCAGTTTGCGCCTGGGTTCTGAACCGACCGCTCCACGCGTGAACACACCGGCTAGGGACATGTCATTGTGCCCCTTCTACTTGATCAAGCCCTGACTCGCGCACTGGAGATTGCCTTGCGACCCCCTATCGATTCCGTCACCTCGCCGGAGGTGACCCATGAAATTTGAAACTCTGCTGCTGAACTTCGATCCCGCACCGGGCGACCGCTGCCGGCCTGCCAACACGCCGATCTACCAGACGGCAACCTTCCGCCAGGACTCGGCAACATCTTTCGGCGATTTCGATTACACCCGCAGTGGCAATCCCACACGCGCCGTGCTGGAAACTCAGCTCGCGCTGCTTGAGTCCGGGACACGGGCATTCTGCTTTTCCACCGGACTAGCCGCCATCACAGCGGTCACGCGTCTGCTGAAGCCAGGCGAGCAGATTCTGGCTTGCGACGATCTTTATGGCGGCACCTATCGCCTCTTTTCACGCATCCTTGCCAACCGCGGCATCACCGTCCAATACGTCGATTTCGCCGACGAAGTCGCGCTGGAGGCCGCCTTCACCCCGGCGGTGAAGCTGGTCTATCTCGAGTCGCCTACCAATCCGCTGCTCCAGATCCTTGATCTGGAGCGCGTCGCAACACTGGCTCACCAGCATGGCGCGCGCGTCTGCGTGGACAACAGCACCATGTCGCCCTATCTACAGCGACCGCTCGAGTTGGGCTGCGACATCGTGATCCACTCAGCCACAAAATTTCTGTGCGGCCACAGCGATGTGATGGCAGGCGCCGTCATCGTGAAGGATCCAGCGCTCGCCGACGATCTGTATCTCGTACAGAACGGCGAGGGCGGAGGTCTCGCGCCTTTCGACAGCTTCCTGGTATTGCGCGGGCTGAAGACGCTGGCTCTGCGGCAAAACCAGCAGCAGTCGAATGCGACGGCCGTCGCGCACTACCTGCAGCAACATCCGAACGTCACGGACGTCTACTTCCCCGCTCTTGCACCGCCGGAGGCCGCCGCAATCCATAAGAAGCAGGCCAGCGGTCCCGGCTCTGTACTCAGTTTTCGCACTGGCGATCCGGAGCTGTCGCGCCGCGTCGTCGAAGGCTGCAAACTGCACACCATCACCGTCAGCTTTGGCGGCGTGAACTCGACCATCAGTCTGCCCAATTACATGTCGCACGCCAGCATTCCGGAGCATCTGCGCTCGCAGAAGCAGATCCCGCGCGATCTGGTACGGATTTCCGTAGGTATCGAGGCAATCGACGACCTCACCGCGGATCTCGGTCAGGCCTTCACTGCGGCGCGCGGTTAGACCTGCATTTATTTGTGAGAAGTTCCATCCGCCATGTCGTTTTAGCGCGCTCTCGTTCGACTACTCATTAGAGCGTCAATCCGGTCCTGCCGGATTTGCGGATGAGAGGGAGGACCATGGCCAGCCGGACGAGCAAACGACGCAGCCTATCGCGAGCAATCGGGGCCGTTGGTCTCGCGAAGCTGGCGGAAAGCCCGCTTTATGTGTGTGGGCAGGTCCAGGTTGCCATCGCGATACCAGCGCAAATGGGCCTGGTCAAACGCGGTGCAATAGAGCGCCGCGACCAGGTCGCAGCGGGCTGCATCGCCGCGGTAGGCCTTTCGCTTCGCCAATTCTTTGCTCAGGGCAGGCACCCAGCGGCTCAGGGCGCACAGAAAGCGTCCCCGCAGGTTGGGTTCCTCAAACATCAGCCCCAACATCTCCTTGGGCTGCCGCAGGTCCTTCATCCCCTCTTTCAACTCAGAGAGGACCGCATCTTCGAGCGCCGCCAGCGGCTTGCGGCTCTTGGGCGCGGCGGCAAATCGCTGCGCTACCCGCTCGCCGAAGTGCTCCACGCTGAAGGAGAGCAGTTGCTCCTTGGTGCGGTAATAGCGGAAAAACGTACGCCGCGAAACCCCCGCGTTGCGGCTGATTTCTTCCACCGTGGCCCGATCGAAACCCACCGTGCCGAACAGCTCCCACGCGGCTCGTTCGATCTCCCGAAGCACGAACTCATGTTTCCGTTCGCGAAGCGACGCGGAATCTTGAGATTTCGTCCCTTGTTCGCCGCCGGTTATACGAAGCGTTTTCTGCACTGCATGCAAATTATGGCACAGAGTGCCGTTTTTATGAAAAAATGTGATTCTGGTGAGTCCCCGCCCCTGGCGCCCTCATCTACTCCGCTAGCACGCCCCCATCTGCCCAGTGCCTTGTGCACTCCGGGCGTTACGAAATGACTGCGCGTCTCACGACGCATTTCCGAGAAGGCACCATGATTCCTCCTGCACAAACCTCGCTTCGGTCCGCCATTCTCCGGCCAGACGGTAACGATCGCACACCCCATGTCGACCACGCCGGCTGTGCCTCCGCGGCGGTTCTGCTTCTGCTGGCTGGCCTCGCGCTGGTTGCGGGCTGCAGCAGCGCCGCCAAAGGCGGAGGTCCGCCCCAGTATCCGCCTCCAGATGTGACCACCGCCACCGTGGAGCAGAAGGACGTGCCGGTCTATGGCGAATGGGTCGCGAACCTCGATGGCTATACGAACGCCCAGATACAGCCCCAGGTCACCGGCTATCTGATCCGCCAGGACTATAAAGAAGGCTCCCAGGTGAGCAAGGGGCAGATCCTTTACGAGATTGATCCCCGGCCCTTCCAGGCAGCGCTCGACCAGGCCCAGGGACAGTTGGCGCAGGCAAGAGCGAATTTGCAGCTGGCGCAGATCAACACGAAGCGCGACACTCCGCTCTCCGAAGCGCATGCCATCGCCCGCTCCCAACTGGATAATGATCTGCAGACAGAGGCAGCGGATCAAGCCAACGTGAAGGCGCAGGAAGCAGCGGTCGAGACCCAGAAACTTTACCTGGGCTGGACCAAGGTATACTCGCTGCTCGATGGCATCGCGGGTATCGCGACCACCCAGGTCGGCAGCCTGGTCACGCAGTCGACTATCCTCACGACCGTCTCGCAGGTCCAGCCCATCAAGGTCTACTTCGCCATCAGCGAGCAGGAGTATCTTGCACTTTCAAAGAAAGCGAGAGACCGCGGCGCTGCGGATCTGCTGCACAGCTCCAACCGGGTGCCGATCCAACTCACGCTGGCTAACGGCTCCGTCTACCCCAGCAACGGCTCCTTCGTCTTCGTCGATCGACAGGTAAATACCTCCACTGGAACCATCCGCGTGGCGGCGGCCTTCGCCAATCCGCAAAACCTCCTGCGTCCCGGGCAGTACGGTAAGGTCCGCGCGCAGACCGATATCCATCGAAACGCGCTTCTCGTGCCGCAGCGTGCGGTCACTCAGCTCCAGGGCTCCTACCAGGTGGCGGTTGTCGATAACCAGGACAAAGTCCATATACATGCCGTGGAGGTGGGTCCGCAGGTCGGTCGGGAGTGGCTGATCACCAGCGGGGTTCAGCCAGGCGATCGCGTTGTCGTAGAAGGTGTCGGCAAGATGGCAGACGGTATGGCGGTCCACCCTAAGCCTGACACCTCGTTGGCACAAAACAGTGCGGATAGTCCGGGAAATCCAGACAGCCAGGACAAACCAAGCGGGAGCAGATAGGCATGTCCAAGTTCTTCATCAACCGGCCCATTGTGGCCATGGTGATCTCGATCATCATGGTCATCGTCGGCGTCGTGGCGATGCTCAGCCTGCCGACGTCGCAGTTTCCTAATATCGTCCCCCCCGAGGTACTGGTGCAGGCCACCTACCCCGGTGCCGATGCCAAGACGCTCGAAGAATCCGTAGCTACGCCGATCGAGCAGCAGGTCACGGGCGTGGATCACATGAACTACATGTACTCCACGAACGCGAACAACGGCGCCATGTCGCTCACCGTGGACTTCGACATCGCCACCAATCCGGACATTGACCAGGTCCTCACCCAGCTGCGCGTCAGCCAGGCCACACCGCAGCTGCCCTCGCAGGTGAACACCGCTGGCGTGACGGTCATCAAGTCTCTGGCCTCGCCATTGATGTTCGTCATGCTCTACTCGCCCCACGGCACACACGACTTCAACTTCCTTACCAACTACGCCTACATAAACATGGCGGATGAGTTGACCCGTGTGCCCGGCGTCGCGCGCGTACAGGTGTTCGGCGGCCAATACGCCATGCGCGTCTGGGTCGACCCGAATAAGCTCGCCACCTACGGGGTCACGGTTCCCCAGGTTGTGTCTGCGATGCAGGTGCAGAACAATGTGAACCCCGCGGGACAGATCGGCGCCGAACCGGTTCCTGGCGGCCAGGAATACACCTACACGGTGCTCTCGCAAGGGCGTCTCGTTACTGCGGAACAGTTTGGCGACATCGTGATTCGCGCCAATCCGAATGGTTCCGTGCTGCGCCTCAGGGATGTTGCGCGTGTCGAGCTGGGCGCGCAGACATATAACCTCGCCACCCGTTACGGCGTCCCTGGCCGCGAGGATCAAGTCTCAGCCGGCATGGCCATCTACCAGCTGCCCGGCTCAAACGCTGTAGCAGCAGCTGCTGCGGTGTACAAGAAGCTCGCCCAGTTGCAGGCAAGATATCCTTCGGATGTCGAATCAGCCGTTCCCCTCGATACCACCAAGGCAGTCACCCAGGGCCTGCATGAGATCGTCATCACGCTTGGCATCGCCCTGGGACTGGTCATCCTGGTCGTCTACATCTTCCTGCAGGGCTGGCGAGCCACTCTTATCCCCCTGCTGGCCGTGCCGGTCTCGCTCATCGGCACATTCGTCATCTTCCCCGCGCTCGGCTTCTCCATCAACACGCTCTCCCTGCTGGGGCTGGTGCTGGCCATCGGACTGGTGGTCGATGACGCCATCGTGGTGGTCGAAGCGGTGGAACATCACATCGAGGAGGGCATGTCGCCCAAGGAAGCCTCGATTGCGGCGATGGAACAGGTCTCCAGCCCGGTCGTCGCCATCGCACTCATCCTGGCGGCCGTCTTCATCCCGACTGCTGCCGTGCCGGGCATCACGGGACGCCTCTATCAGCAGTTCGCCATCACCATCGCCATCTCGGTGCTCTTCTCCGCCTTTAACGCGCTGACGCTCAGCCCCGCGCTGTGCGCCCTGTTGCTCAAGCCGAAAAAGCCCGCCCGTGGCCCCTTGGGTTTCTTCTTTAAATGGTTCAACCGGTCCTTTGGCCGTACCAGAGAGGGGTATGTCCGCACATCCGGCTTCCTCATCCGCAAGTCCGGGTTTGCGCTCGTCTTCCTCGTGCTTGTCTCCGCCGCCGCGGTGTGGATCGCCCGCGGCATCCCCAACTCTTTCCTGCCCGATGAGGATCAGGGATATCTCTATGTCGGCATGGTGCTGCCCAACGCAGCATCCCTGCAGCGCACGATCGAAGCCTCGAAGAGCGTCGAAGACGTCATTCTGAAGACGCCCGGCGTTGAGAGCATTGTCAGCGTCAACGGCTTCAGCCTGCTCAGCTTTACCCAGAGCACCTATAACGCCTTCTACTTCGTCACCCTCAAGGACTGGGATAAGCGCAAGAGCAAGGACCAGCAGTACAAGGCCATTCAGCAAAACATCGCCAAGGGTCTGGGCGGCATTAAGCAAGGCATCGCCTTTTCGTTCCCGCCGCCTGCGATTCCTGGCGTCGGTACCTCGGGCGGCGTCTCCGCGGTGCTGGAAGACCGCTCTGGTGGTGACCAGCAGTTCCTCACTGACAATGTCAACAAATTCATGGCAGCGCTGCGCAAGCGACCGGAGATCGCTGGCGTTATCAGCACGTACCTGCCAGACGTTCCGCAGCTCTACGTAGATGTCGACCGCGTCAAGGCAACACAGAACGGCGTTAATCTGGGCGATGTCTACGAGACGCTACAGACCTTCATGGGCGGCTTCCTGGTGAACTATTTCAACCGCTTCGGTCGCCAGTGGCAGACATATGTCGAGGCCGAGGGCACCTCCCGCACCAACCTCGAGAACATCAACCGGTTCTATGTGCAGAATGCCTCAGGCGCCTCAATCCCGCTCAGCGCATTGACCTCGATCCATCGCATCACCGGCCCGGAGTTCACCATGCGCTACAACGAGTATGAAGCGGCGCAGCTGATCGCGAACGCCGCACCGGGCTACAGCTCCGGCCAGGCGACACAGGCTTTTGAGGAGGTGTTCAAAGAAACCATGCCCAGGGAGATGGCGCTGGATTACCAGGGCATGTCCTTCCAGGAGCAGAAGGCGGCTCAGGGCGTCTCGTCGAATACCATCTTCGGGGTCTCCCTGCTCTTCGTCTTCCTCATCCTGGCCGCACAGTACGAGAGCTGGTCGTTGCCCTTCAGCGTTCTGCTCAGCACACCCATCGCTGTCTTTGGCGGCTTTCTCGCGCTGTCCATGCGCGGCCTCGAAAACAACGTCTACGCGCAGATCGGCTTGGTCATGCTCATCGGTCTGTCCGCGAAGAACGCCATCCTCATCGTCGAGTTCGCGCGCGAAGAGTACATGGCAGGCAAGAGTATCTATGATGCGGCACTGGCTGGAGCCCAGCTACGCCTGCGACCGATCTTGATGACCGCCTTCGCCTTCATCCTTGGTTGCGTCCCGCTCTGGAGGGCCAGTGGCGCGGGCGGCATCTCCCGTCAGGTGCTTGGCACTGTGGTGATCGGCGGCATGCTGGCTTCCACTCTCATTGCCATCTTCATCGTTCCGGTGACGTTTGCCGTCGTCGAGCGCCTCTCGCACCGCTTTGGCAGCAGGGCGGCACGTAAGGAGTCGCGGGAGGCAGTGCATACCGGAGGTGTCCTGTGAGATCGCGCCACATAGTTACAGCGCTCGGCGTGGCAGCCGTCCTGTTGACGGGCTGCACCGTTGGGCCGAAATATAAGCGGCCTACCATCGACACGCCCACCGTCTACCGTAGTGCAGAGGCGAATGGCAACACGCAGACCAGCGAGACGCCGCACGACCAGAACGGCGCGGCGCTTCCTGGCCAGGCGAACAGCACGGCTTCCACTGCGCTCTCGCTTGGCGATGAGAAGTGGTGGGAGATCTTTGGCGATCCGCAATTGCAGGATTTGATCCGCACTGCACTCAAGCAGAACTACGATGTCCGCATCGCCGCGGAACGTGTCCTGGAGTCGCAGGCGCAGCTCGGCGTTACCCGCTCGAACGAGTTTCCACAGCTCAGCGGTGGCGCCGGCTACACGGCCCAGCGCTTCCCCTCCGCACAGTTCGGTGGCCTGGGTTCCTTCGTCTCGCACCTTGGCCAGCTGTCCACCTCAGCCTCCTGGAATCTTGATTTCTGGGGCCAGTACCGCAACGCTACCAAGGCGGCGCGCGCACAACTGCTGGCCAGCCAGTGGTCGCAGCGCGAGGTCATGGACACACTCATCCTCGACGTCGCTCAAGGATACTTTCAGTTGCGCACGCTCGACCTGCAGTTGGAGATCTCACAGCGCACACTCGCCTCTCGCCAGGAGTCGCTGAAGCTCACTCAGACGCTCGAGGCAGGCGGCAATGTCAGCCTGCTCGACGTACGCCAGGCGGAGGAACTGGTCAGCGCGGCCGCCGCTAATATCCCGGATACCCAGCGGCAAATCACGCAGGAGGAGAACGCGCTGCAGACGCTGTTGGGCCAGAACCCGGGACCCATCGCGCGGGGTCTGCCCATCGATCAGCAGCCGCGCATGCCCGTCGTTCCCGCCGGACTTCGGTCCTCGTTGATTGAGCGTCGCCCCGACATCCGCCAGGCAGAAGAGACGCTCATCTCCGCAAATGCGGAGATCGGCGTCGCCAAGGCCCAATACTTCCCGGCGATCTCGCTCACCGGCCAAGTCGGCACGGGCAGCAATGCGTTGAACACCCTCTTCCAGGGCTCAACCTTTGCCTATACCTACGGCGCATCAGGAACAGTTCCCATCTTCACTGCAGGCCGCATACGTAACAATGTCCGTCTCACCGAGGCTCAGCAGCGGGAAGCCGTCCTCACCTACAAGAAAACCATCGCGCAGGCCTTCCAGGACGTTTCGAACGCTCTTGTGGCTTACCAGAAATTCCGCGAATTCCGCGACGAGCAGGAGCGCTTTGTCACTGCATCGCGCGCTGCAGTCGATCTCTCCAATATGCGCTACCAGGGCGGCTACTCCGCCTACCTCGAAGTGCTGACCAACCAGGCAAGTCTCTTCCAGGGCGAGCTCACCCTTGCATCCGCGCGCGAATCGGAGATGCTCTCACTGGTGCAGCTCTACAACGCTCTCGGCGGTGGCTGGCAGCAATAGCAATTTCAAAACTACTTCGAGTTACCTGATACAGGGCCGCCTTCTGGCGGCCTTTTGCATTTCTGTTCCATTTTGGAAAAACTCCATTCAATTCTGTCACTTTCGTCACACATTTCACCTCACGCACCCTCTTTGTGCGCCGAGGCTTGCACTTTCGTGGCACAGGAACCCG
>DATBCB010000157.1:0-4211 GCA_036270675.1 Acidobacteriaceae bacterium | reverse complement strand
GTTGCGCAGTCAGATGACCGAGGCTCGTGGCCGCTGCTCTACGCTGCGACTTCGCCAGAGGCGCATGGCGGCGGGTACTACGGACCGGACGGCATCGCCGAAGTGAAAGGAACGCCGGTCGAGGTGAAGCCGAAGCCGCATGCGCTGGATGCAGCAGCAGGCAAGCGGCTGTGGGATATATCTGAGACGCTGACGGGTGTGCACTACGACGAACTGAATCCTTAACTAAGGCTTGCGCACGTAACGGCGGCCTTGGATGACATAGTCTCCCGAGAGTACGCGGCCGATGGCTTCGGTGTATGCGATGTGTTCTTCCGCGAGAATGCGCGCGCTGAGGGCGTGCGCATCGTCTGCTTCGTGAACGGCCACGGTGCGCTGCAGCACGATGACGCCATGATCGAGCTGCTCGTCAACGAAATGCACGGTGCAGCCCGCCACGTTGACTCCGTATTCAAAGGCCTGATGCTGCGCTTCGAGCCCGGGAAATGCAGGCAGCAGCGAGGGATGAATGTTGAGGATGCGCTGCGGGAAGGCCTGGATGAAGTCGGGCGAGAGCAGCCGCATGTAGCCGGCGAGACAGATAAGATCAACATGATGCTCGCGCAAAGCGGCGATGATGGCGGCATCGTGCTCGGCGCGTTGCCGCCCGTTCGCTTCGATGGCGAGTGCGGTGAGGCCGCGTTCCCGCGCGGCGGCGAGGCCGGGGGCGTCCGCTTTGTTCGAGATGACGACAGCGATTTCTGCATTTGGAATGCGACCGGCAGCGACGCTGTCCGCGATGGCGACAAAATTCGATCCGCGGCCGGAGAGCAGGACGCCGAGACGATGTTGCGTGCTCATCCGCGATAGACCGTTTTCACAAAAGGTGTAGGGGTTGTCATAACAATCGACGCAGCTTTTCCCTTAAGAAGGGCTGCTCTTCTCAGATGCCGATGAAAGCACAGTACTTGTGAAAAGGGTATAGCGAACGCTGCGGTCACCCTTTACCGCCTGACCGATGACATGAAAGGGCTCGCCGAGTCGGCCGAGCAGCGCCTGCGCGCGTTTCCACTTCGCCTGCGGAATGACCGCGATGAGCCCGATACCCATGTTGAAGGTGCGCAGCATCTCGTCCTGCGGCACATTGCCGAGCTGCTGCAGGTAGGCGAAGAGCGGCGGCATGGGCCAGCTTGCGGTGTCGATTTCCGCCGAGACGGTCTTGGGCAGGATGCGTGGAAGGTTCTCCGTAATGCCGCCGCCGGTGATGTGCGCCATGCCCGCGACAACGCCTGCGCGCGTGAGCTGACGGATGACCGGCAGGTAGCTGCGGTGGATCTTCATCAGTGCCACGCCGGCTTTTTCCTTGAGCGCGGGCACGCGATCGCCGGGCTTGTGGCCGGCGGTCTCGAAGATGAGCTTGCGGGCGAGCGAGTAGCCGTTGGTGTGCAGGCCCGTGGACGGCAGGCCGATAATCACGTCACCAGGACAGATACTTTTCCCGGTGATGACCTTATCGCGGTCTACGATACCAACTATGAAGCCGGCCAGGTCGTATTCGCCGTCCGCGTAAAAGCCGGGCATCTGGGCGGTTTCGCCGCCGATGAGCGCACAGCCATTTTCCTTGCACGCCTTCGCCAGCCCGCTGACGACCTTCTCGATGACTTTGTTTTCCAGGCGCCCGGTGGCGAGATAGTCGAGGAAGAAGAGCGGCTCAGCACCTTGGACCGCGATGTCGTTGACGCAGTGATTGACCAGATCCTGGCCTACGGTATCGTGGATCCCGAGTTGGAAGGCGATCTTCAGCTTGGTACCGACGCCATCCGCGCTGGAGACGAGGACCGGGCTTTTGTACCGCTTCAGGTTCGGTGCGAAGAGTGCACCGAAGCCTCCGATGCCGCCGAGCACACTGCGGGTGAAGGTCTGCTGCGCGAGTGTCTTGATGCGCTGCTTGGCCTGGTCGCCGCGAGCGATGTCGACGCCGGCGTCGGCATAGGTGACCTGGGTCTTCTTTGCTGCTGGCAACGGAACTCTTTCTTGCGCGGGAATGGCGAATAGTCAGTTTATCAGTGGAAATCAGGCTGTTGCGCACTCTCGAAGCGGCGGAAGCGCTGCTCGAGCTGCAATTGCTGTCGCGCCTTCGGGCTGGCATCCAGCAGAGCGCCACACGCGGGGTCGGGCCCGCCGCCGCTGCTGCCCATGCTGGCTGCACAGATGGGTTGCGGATGCCGATAGTCATGGTTGCTCCACAGGCTCGGGCCGGGCAGAAAGCTGTACTCGATGGAGTTGCGCGCCATCTCTTTGAGGTCGGAATAAGTGAGGCCGAAGGTCTCGGCGGCGACTACATACTCGTGCGTTAGGTCGATGCGCGAGACGCCCTCATCGTCAGTGGAGAGTGCGACCGGCACGCCGTATTTGCGATACAACGGCAGGGGATGATCCTGGCCCTTCATGCCGAGGATGATGTCGTTGCTGGTGAGGTTGACCTCTACCATGACGTGGCGATCGGCCATGGTCTTCAGCAGCTCATACGGCTGATCTTCATACATGACGTCTACGCCATGGCCGATTCGTTGGGCGCCGGCGATTTCAACCGCCTGGTGGATGTGGAAGCGCAGGTCCTCCGGCGGTACCAGGCCGGGCGCGATCTCACCCGCATGTAACGTGACGGGTACGCGCGGATAGAACTGGCGCAGCGCAGCAATCATGTGCATATGCAGCGCGTAGTCGGCCATGGAGTACTGGGCGTCCTCTGGCTGGACAAGGTTGAGACCGACATAGTGTGGATGCGGAGAGGCGAGGTCGGCCGCTGCGACCTCAAAGCCGAGGACGATCTGAGCGAAGACGGCGGACGGCGGCATATCGTGCAGCACCTGGTAGAGGTAGCGCACCTCGACGGTGCAGGCGAGTGCAGGCTGCGCGGTATCGCATCGCTCCTGCTGGCGGCGGGCCTGCTCGAAGCGATCCATCTGCTGACGAATCGCGAGCGCCTGCTGGCCGAGGCCAGCCTCGAGGAGTTGCTGTCGCCAGGCGGCGTAGCCGGTACCGGGTGGGACGGGCTTTGACTGCGCGATGACGGCGAAGGCCGCATCCGGCGTATCCATCAGCTCCAAGTACTCCTCGTTCTGCGCGGCGGCGCGTTCGGCGATTTCGTCCACCCATTCCGGTTTGTGGCTCTCCGCCAGCCCGAGGAAGCGATCGAAGGCGGAAAAGAAGTGGTCGTGTCCACTCTCACCCGTCACGGGCACGAACGAACGCATGGAGAATGAGTCTACGAGCTTGTCATAGAGCGGCTGATTCTGCTGCAGTGTGGATGCTGCAACGTTGCCGGCGGCACAGGGTTCAGTGGCAAGCGCTGTGCCGCGATGGGCGAAGCTTAACGTTTGCGGATCGATGCAGACGTGGTCAGCAGCGGCATCGCGCAGCCAGGTTTCCGCGTAGACAGCGCCGACAAGATGGTTGTGCAGGTCACCACCTTTCGGCATGCCGACAAGAAAGGCGCGCAGAGCGAGCGGGCCGCCTGCGCGCGCCTGCTCCATGTTGGCGGCGGCCTGCTGTTCCGGCGTGCGGACCTGCGCGGACGCAGGAATAAACTGAAACAGAACGGCAAACAGCAGAGTAAGCTGCGTGAGGCAGGACAGAGGACCTTGCATGCAAGAGGTGGCTCGAGATGGAAATAGGTTGTTGCGTCGAATAGCTTCCAGTGTAGGACAAACTCTGCTGTTCCTGATTGCAATGTGTGGAGCGGCGCATGCGCAGAGCTGGTTGGTGCCGCTTGAAAACTTTGCGCCGACAGAGGACGCATTGCACATTCGGCGCCACGTTGAGCCGGAAAAGCCCTTTACCGTCGCGGGCGAGTGCGGAGCATTTATGGGGCAGCAGGACGGCCAGTTTGAAGCTTGGCTGTTTCCGGTAAAGATTCTGAGCCACATGCAGATCCAGGCGCAGGTGGAGGGCTATGACGTACCGATCGACCTGACGGCGCACGCGGCAGAGATCGACGTGGAGCCCGACCATACGACGATCACGTATTCGCACATCGCGTTCACGCTGCGTGAGACCTTCTTCGCAACACAATGTGGGCCGCAGGACCCGCAAAAATCTAGCACGGGCGCAATGGTCATCTTCAGCCTGGATAGCATCCGGCCCACGACGCTCACCTTCAATTTCACGCCAGAGGTGAAGCCGATGTGGCCTGCTTCGCAGCTTGGGCAGACGAATGCAGAGTGGGTGCC
>DATBCB010000156.1:0-1614 GCA_036270675.1 Acidobacteriaceae bacterium | reverse complement strand
TCCCACCCAGAGACGGCACTGAGGCGCTGTCTGCAGCGGTCGTTGGTCGTGAAGAGTATGACCGAGAGCATTGCCGCCACAAAATTTACTGAAGACACGATTGTAGCGATAGCGACGCCGCCCGGGCGCGGCGGCATCGGCATTGTGCGGCTCTCCGGCCGGGATGCGCAGCGGCTATTATCGCCACATCTGGAGTTACGATCTCCGCTTTTGCCGGGGCGAGCGCGTTACTGTGCCATCGTGGACGCGGGCGCCCGGCTGGATGAAGGCGTGGTGACCTGGTTTGCCGCGCCGAACTCGTATACCGGCGAGGATGTACTGGAGGTTGCCGCGCATGGCTCGCCCGTAATCCTGGACCTGCTGGTGCGGCGAGCGCTTGAAGCGGGGGGGCGGCTGGCGCGGCCGGGCGAGTTTACCGAACGCGCCTTTCTGCATGGGCGCATTGACCTGACGCAGGCCGAGGCGGTACGCGATCTGATTGCGGCCGAGACGCTGTATCAGGTGCGCGTGGCTGCAGAACAGCTTGGAGGTGCGCTGAGCCGGCGGGTAGCTCCGGTGAAGGAGCAACTGATTGCGCTGGTGACCCTGCTCGAAGCGGGCATCGACTTTGCGGAAGACGACGTCGACGTGACGCCGGACGCGGAGATTCGGCGGCTGCTGGATGCGATCGATACGGCACTCGCGCCCATCGCAGCGAGCTTTCGCGAGGGGCGGCTGGTGCACAACGGCCTGACCCTGGCGATCGTTGGCCGGCCGAATGCCGGCAAGTCATCGCTGTTCAATCGCCTGGTGGAGCGCGAGCGCGCCATTGTGACGGCGATGCCTGGCACAACCCGTGATCTGGTGACGGAGCGCATCGCGCTCGGCGGCATTCCGGTGGAGCTGGTGGACACGGCGGGGCTGCGCGAGGCCAAGGACGAGGCCGAGTCGCACGGGATTGCGCGGACTGAGAGTGCGATGGCAGACGCAGACCTGGTGCTGCTGCTCCTGGATGCGACCGCAGCGATCGATAGCGAGGGCGTATTGCGGCTGCCGGAGGAAGATGCGCGATTGCTCGCGTCACTGGAAGGGCGATCGCCGGTGTTGGTGTTGAACAAGATCGATCTCGTGCGACCGGAGCGCCTGGCGGCCATAGTGGACGACCTGGCGCAGGTTTCAGCGCTAACCGGAGAGGGTGTGGCGGAGTTGCGCGCGCAACTTCTGGAGCGGCTACGCGGGTCTGGAAGCAGCGCCGGAAACCATGCGGAGGGCGGCATGCTGACCAGCCTGCGCCATTATGAGGCGCTTGCGGGATGCATACAGGCACTGAGGCGGGCGCGCGTCGCGCTGGCCGAGCGGGTGCCGCACGAAATGCTGCTGCTAGATTTGTATGCAGCGCTGCAGCAGCTTGATCAGCTCACCGGAGCTACGACAGCGGACGATATTCTAAACCGGATTTTTTCCAGCTTCTGCATCGGCAAGTGAGGGTTCCGATGCAGAACTGGATGCTAGTGGTGGCCGCCGGAGCTGGCGGCTCCGCCGGATGGCCCACCGCCCACGTGCCCACCGCCTGCGCCGGATGGCCCGCCCCCTCCGCCGAATGAACCGCCTGCTGGGGCCATCGAATGTACGCCG
>DATBCB010000155.1:0-9403 GCA_036270675.1 Acidobacteriaceae bacterium | reverse complement strand
GGAAGGCTATGCCAAGGCCGAAGTAACGGCCGGCGGAATCTCCACCGCCGAGCTCTCCGCGCAGACCATGGAGAGTCGCCGCGTGCCCGGCCTCTACTTCATCGGCGAGGCCGTCGATGTAACAGGACACCTCGGTGGTTACAATTTCCAATGGGCCTGGGCATCCGGCGCGGCAGCCGGCCGTGCTGTCTAGCTCATTCCGCTCAGTTTGCAGGGTTCAGCCAACCGCCATCGGCTTCGGCCAGCTTCTCCGCAGCCGGCGGTCCCCACGTGCCCGGCTTGTACGTCTGTACTGGAGGCAAGTTCTTTAGCAGCGGGTCCAGGATGCGCCACGCTTCTTCGACATAATCCACGCGGGCAAAGCGCGCCTGGTTGCCGGCGATCGCATCCGCCAGCAGCTCCTCATACGGCAGTATGTCTTCCGGACTGGCGTGCTGCGTCGCGATCATTTCGACCGGAGTGCCGCGGGAAATCTCACCCGGAAGGCGCACGTGCGCGCCTAGACCGATCGTCATATCGGGGCTCACGCGGAACCGCACGTAATTTGGCGGCAATGGATCTCTGGAGAAGATGTCAGGATGCCGCCGCAGCCGCGCCACAACTTCCGTGGCTGTTACCGGCAGCGACTTGCCCGTCCGGATGTAGAAAGGCACATCCTTCCATCGCCAGCTGTTGATACACACCTTCAGCGCGACATATGTCTCCACCTGCGAGTTCGGCTTCACTCCCGGTTCTTGCAGGTAGCCGTCAAACTGGCCGCGCACAACCTCGCTGGGCACCAGGCACTGGACCCCTCTCAGCACCTTCGTGCGCTCGTCGCGCAATGATTCGGCGCCGGCGCCGATGGGCGGCTCCATCGCAACGTTGCTCAACAGTTGCATCAGGTGGTTCTGCAAGACATCGCGGATCGCACCCGTCTCGTCATAGAAGGCGCCGCGGCCTTGCACACCGAAGCTCTCCGCCATCGTGATCTGCACGCTCTCCACGTAGTGGCGGTTCCAGATCGGTTCGAGGAAGGAGTTGTTGAAGCGAAAGAAAATTAGGTTCTGAACCGCATTCTTGCCCAGGTAATGATCGATGCGGAATACGTCCTTCTCGTCGAAGACGTTGTGCACGATCTGATTCAGCGCGATGGCCGAATCGAGGTCATGCCCAAAGGGCTTCTCGATCACCACCCGGGCGCCGTCCGCGCATCCTGACTGCTTCAACTGCTCCAGAACCTCTCCAAAGAGGCTGGGCGGAATCGCCAGATAGTGAATCGGATGTCGCGCTGGTCCCAACTCCTGGCGTACTTGCCGGAATGTGGCAATGTCGGAGTAGTCGCCATCCACGTAGCGCAGCCGCGCCAGCAGCTTGTCGAAACCCTGGGGATCCAGCCCGCCATGGGTCTCCACACTTTCGCGCGCGCGCTTTTTCAGGTCATCCAGCGTCCATCCCGACTTGGCAACGCCGATCACCGGGCCCTTCAGCTTGTCGTGCTTCGCCAGGCGCTGCAGCGAAGGGAAAATCTGCTTGTAGGCCAGATCGCCGGTCGCGCCAAAAAATACCAGGGCATCCGATATTGGTTCCGTCACGTGGGTTTCACCTCAACTTTCCTCTCGACCAGCGGGCCGCCCGCTCCGCGCGAGGCCATCCAGTTTCCTATCCATGATGCCATTGCGTGATGCCATTGCGTCATTTCCGATTCATTCCGGACTCGCACACCGTCACACTTCCACGCAGGTACAATCCATCCAACGACTCCGCCCGGGCCCGCGATCTTCCCCTCCTTTCATGAGACTCCTTCACGTCATCGCCTCCATCCGCGCCGCTGGTGGCGGACCCGCAGAAGCCGTGCGCAGCCTCTCCGTTGTTCATCAGCGCCATGGTCACTCCGTCGAAGTCGTCTCGCTCGATGATCCCGCCGACCCCGAAGTATCCAGCTTCCCATTGCACGTACACGCGCTCGGCCCCGCCCGCAACAAGTATTCCTATTCTCCCGCATTCGTGCCCTGGCTGCGTCAACACCGCGCTCACTATGACGCCGTCATCATTAACGGTCTCTGGCAATATCACAGCTTCGGCACCTGGCGCGCGCTGCGCGGCACTACCACCCCTTATTACGTGTTTCCTCATGGGATGCTCGACCCGTGGTTCAAACGCACCTTTCCGCTGAAGCACGTAAAAAAGTGGCTCTACTGGCCCTGGGCAGACTACCGCGTCCTGCGTGATGCGCGCGCCGTCCTCTTCACCTGCGAGCAGGAGAAGCTGCTCGCACCACACTCCTTCGCGCTCTATCGCGCACATCCCGTGATCACTGGCCTCGGCACAACGCCGCCTCCTGCTGGCGTTGAAGCCTCCACCTTTCTCGATCAGAATCCAAACCTCCGCGGAAAGCGCCTACTGCTCTTCATGGGCCGCCTGCATCCGAAGAAGGGCTGCGATCTGCTGCTTGACGCCTACGCTGCCACCCTGGCGAGCGATCCCGCGTGGCGTCTGGTCCTCGCCGGTCCGGACAGCTTCGGCTGGCAGCAGACGCTCCAGGCGCGCGCGAATACGTTGGGCGTCGCCGGCCGCATCGTCTGGACCGGCATGCTCCGCGACTCGATGAAATGGAGTGCGCTCGCCGCCGCTGAGGTCTTCGTCCTCCCCTCGCATCAGGAGAACTTCGGCATCGCCGTCGCGGAGTCACTCGCCTGCGGCGTGCCCGTCCTCATCTCACGCGAGGTCAACATCTGGCGCGAGATCGAAGCAGCCAATGCCGGCCTTGTCGCTCCGGACACGCTCGAAGGGACCATCAGCCTGTTGACCCGCTGGCAGCAGGTCACGGAAGCGGATCGCATCGCGATGCGCCAAAACGCCCGTCAATGTTTCGCACAGAACTTCGACATCGAACACAGCGCCGGCCGCCTGCTGGAAGCCCTTCAGGAGACCACTGCAGACAACACCAGATAAATGCAGAGAACTTCAGAAGAGATTCGCGAACTTCTGCCGTTGTCTGCTTTCGTCTGCAGTTGTCTGTAGTTGTCTCGTTACCGCGTATCCGTCTCATTCCACAAAAACGACAGAATATCCGTCTCATCCTGGATCTTCTGCGTCACAGAAACACCTGAGCTGTGCCCGCCCTTCGTGCTGTAGTGCAGCAGGATCGGCCGGTCACCGCCGGTCGCCGCCTGCACCTCGGCGGTCATCTTGCGCGCGTGCAGCGGATCGACCCGGGTGTCGTTATCGCCGGAAAAAAACATGATCGCCGGATACTTCGTTCCCTGCTTCACATTCTGATACGGCGAGTAGGCGCGGATGTACTTGTAATCCGCCGCATTGTCCGCAGATCCATACTCCGTCGTCCACAGCCGCCCGAATTCGAAGTTCTGGTAGCGCAGCATATCCAGCAGCGGATATCCGCACACGATTGCGCCATACAATTCCGGATGCTGCGTCATCGCCGCACCCATCAGCAGGCCGCCATTCGATCGTCCCCAGATCGCCAGGTGTGCCGGGTCCGTGTACTTCTGGTCGATCAGATAACGCGTCGCAGCAAAGAAATCGTCGAAGACATTTTGCTTCTTCTCGAACATGCCGGCCTTGTGCCAGTCTTCGCCATATTCGCCGCCGCCGCGCAGGTTCGGCATCGCAAACCATCCGCCCTGCTCCAGCCACCAGGCATACAACGGTGCCCAGTTCGGTGTCATGCTGACAAGAAAGCCGCCATAACCGGTCAGCAGCAGCGGCGTTTTGCCATTCTGCGGCAGTCCCTTCTTGCCCGCGATGAACATCGGCACGCGCGTGCCATCCTTCGAGTTGAAGAAAACCTGCCGCACCTCGTAGCGTTCGGGATGGAACGGTACCTTCGGCTGCGCGAAGATGCTGGTCGCCGCTGCATCCGCTTGATAGCGATACATCGTCGGCGGCACGTTGAATGACTCAAAACTATAAAAGCCTTCTTCTTCCAGTGGGCGCCCATACGGCACCGTCGCGCCGCCAATGCCCGGCAGCTTCATCCTGCCCTCCGGCTTGCCGTCGAGCGAGTAAATCGAAATCTCGTTCTTCACATCCTCCAGCCGCTCGATAAACAGCTTGCCGCCCAACACCGTCGAGGCTTCAATCGCGTCCTTTGCCTCCGGCACCACCGTCTGCCACTCCTTCGGTGACGTATTCGGATCAGCCCGCAGAATGCGCCGCTTGGGTGCATCCATATCCGTCTCTACAAGAAACGTATCCGTGCCCGTGTCGATCAGGCTGAAGCGGTTGTCGATCCCGTACACCAGCGGAATCACCGGCGCATCCGGCTGCCGCAGGTCCTTCATCAGGATGTCCTCGCGCTTCGCCGGGACGCCGCGGCTGATGGTCAGAAGTAGCCAGCGGCCGTTGTCCGAGGTCCCTACGCCGATCAGGTCCAGCTCGCCCAGTGGCTCGCCCTTGTACTCCTTACCGAAGATCACTTTATCGGCGGACTGCTCCGTCCCAAACGCATGCCAATACACCAGCGTGCCCGAGTGCTGAAATACCGCGTAGTACAGCCCTTTCTTGTCCGGGCTGATCGCCACGCCGAAGTAGCGCTGGCTCGTGAGCTGATCCGGCAGTTCCTTCCGCGTCGCCACATCGATCAGGTGTACTGCCTCCTCATCCGCGCCGCCCTGCCGAATCCCATACGCGAGCAGCGAGCCATCATTCGTCACATCGAGGATCCCGATGGAAGTGTTCTGGTCCGCGCTCAGCTTCGTCGCATCCACCAGCCGCTCATCCCCGCCGTCACCCCCGGGCCTCGGAGCGCCCGCGGCGGTTTGTCGAATAGCGCCCGCGGCGGTTTGTCGAATATAGATCGAGCCCTGGTTCTCATCCGCCAGCCGCTTCTTGAAGAAGTACAAGCCGCCGCGCTTCATCGGCATCGAGTACGTCTCCACCCGCTCCAGCTTCGTCAGCTCCGCCTTGATCTCCGGCCGGATCGTCACCTCCTGCAGATAGCTGTCCGTGTATGCGTTCTGCTCGTCGATCCAGGAACGCGTCCCGGGATCGCGCTGCTGCTCCAGCCAGCGGTAGTCATCCGTGAAGGTGTCGCCGTGCAGCGTCCCGGTCACCGGATGCTTCGCCGTCTCCGGCGGATCGGGCAACGTCACACCATTCCCGCCCCGCACCTGCAAGCCGCCCGGCGACGCTGGGCGGTCCACGGTAAGCACATTGTTGGTCGTGCCATTCGCCGGATTCGCCTCCTCGCCCCCATGCCGCTTCGCCACCTGCCCCAGATGCGAGGACGCCTGCTGCTGTTGTTGCTGCGACTGCCCCATCCCCGCCACTCCAGCGACTGAACAACCCAGAACCACGGCCCCCACTGCAAACCCCAGCCCCATCCACAGCCTCCCCTGTATGCCGATCCGTGCCGACACATGGTTATAAACCCAACCCGCCGCACAAATCGCCTGAAGAGTTCCACGGGCTGCACTTTCGCTGCTTTCGGTCATTTCGCGGCAATCGTCTGTCATGCCGGCACCTCTCGGGTTGTGCAGAATCGCCCGATACCCAGACACTGGCAGCACAGAAAGTGGCAACACAAGCACCGGCAGAAAGGAACCACGCCAGCATGTCTACTCAACAAGAGAAAGGTTCACGCTTTCGCGCACTCCATCAGCGCGAAAGCGCCTTCATCATCCCCAACCCGTGGGACACCGGCACCGCGCGGCTACTGACGCGCCTGGGATTTGAAGCTCTGGCCACCACCTCCGCCGGATATGCCTTCTCCGCCGGCTTGCAGGACGGTGCAGTTGGCCGCGACGCCATGCTCGCGCACGTCTCCCAGATTGTTGCCGCAACCGACCTGCCGGTCAGCGCCGATCTCGAAAACGGCTTTGGCGACACTCCAGAGGCCTGCGCCGAAACCATCCGTCTCGCCGCCGCAACCGGTCTTGCCGGCGGCTCCATCGAAGACGTGAGACCCCGTCCCGAAGGCACCCTCTACTCCATCGATCATGCGGTCGAGCGCGTCCGCGCCGCAGCGGAGGCCGCCCGCGCTCTCCCTGCGCCCTTCGTCCTGACCGCCCGCGCGGAGAACTTCATCGCCGGCAATCCCGATCTCGCGGACACCATCCGCCGCCTCCAGGCCTTTCAGGAGGTCGGCGCCGACGTGCTCTACGCACCGGGCCTCGCGACCAAGGAAGACATCGCCACGCTCCTCGGCTCGGTCGATCGCCCCATCAATGTCCTTATGCCGGTCGCCAGCCTGGCGCTCGACTTTGACGATCTCTCCGCCATGGGAGTGCGGCGCATCAGCGTCGGCAGCGCGCTCTCACGGGTCGCCCTCACCGCATTCCTCCGCGCCGCCGAGGAGATGCAGCTGCATGGCACCTTCAGTTACGCCAACCACCTCATCAGCTACAAAGAGTTCAACGACATGTTCGAGCCGTGAACGCGCTCGTTTCCACACTCAGATGTCATCCTGAGCAACGCAAAGACCGGGTGCCGGGTGCCCCATCCTACGCAAAGCGTAGGGTGGGCGAGTACCGACGCGAAGCATCCTTCAATCTCTGAGCGTCCCAGTAGCGGCCTGCCGCCAGAAGGCAAACGTCTCCTGCGTGATCGTCCGCCGTCCGGCAGCCGTCTCGCGCTCATACAATCCGCGCAGAGCCTCCCACAGCGCGGCGGCCTCGCCTTCCAGCCCCAGCACCCGCAGCGAGCGCAAAATACGCGTCAGCCGCAGATGGTTGTGATTTCCCGCATGAAGCCAGTTGCGCGACGCAACCGCAAATCGCGGACCCTCCACCACGGCAGCGCCCTCCAGCACAAATCCATAAAAGGCCAGCATCCGCAGAAATGCGGCACGCAGCCGCCCCTGCATCTCCGCACTGCTGCGAATCGCCGCGATCGTCCGGGCATCGAGCACCGGCGCCCAGGGATTTGCCCCGCTCCGCTCCGGCAGCGGAAAGATCCACTGAATGTAGTCGTGCACCATCTCCAGCCGCGCATCGTCCCAGCCAAGAATTTCGTCGAACGTGCGCCCCTCGTCGTCGACGCCGCCGGCAAAGAAGCGCGTCAGCCTCTCCGCATCTCCGTTCATAGCGATGTAGAAGCTCTTCGCCACCGCACCGTTGCCGCACGCCCCTCCCTGCACACTCCCACACTTAACCCGCGGCAGATAAGCTAAATCGAGCACGCATGCCCGAAACCGCCCTCCCAGCCGACTTGCCAGACCTCCCCAAAACGAAGCAGCCCCACGGCCGCGCCGCCGCGCTCGCCGTTGCCACCGGCATCCTGCTCTCGAAAATCATCGGCCTCATCCGCGAGCGCATCTTCGCCTACTACTTCGGCAACTCCATGGCCGCCGACGCTTTCAAGGCCGCTTTCCGCATCCCCAACATGCTGCAGAACCTCTTTGGCGAGGGCGTTCTTTCCGCATCGTTCATCCCCGTCTACGCGCGGCTGAACGCAGAGGAGCGCCACGACGAAGCCACCCGCACCGCCGGCGCCATCTTCGCCATCCTGGTGCTCGTCGCTTCCTTGCTCGTGCTCGCGGGCGTGCTCCTCGCTCCGCTGCTTATCGACATCATCGTCCCCGGCTTCCACGGCGAGACACGGCTGCTCGCCATCCAGCTGGTCCGCATCCTGTTTCCCGGCGCGGCGCTGCTCGTGCTCTCCGCCTGGTGTCTCGGCATCCTCAATAGCCACCGCCGCTTCTTCCTCTCCTACACCGCGCCCGTGGTGTGGAACGTCGCCATGGTCGCCACTCTGGTCTGGCAGGGTCACCGCCTCTTTACTCACGGCATCACCGCCGCCTCGGTGGCCGAGCCTCGCCTCGCCGTCGCCCTCGCCATCGGCTCGGTCATCGGTTCCGCGCTGCAGTTCCTCATCCAGACCCCAACCGTGCTGCGGCTGCTCAGTCCGCTGCAATGGAAGGCCAGCTTCCGCTCGGAGCACGTGCGCACCATCGTGCGCAACTTCTTCCCGGTCTTCATCAGCCGCGGGGTCGTGCAGTTGAGCGCCTTCGTGGATCAGGTCCTCGCCAGCCTGCTGCCTACCGGCGCGGTTGCCGCGCTCAGCTACGCGCAGACCATCAACCAGCTTCCCGTCTCGCTCTTCGGCATGGCTGTCTCCGCGGCGGAGCTACCCGCCATGTCCGCGGCCCTCGGCACCGCCGAGCAGATTGCCGCCAAGCTGCGCGCACGCCTCGCCGCCGGCCTCGGCCAGATAGCCTGGTTCGTCGTCCCCTCCGCTGTTGCCTTCGTCGTGCTCGGCGATGTGGTGGTCGCTGCCATCTATCGCACCGGCCACTTCAACGCGCAGGACGTGACCTACGTCTGGAGCGCCCTCGCCGGCTCCGGCGTCGGCCTGCTCGCCGGGACCTCGGGCCGCCTCTACTCATCGGCTTTCTACGCGCTGCGCGATACGCGCACGCCGCTCAATTTCGCGGCCATCCGCGTCGTCCTCACACTCGGTCTCGGCTATTTCTTCTCAAAACCGCTGCCGCACCTGCTCGGCATCGACTCGCGCTGGGGGGTCGCCGGCCTCACCCTCTCCGCAGGGCTCGCGGCATGGCTCGAATACTCACTGCTCCGCCGCGCCATGCATCAGCGCATCGGCCTCGTCGATTACCCCGCCAGCCGCGTCCTCCGCCTGTGGCTCGCTGCCATCGCTGCCGCCGTGCTCTGCTTCCTGCTGCATCGCCATCTGCCACTGCACGGCGCCGGAGCGCGCAAAGCCATCCTCACCGCGATCGCCGTCCTCATCCCCTACTGCGGCCTCTACCTCGCATTCACCGTGCTGCTGAAGGTCCCCATCCCCGGCAGCCTCCTGCGCCGCTTCAAGCGCCGCTGATTTCGCGCATCGCCATAAAAAAAGAAGCCCCGGATCGCTCCAGGGCTTGGTCAATCGTCTTGCAACCTCTTATTTCGGGCAAGGTACAGCCGACTTCGTAAGCGCATTTTCGTCAGGATAACTCCACGCGCCATCGATCGCATTCGAAGTTGGCCCCTGGCTGAACCACTGCAGCAATGCCTCCGTCTGCGGATGGAAGGTGTAGATCTTCCCGCTCTCTCGCAGCGGAATCGCGACCGTAGCATCGGGCAGGACTTCGATCGGATCTCCCGTCTCCAGGTTCCCCTGGCAAACTTTGGCAGTCGCAGGCAGGCCTGGGAACTGCCAGACCGGCACCGCTGTGTTGATGAATGGATCGTTGTAAGCCTCGCTGACTTCATGCGAGAGTCCGGTGATGTCCTGGAACCCCGCGCCGAACAGTCCCGGAGAGATCCAGCTGGCAAAGGCAGTGATCCAGCGTGGCTGCGGCGAGACACTCGTATCGTTGAAGTAGGTATGGAAGCCTAGAACGCAGCAGTCTCCGTTAAAGCGATTTCCCTGGCTGTTGATCGAAAACAGGAACGTGTTCGGATAAAGCTGCATGTTGAAGGCGTCCGTGGTGTCGTTGCCGTCATTGATGTCG
>DATBCB010000154.1:0-28290 GCA_036270675.1 Acidobacteriaceae bacterium | reverse complement strand
AAATCAATGCAGCAGGAACCTCCATCTTCTTTCCGCGCGGCTCGATCCCGACCCACTCGCCCCCGTTGCGTTCCCTCCAAACGACACTCCACAATGACTGCATCGTCCGCGTGATGGAGCGCGGTTCTCTCTATGTGGAAGTCCGGGAAAGCAGTAAGGCGGCTCCCAGTAATCCATTGACCGCTTCTGCACCATCGGCGCAACACCGAGCGCCGGCACTTCATAGCGAGGATGTTTGAAAGTCTTGACGGTGGCAGTGACGTCATGCCGAATGGATTCAGCCTCGATGTGCTCATTTACGATCAGCTCGCGGTGCGCTCTCTTTGTGTCCACAACATTATTCGCCATTGCATACCTCCGGTATCTAGTAAATGCGGACCGTAATACGAGATCGCAGATGATGTACTCTCTCGCATTTCGGCTTCCATCTTCAATCGGGTTTCGACAACGCACTACGCCGCTGCTAGCTGCAATTGTTTTAGTGTCGAACGCTGTATCTTCCCGCTTATGCCTTTCGGCAATTTCTCCAGGAACACAATTTCCTCCGGCACCTTCAAATCCGCCAAGTCCGCGGCGCATGTTCTCTTGGTTCATCTTCGCTGGTCACGCATCCCTACGCAGAGCGACAAAGGCGAGCACTCGTTCACCACGAGCCTCAACCGAATCCGGCATCCCGATCACTCCGACCTCGAGTACCGACGGATGAGTGTAAATTGCCTACTCTCTTTCCTGAGGAGATATGCTGAAACCATCGCGAACGATGATTTGTTTCGTGCGCCCTCAAACCATAGATATCCATCCGAATCACGCCGAACCACATCGAATCATATGAAATACTTCTATCTTCAAAAGCAATGGCGGCCTTTTGTGGATTGCGTGCAGCCGAAGCGCTCAGCAAATCTCCCAGGTTTGTCATGGCTTCCAAAGTGAACGAGTCATTCGCATGGAATGAGTTTGTATGGGTTGATTGATACATAGATTCTCCTTACCGACTTGTCTTTTTGGCGGCCCGTATTTCCTGCCGCACAATATCCACAACAACGGCAGAACGCTGTTGGGCCGTGCCCCAGTTCAGTATTCGATCCATTCCGTAAAGTGTTCGGCCAATGCTGTGCGCCGCGCTGTCAAGCCGTCGTAGTAATGCAGATTTTTGGAAGTGAGTCTTTCAACAGCCACCCTGTATTCGCCAATTGAGGCCAAACTTTCTGTCTAACCAGTGGCTCGGGGGATTGAGCCAGGGAGAAATCCCATAATGCGGATCTCGGAGTGGATTCAAGTGGTTTTTGCCTTAGTGCTCGCCGTGGCCGCCTGGGCCACTGGCCTCACTTCGCGTCCGCTTCCTGTGCGCCGGCGCTGGATTGTCACGAGTCTCGCAGTCATGGCCATCACGATCGTGGACCTCGGGCGTTTCAGCGCTTCCTTCCTTTCGCCTGGCCACATGTCGATTCTTCGCGACTGCCTCGCGGTCGTGCTCTTTCTCGTGCCCTACTGGCAGACAGGGGAGTTTTTCCTCCAGCCAAATCTCAAAATGCAGAATAAGCTGCTGGCCCTTGACCGTCGGCTACTGCCCGGCATCGCCGCAAAATTAGGCACAGAGCGGACCGCCATGGGCTTTCTTCTTGAGATGGCTTATCTTTTCTGCTATCCGCTCGTACCGTTGGGCCTTCTCACGATGTACATGATTGGTTTGCGCGAAAAAGTAGACGGCTTCTGGTTCGTCGTCCTGATGTCGACCTATATCTGCTATGCCATTACGCCCTTTGTACCTGCGTTTCCGCCCCGCAGTCTTAGCGGTAACCAGGCCGACACATCTGCGCCTGAGAACGATACGAACAAGGCTCGCTCCTTCAATCGCTGGATTCTCCAGCGGGGAAGCATCCACGCCATCTCGTTCCCCAGCGCGCATGTGGCGTCCGCCTTTGCCATTACGCTGGTGTTGCTTCGCTACGCACTACCGATAGGCGTGCTCTTTCTAATTATCGCGTTCTTGATCTCCCTGGGAGCTGTTGTCGGGCGCTACCACTATGCGCTAGACGTACTGCTTGGTGCCGCTACCGCGCTGGCGATCTTCTTCGCTAGCTACAGATACTTATAAGTCTGAGCGTCCATTCTCTTTCGTCGTCACTTTGACACCAAAGACCCTCCGAATCGCCCCGGCCAGGAATCTGCGCGCTGCGCCGGGTCGCTTTCCACTCTGAGTCGGTACCAAAGATCGAAGTGAGGACGCGCACAGCAAGTAGCGGTGCCGTCGCTGGTGATGATCTCTTTCGCAGTACGCGTCATCCCCAGCCCTCGCCGGAATACGTGAATTGGCCAATGGGACGAAGGGAGAAGCGGCCGTAGACGAAACAGATATGAGATTGCCACGTCCATTCGTAAGTAAATGTCTGCGTCCCAGTCGACGACGCCTCACCGAAGAATTGCTGCGCCAGATTGCGTCGTTGAAAGACTCTGCCAGTCTGCGAGTCGATGACAAGGATTGTGGAGTTGCCTTTCAGCCCCCGTCCCCTCGTAGAAGAAACCGTTACGATAGAAGAGGCCTTCGGTGTAGCTGTCGACCGAATGCGGGAATTCGGCCACGATTTTGTAGCTGCTGACGGGAGCGGCGAGGATCCAGTCAGGGAAAAACGCCGCCATCATCGCAAAACCGAGCGCCAGACGCAGGATGGCAAGGATGGACGGGCGCATCGTGCTGATCATGTTAGCTCGATACTCCACGCCGCGTAGCATGGATAGGAGTTGTTTACCCGGCGATTTATAAAGATGTGCGGTGGACGCGCGCGCGAATCCCGCTTACACTCGCGGACGGAACGTCTGTTATGAACACGATCAAAGCCATCTATCCCGGCACCTTCGATCCGATGACGAATGGTCATCTGGACCTCATTGCCCGGGGCGCGAAGATCTTCGACCACCTGGTGGTAGCCGTGCTCGAGAACTCCCAGAAAAGCCCACTGTTCACGGTGCCGGAGCGATGCGCCATGCTGACGGCTGCCGTGAAGCATATGCCGAATGTCTCGGTAGAAAGCTTCAATGGGCTGTTGGTGGACTTCGTCCGATCGCAGCAGGCGCAGGCCGTGCTGCGCGGCATTCGTGCCATTAGCGATTACGAATACGAGTTGCAGATGGCCTTGATGAACCGGCGATTGGCTCCCGATCTCGAAACAGTCTTCATGATGCCGGCGGAGAAATTCTCCTACGTCAGCTCACGGTTGGTAAAGGAGATCTTCCGGCTGGGCGGCTCGGTCGAAGGGCTGGTGCCTCCGCTGGTGCTGGAGAAGCTGAAAGAGCGTGGGCGGGAGTAGCGCTGCTCATCTGTGTCGCGGGCCGCGCCCTAGGTGCTGTAAAGATTGGATTCCAGAAATGCATTGCGGAACTTGCCCTCCGGATCGTGCTGCGCAAGGAGCTCTTTGAAGTCGCGCAGCCGTACATAGCGCGACTGCAGCGTCGCGGGCGACAGCGTAAAGAGCTTCGCCCAATGCGGTCGGGGCGCAAAGGGCGCAAGCTTGGCTTCGATCATGGGCAGGATCTTCTGCACCGCAGGCCATTCCGGCTTCCAGGTGAAATGGATGGCGAGCGAAGCCCGCTGGTAGGCCATGCTCATCCACAGCGAATCGGAAGCAATTGTGCGCAGCTCGGTGACGAATAGATGTGGCGTGATGCGATCGCGGAGCTGCTCGACGGCGCGGATCGCTTCGTAGGCATGCTCCCGCGGTACAAAGTATTCGGTCTGCAGCTCTGCGCCGCTGCTCGGGGTGAAGTTCATGCGGAAGTGCGGCAGCCGCTCGTACCACGGGCCTGGTATGCCGAGCTGCTCCGTGCAGCTCTCCGCTGGATGGCCGGTGATGGGATGCAGCTTCTGGGTTGCGCGCCGGGCACCATAAAACTCCTGCGGCCATGCGTAGGGCTTTTGCGGATCTACGCGCCGCTTAATCCAGACTTGTGTGGCGTGGCCGTTCTGCCAGTCGGTGAAGAGGCTGACGCTATAGCCGCTTCCGAAGATGGCATCTAGATTGTGCTCCAGTTCGCGGAAGGGAAGATCTTGGTAGACGACCTGCTCTACTTGATACGTCGGCTCGAGATCGAGCGTGAGGCTGGTGACGATACCGAGCGCGCCCAGAGCGACAACGGCGCCGGCGAAATCATCGGGCTCCTTGCTGCGCGAGAGAGTGAGGCGTTCGCCGTTGGCGTTAACAAGTTCAAGCGCTGCGCAGGCGCAGGAGAGATTCTGGTTGTGAATGCCGGAGCCGTGGGTCGCAGTGGCGCAGGCACCGGCGGCAGAGATGTGCGGCAAGGACGCCAGATTATGCAGAGCGAAGCCGTGGCTGTCGATGTACGGCGCGAGCTTGCCGTAGGTGACGCCCGCGCCGATGGTGACGGTGCGGGCCGCAGGGTCGATGACCATCTGATCCAAGTGCTGGAGAGAAATCTGCTCCGAGGTGCTATCGGCGATGTCGCTGAAGGAGTGACGCGTGCCGAGCGCCCGCAGTTTTCGGGCGCGCTTCACGATTGCCTGCGCTTCCTCGACGCTTCGAGGGGCGTCGAGCCGGTCCGTGCTGTAGGTGTAGTTGCCGGACCAATTCTTGCGCGTCGCAGCCGGTCGGGGCGTGCTTGCGGCAGAGCTCGATGATCGGCCGGAAGCAAAGGGTGTAAGCATGGTGCCGGTAAGGGCGAGGCCGGAGGCCTTCAGGAATTCTCGCTTGTCCAAGTTTGCTCCCTGAATCGGTGGCTCGGAACGCTGCCCACAGGTATAGAGGCATGCGCGCTCTCTGGCAAGCGCGGCAAGCCGGATTTGCCGCTGTGACTCACTCCGAACGAAGAGCCTCGGTCGGCTCGATGTGTCGCGTGCCAGACTGGTGCGTCGCAGGCAACAAGGCGGCACCCTCCTTCTCTTTGCCGGCGGTCGATTCATCGCGGACCAAAATGTTGCTAAGTGCATAAATCCGCTGCGGAACCATGAGCGACTTGGGCCCGTATGTGTATGCTGGCGTGGGGCCGAAACATGCGGCGTACGCGCCGGGGAGGATGAGGTATGCAGAGCCGGGTAACAGGCACCACGATGCCGGTGCTGGAATTTTTGCTGGATCACAACGACGCGATCATTTCCGAGGCGGGAGAACTCTCCTGGATGTCCGCGTCGATCCAAATGATGACTCATACGCAGATGGGCGGCGGAGGGGGCATCTTTGGGGCCTTGAAGCGCGTGGCCGGCGGTGGGACGCTCTTTATGACGGAGTACCGCGCGGTGGGAGCGCCGGGCGAAATTGCATTCGCCACCAAAGTGCCGGGCCATATTGTGCCCGTCGAAGTTTCGAATGGCCGTGAGTTCTTCATTCACCGCCATGGGTTTCTTTGTGCCACGGCGGGCATCCAGCTTGGCGTTGGCTTTCAGCAGTCGCTGGGCGCTGGCATCTTCGGCGGCGACGGATTTCTCCTGCAGCGACTCAGCGGAGCGGGAATGGCGTGGCTGGAGCTTTCCGGCGAACTGATCGTGAAGGATCTGCAGCCGGGCGAGTTGCTGCGCGTTCATCCGGGGCATGTTGGCGCGTTTGAAGCCGGTGTGAACTTTCAAATCATGCGGATTCCGGGAATCCGCAACATGATCTTCGGCGGCGACGGTATCTTCCTCGCGGCGCTTACCGGTCCCGGACGCGTGTGGCTGCAGACTCTCCCGATCGCCAAGCTGGCACATAAGCTGCAGGAGTATATGCCGACCGAGCGCCGCGCGGAGACGACGCAGGCGGGAGTCGTCGGTGGCCTGGTAGGGTCCATCCTCGACGGAATGAAATAGAGAATCGATGAGATAAAGATGAGCGAGTTGCAGTGAAAGGGCGCGGCCGGGCTGCGCCCCTTGCATTTTCCGATAAGCGGCGCCGTCCATATACTGCGGGAAGGAGAGTGAAATGAGCGCAACACTCGAGAATGTTTCCTTGCGGCGGATCGATGGCACGCCGGCGTCGCTTGCGGACTATCAGGGCAAGGTGCTGCTGATTGTGAACGTCGCTTCGAAGTGCGGATTTACACCGCAGTACGAAGGGCTGGAGAGACTACATGCACGCTTCAGCAATCGCGGATTTTCCGTTCTGGGTTTTCCAGCGAATGACTTTGCCGAGCAGGAGCCGGGAACGAATGCGGAGATCGCGCAGTTCTGCACAAACAACTTTGGAGTCAAGTTTCCGATCTTCGAAAAGATCACGGTGGTTGGATCCCAGAAGCATCCGCTGTATGCATCGCTGATCAACGCGCAACCCAGGCCGACCACAAGCACACACGATCTGCGCCAGCACCTGATCGAATTTGGCGTGACGCCGAACGCAGAGCCTGAGGTGCTGTGGAACTTTGAGAAATTCCTGGTGGATCGTGGCGGTAAGCCGGTAGCGCGCTTTGCACCGGATGTGGAGCCGGAGGACGCCAAGCTGACAGAGCGCATCGAGGCAGAGCTGACTAAATAACGGGAACAAGCATGGCGCATCGCGTGTCTATAGCCGTGTCTGCATCGTTACGCAATGTACGCGGATGCGAGGTGCGCGATGTTCGAAGACGCGTTGATGGAATCCGGTGGGAAGATCAGGACGCATCGCACTTGGACTTCCAGCGTTGCCGCAATTTGCAACGGCAGCATCGCATGCCTGCTCGTGTTATTGCCTCTGCTGCATCCCGCATCGCTGCCCCGGCAGACGCTCAGCATGCTGCTCGCGGCCCCGGCGACGCCTGCTCCGCCGTTGCCTCACATGCCCTACGCGGCCAGCATCGCCACACACGCCGCGGCCTTCGTAAACCCCTTCACGCCACCCAGAATCATTCCTGATCACATTGCGACCGCTGATCATCAGCCGCCAACCACGGATGCAGATCTAGCTGCTCTTGCAAGAGAGAGTGGCGGCTCCCTGAGGGGATTGCCTGACTCCATCGGCCCGGCCGCGCCACCGCGTGTGTCTCCAGCAAAGAAGCCGGTCATCTCATCTGGTGTGATGGCCGGTAATCGGCTGAGCGGCGCTGATCCGCGGTATCCGGCGATTGCACGCGCAGCGCGTGTGCAGGGAACAGTCGTGCTTGCCGCAACGATTTCCAGGAGCGGCACGATTGAGAACCTGCGTGTGATCAGCGGTCCGCCGATGCTGGCGCCGGCGGCAGAGGAGGCAGTGCGAACCTGGCGCTATCGGCCTTACCTGCTGAACGGCGAACCTGTCGAAGTAGAGACGACGGTAAATGTCATCTTCAACCTCGGCGGATGAAGCGGTCTCACTTGCTGGCGAGTGCAAACGCGCGGGCCGATTCAAGCAGTGTGTTGACGGATTCCTTCGACGTCGATTCGGAGTAGATGCGCATCAGCGGCTCGGTTCCGGAGGCACGCAGCAGCAACCAGGTCTCGGCTGCATTCGGCTTCGACCGCGCGTCGGGGTTATCAAGGAAGAACTTGATGCCATCCAGCGTTTCCATCCGCAGGACCGGCATGCCCGCGAAGTCGGTCGATCCGGGCTGGATGGTTCGCGCACGAGCGATTGCGGCGTTTTTGATCTCATCCGCGATGTGAAGATCGATGCGCCCGTAATGGTGCCCACCAAACTCCTGCTGCAGGTCTGCGACCAGTTGACCGAGGGTCTTCTTCTCGTCCGCCATCACGTTGGCCAGCAGCAGGCAGTTCAGCAGGCCGTCGCGTTCCGGTAGATGCCGTTTGATGCCGATTCCCCCGGACTCCTCGCCGCCGATGAGAATGTCGTGTTCCAGCATGAGATCGCAGACATATTTGAATCCGATGCCATGCTCATACAGCGGCTGATTGTGTTTGGCAGCGATGCGGTCGAGCATCTTCGTGGTGTTGAAGGCGCGCGTGACGCCGCCTTTCCAGCCTTTGCGCTCGAGCAGCCAGCGCAGCAGGATGGAGAAAATCTTGTGGGGATCGACGAAATTGCCGTGCTCATCGACCGCGCCAAGCCGATCCGCGTCACCGTCTGTCACGAGGCCTGCCTGACATTTTTCCCGGACAACGGTGTCCTGCAGTGCTCGAACGTGCGGCTCGATCGGTTCCGGGTTGATGCCGGGGAACAGCGGATCGTGGTTTGCGCGAATCTCGATGAAATCGATGCCGAGCGGACGGAAGATGCTGGCCAGCACTCCGGCACCGGCACCGTACATCGCATCAATGGCGAAGCGCTGACCGGAGCGCGCAATCGCATCGAGATCGGCGAAGCGCGAGATGGCCGCGACGTACGGAGTGGTGAAGTCTTCTTCGACGATGGTTGCGGACTGTGCCGCCTCGCGGAGCGGCTGTCCAAGGTAGCTTTCAATCTTCGCCATGATCGATGGCGAGCCGGAGCCGCCATAGCCCGCCTTGTACTTCACACCGTTCCACTGGTAGGGGTTGTGGCTGGAAGTGATCATGATGCCGCCGGCCGCTTGCGAGTGACGGACAGCATAGGAGAGGGCGGGTGTGGGCGTAATCGCGGCAGCGAGGCGCGCCGGAATACCGGCGGAAGCGGCTACCTGAGCGACAGTACGGGCGAAGACAGGAGAGCCGAAGCGGGTATCGTAACCGATGCAAATACCTTTCGTTGCATCCTCATGAGCCAGAACATAATTCGCGATAGCTGCAGCCGCGACGCGGACGTTGGGGAAGGTGAAATCATCGGCAATTACGCCGCGCCATCCGTCCGTACCAAACTTGATAGGTGAAATTGTCATGCTCGATCGATTTTACGAGAGGAATGGTTACGAAATGCGATGAACGACTCAGACGAGTCCGGTCTTGCCCTGAGCAACCAACTGCTTCACCACTTTGCCGACGTCCTGCGAATGACTGCGTGATGTGATGAGCAGGGCATCGCCGGTATCGACCACGACCAGGTCTTTGACGCCGACTAAGGCGATGAACTTTTCTGGACTGTAAACATAGTTGCCATGCGCGTCGATGGTGAGAGCGTCCGCAGTCTCGACAATGTTGGCCGCTGGTGCGTCGGGCTGTTGCGCGAGTTGATGCTCGTAGAGGGCTGCCCAGGAGCCGAGATCGTTCCATCCGAAGTTGGCGGGCAGGCAGAAGAGGCTGGAGCGGTGTTCGCCTTTCGCCGAACGCGGCTCGAGCACCGCGTAGTCCACCGAAATGTTTTCGCACTGTGGGTACAGGTCGGCAAACGCCTTCGCGAACTCGGGCGTACCGTGTGTAGCGGCAATCTTTTCGAGCAGTGGCGAAGTCTCCGGCAGATGCTCGCGCATGGCGTTGGCCAGGGTGCGCGCGGTCCACAGGAAGATTCCGCTGTTCCAGTAGTAGTTGCCGGCGGCTACAAATTCATCCGCCTTTTCCTGGTTCGGCTTCTCGGTGAAGCGGCGGACGTGCTGAATACCGGGCTCGAGGGACTCACCGGTTTCGATGTAGCCGTAGCCAGTTTCAGCACGCGTTGGGTGCACCCCGAGCACTACGATATTTTCGCCCGCAGCGGCCAGCGTAATGCCGCGGCGCAGCGTTGCCAGAAACTGCGGCTCGTTGCCGATGACGTGGTCCGCGGGAAAGATGCCGAGCACCGCATCCGGCGAGGTCTTCTCCAGCAGGAATGCGGCCAGGCCGGCAGCCGGCGCGGTGTTCCGCGCGGCGGGCTCGCAGAGTACCTGGTCGGCAGGCACTTCATCCAGTTGAATGCAGATCGCGGAGGAAAGCAGATCGTTGGTGATAATCCAGGCATTCCGCGCTGGGGAGAGCGGGAGCAGGCGATCGAGGGTGCGTTGGATCATGGTGCGCTCGCCATCCAGTGCGAGCACCTGCTTGGCCCGGGCCTTTCGACTGCGCGGCCAGAAGCGTGTACCGCTGCCCCCGGCCAAGATGATGGGGCGAAACTCAGGAGTGCTGGGCATCGTCCGTTTATGGTAACGGACGGGAGCGTCCTTTGCATCGATGGCGCCTTCTACGATTGCCTGAGGGAGTCTATTGCTGCGGCCTGGGTGCAAGGCGATAGGCGTAGAGAAGCAGGGCGAGCCCGACCATCAGCGGCACGGCGCCAATCGCAACCCCGATCAGATGGTTGTCATTATTGGCGATTCCCAGGAAAATCATCAGGCCAATTCCCACCGCTGCGGTGATCAATCCCCCGAGCTTGGTGCCTTCCAGGCGCCGGCGCGTCTGCAGACGGTCTTCCTCCCGCAGCAGTGCGATAGCCGCATCGGCGCCGGCGCCGGCGCTCTCCGTCAGGCGCCGCACGGTCTCATTCTTGTAGTAAGCCTCGCGCTCCTTGCGGCGTCCATTGACATAGGCGTTGATGGAAAGATACGAGTAAAGCGCGATGGCGGCGACGGCGAGAAAGACAAAGACCATAACTTCCGGCTTGGCGTAGTAATCCATGACGATCTCCTGGGTTGCACTGACTGTTTGCAACCGGTATGACCGGGGTGCCCTGGCGCCGGTTGCGTTTTTTTTTTTTTTTTTTTGGGCGCCGGAAAAAAGAAACGCAACCGGAAGCTGGATGAATCGGTCATACAGTTCCGAAGGGGCAGTTCCGAAGGGGCGGTTCCGAAGAGGTCTCAACATCATGGACGCAGAGCTCAGCAAGGCAGCCGCGGATCGTGCCGATGTGGCGCGGGTGCAGGCTGGCGATGTTGAGGCATTTAGGGCGATCGTGCGTCGATGGCAGACTCCTCTGATCAACCTGGCGTATCGCTTCTGCGGTGATCGTGGCCGCGCCGAAGAGATGGCGCAGGAGGCTTTTCTGCGCGCTTATCGTGGGCTGGATGGCTTTCGCGGCGATGCCGCATTTTCTACCTGGCTCTTCGCGCTGGCGACGAACCTCTACCGCACTGAGCTTCGCCGTATACCGCAGCGGACGGTGGCGTTGGAGGAAGCTCCGGAGCCGGCCGATCCGGTTTCGATAATCCAGGCCCATGAGCTGCGGGACCGCGATCTCACGGTAAGGAGGGCGGTGCTGGCGCTTCCGCCGAAATATCGTGAGGCCCTGCTGCTGTTCTACTTCCACGAGATGGATGTTCCCGCTGCCGCACAGAGTCTAGGGCTGCCGGAGGGGACGGTGAAGGCGCGGCTGCACCGTGGGAGAGAACTTTTGCGTGCGAAGTTGCCGCGACTGCTGGCGCTGACCCCGGAAGGAGTGATGTGATGTCAGATATGGAAAAGGACGACGAACTGGACCGGATGCTGGCGCGCAGCTTTGGACCGCCGCACGCCCGCGCTGCTCACGCGGAGAGCATTGAGCCGTCCTCGGGCTTCGCGGCCGCGGTTATGGAGCGGGTGCGCGAGGAAGCGGCTGCCGCGGCGGCGCTCGGTCCGATCCGGTTTCCCTGGCGCCGCGCCGTACCCGGCATATGCATGGTGGTGCTGGCGGTGGCGGTCTGTGCAACGTTGCTGACCTTCGCCTCAATGGCCGTGGTGCGGCTCGCGTCTCACGCATTCGCTACGGCGGCTGTCGCTCCGCAGCCCGCAGTGACAGAGTGGGCGGCGACGGCGATGCGGCTGCACCTGGGCTGGCTGGTGATCGGCTTTCTGATTGCGTTTGTGCCGTTCCTGTTGTCCCGCGGCCTGATGGATGGCCGGCAGCGGATCTGAATGAGCTCTCGAACAAGTGAAAGGCCAACGCACGACGCGTTGGCCTTTTGTGTCCTCAGGAACTAGAACTTCGCGACGAGCGCGCCCAGCCGGGCGAGCCCTTCCTCCACGTCCTGGTGCGAGACGGCGTAGGAGAGGCGGATGTGTTCGTGGGTGCCGAAGGCCTCACCCGGAACGACGACCACAGCAGCATCATGCAGCAGACGCGTCGTGAGCTCGGCGGGAGTGGCGATGCCGGACTTTTTCAACAGTCCGGAGACGTTGGGGTAGGCATAGAAGGCGCCCTCGGGCGTGGTGCAGGTGATGCCCGGGATACTGCGCAGGCCGGCGACAATGGTGTCGCGCAGCCGGATGTAATCGGCGCGCATCTCGCAGACACACTCCTGCGATCCGGTAAGCGCGGCGATGGCGGCCTTCTGCACCATGGCTGCCGTAGAAGAGGTAGATTGCGACTGCAGCTTGCTCATCGCGCTGATGATCGGCTTCGGCCCAAGTGCGAAGCCGGCGCGCCAGCCGGTCATTGCGTAGGTCTTCGACAGAGAGCCGAGCACGATCAGATGCTCCTTCGCCTCCGTGACCGATGCCCCGGAGAACGGCGCTTCGTTGAAGACCAGGTAGGCGTAACACTCATCCAGCATCAGATAGATGCCGCGGCTGTGCGCGAGACGGACGATGTGCTCGAGGTCTGCACGGGAGATGACCGCGCCGGACGGATTGGAAGGCGAATTAAGAATGATCGCCTTGGTGCGCGGAGTAATGGCGCTCTCGATGGCCTCGGCGGTGACGCGGAAATTTTCGCTCTCCGCAGTCTGGAGATAGACGACCGTGCCGCCCGCGTACTGGATGATGTCCTTGTAGGAGACCCAGTAGGGTACGGGCAGGATGACCTCGTCGCCTTGGTCGATAAGCACTTCGATGGCGTTGAAGAGCGCGAGCTTGCCGCCGGTGGTGAAGACCGCCTCTTCCGGCGTGTAGCTGGAACCGAAGTCGCAGGCGTGACGCTCGACAATCGCCTTGCGTACCTCGGCGATGCCGGAGACGACCGTGTAGCGCGAGAAGTTCGCTTCGATGGCGGCGATGGCCGCGTCCTTGATGTGACGTGGCGTGGCGAAGTGCGGTTCGCCCGCGCCAAAGTCGACGAGCTTCGCGCCCTCCGCACGCAGCTTGGCGGCGGCGGCGGTGACGGCCATCGTGGCGGAGACTTCGATGCGGCCGATGCGCTCGGACAACTTCGGTGCGGCGCTCGGGGTGGCGCTGGACGGCTTTGCGTTGGCGAGGGTTGCGGTGGCGCTCATGCTTATTAGTTTACAGGGATCGCCTGATGGGAGCCGCCAGTCTTTCCTTGGTTGTTCTTAGCTGAAGAATGCCCGCAGCTGCGCCTCCACCATGCCGCCCAGGTAGGCGGGAGATTTCTCCACGTTGACAGTCAGCACATCGCCATTCAGCTCGTATGTGGCTTCCACGCCCATACCGGCGACCCGGTTGCCATCTACCGTGAAGCCGGAATTTCGCAGTTCTCCGAGACCCTTGTCGAGAACTTCGCGCGTGACACCTTCGATTCTATGAATCGCCATGCACGTACTCTACGGTGTCTCCGCGAATCGTCCAATGGCCGTCTCCTTATTGGGCAGCGAGGATCGCAGCCACGCGCTCCAGATCAGCCTCGGTGTCGACGCCGATGGTGGTGTGGGGGGTGTGCTCGACGTGTATCGGAATGTTGTGGACCAGCAGCCGAAGTTGTTCCAGACGTTCGGTGGTTTCGAGCGGATGCGGCGGCAGGGCGGCGAAGCGGCTGAGCGTCTCGCGACGATACCCGTAGAGTCCGAGGTGCTTGCGGTAGAGAACACCGCCAGCGCGTTCACGATCGAAAGGAATGGTTGAGCGCGAGAAGTAAAGAGCGCGGCCATCTTCGGCGAGCACGACCTTCACCGCATTGGGATCGCTGATCTCTTGCGGCGTGCATGCCGTCCAGAGCGTGGTCACCTGGGCATCGATTCCAGAACGATCGAAGGGCGCGAGCAGCGCGTCGATATGGGCGGGACGAAGCATCGGTTCGTCGCCCTGGATGTTGACGACGATCTCAGATGGGATCTGCTGCGAGATCGCGTGCACGCGGTCCGAGCCGCTCTGCAGATCGGGTGAGGTCAGCATCGCCTCCCAGCCATGCTGTGCCGCCAGCGCCATCACTTCATCGGAGTCTGCCGCGATCACGACACGATCGAGCTGCGGCGCTGCGAGCGATGCCTCGACAATCCACTGCAACATGGGCTTGCCCGCGATATCGCGCAGCACCTTGCGTGGCAGACGTGTGGACGCCAGGCGCGCGGGGATGACGGCGAGGGTAGAGGGTCGTTGAGTGGCACTCATGCAGCATTAGAGCATTTTCGGTATAGGTGTAGACCGTCCAGCGAGCGTTCTGGTGGCATTTCGTAAAGGAAAAGCCACACCGGGTGTATCTCGGCGGCGCACAGTATTACCGAAAATGCTCTAGTGTCGCCCTAACTTTCGCTCAGCGAAAGAGAAAGACACTTTGCGGAACCGCCGGACTTCAGAAACTCCGTGGTCGGCGTCTGGTGGACGCTGAAGCCGCGTTCTCGCAGCCAATCCTGCAGGTCATCGCTGGCCCGGTTCAAGATCACATGCTGGCCAATGTTGATTGCGTTGCAGGCAAAATCGAAGGCGTCCTGCGAACTGACAGCGAGCCGCTGATCTGACGGAATGATCGACTCGATCGCCTCAAGGCTATCGCGGCGGAAGGCTGCCGGATAGTAGAGCAGGAAGCCACCCTCGAGTGGGCAAAAGCAGGTATCCAGGTGATAGAAGTGCGAGCGCGCCAGTTCGAGCGGCTCGACGGCCGTGCCCAGCAGTTGTTCCAGATAAGGAAGTGCGTCGGAACGAGAGCGCACACCGTGGCCAAACCAAAGCAGCGGCAACGCTCGATCAAACAGCGCGTCGCCTGCACCCTCAAACGGAATGGTCCGCGGCAGCTCGTGCACTTCGAAGCCATCTTGTGCGAGCCAGGTACGAAAGCTGGGCTCCTCTGCCTGGCGTTCGGGATGGAGAAAACTACTCAGGATGGCAGTGCGTCCTCGCAATACAGCCGCATTTGCCGTGAATACGAGGTCAGGAAGCCCCGGAACTGGCGGCAGCAGCGCTACCTCCGTGAATTGGCTGACGATCGCGTGAAGCGCCGACCACTGCTGCATGGCAACACACGCGGCGGTGTCGTGCATATTGCCTTCCATCCAGGGGTTGATCACATACGCGATGGTGAAGTGATCGGGGGAACACATCAGGTGGCGAGTCGACTGCATACGGTCTCCTGAAATGGCGCAGCGGGGGGCGCCTTCGGGGACGACGTGGTCGCTCGATTGGCTAGAAGGTACCAGAGAAGACGGCCACGATGGGAGCGAAAAATGCCGCAAAAACGGTTAGACAATCCGAAATGGCATGCGCTCAGGACTATCTGACACCGCGCGTCGGCAGTCCCCAAGAGATATGCTTTTCGGCATACCTGTTTTGGGAGCACGCGTGAATGCGGATGATCCGCCGGTCCACTATTCTTCTTTTTGCCATTTGTTATTTCCTTCCGACCATCAGCCATGCGCAGCGCTCACCCCAGAACCTCACACCCGAAGAGCGCGAGAAGCTGATCGCCAAACGCAATGCGATCGAGCAGGAACTCGAGTCGACAGCCATTATTGACCGCAAGGTAATGGTGAAGATGCGCGACGGCAAGCGCATGGCAGCGGACATCTACCGTCCGAAGGATACGTCGAAGAAATATCCGATCATCTTCAGCCGCACTCCCTACAACTTTAACTATTGGGATGTGCGGCTGGGTGCGCCGCGCGACATGGCGAGCGAGTTGGACGCGGTGAAGCGCGGCTACGTGCTGATCGAGATGAACGAGCGCGGCCAACTTTTCTCGGAGGGCAACTACGACATTCTCGGGCCGCCGCTGACCGACTCCGACGACGAGCTGAACTGGATGTCCGCGCAGCCGTGGTCGAACGGCAAGGTGGGGCTGATCGGCTGCTCGTCGACGGCGGAGTGGCAACTGGCGGTGGCGGCACGGGGCAACAAAGCTCTGGCTGCATTCATCCCGGAGAGCTTCGGCGCCGGCGTTGGCCGGGTGGGGAAGTGGTATGAGCAGGGCAACTGGTTCCGCGGCGGCGCCTTCCAGATGCTCTTTGCTGCCTGGATCTATGGCGAGCAGAACCAGGTGCGGCCGATGTTCGCCAAGGATGCCACGCAGCAGCAGTTGATCGATGCGTCGAAGATGTTCGACCTGGCGCCGCAGATGCCGCCGGTGGACTGGGCAAAGGCGCTGGCGCATCTGCCGGAGGAGGACATCCTGAAGGCAGTAGGTGGGCCGAAGGGCATCTATGCCGATGCGATGCCGGTGCCTACCGGGGGCCGGATGATCCAGCGGACGCCGAATGATCCGGCGTGGTTGAAGGGCGGCCTGTGGAACGACTCGGAGAAGATCAACTTGCCCGGGCTGTGGCTGATGACCTGGTACGACGTCTCCACCGGACCGAACCTGGCGGCGTACAACTTCGTGCGCTCGACCGCGAAGGGCGATGTGGTGAACGAGCAGTATGCCGTCATCGCCCCGACGCTGCACTGCCAGTACAAGCGCGCCACCGAGCACACCGTCGTCGGCGAGCGCGACATGGGCGACGCGCGGCTGGACTACGATGCGCTGACCTACGGCTGGTTCGACCACTTCCTGAAGGGCGAGGATAACGGCATCCTGAAGAAGACGCCTCGGGTGCAGTACTACACCATGGGGTTGAACAAGTGGCAGACGTCGGACACCTGGCCGCCCGAGGGTGCGAAGCCGATGAAGCTCTACCTGACCAGCGAGGGCAACGCGCCTACGCTGCATGGCGATGGCGCGCTCGCGGCCGAGCTTGCGACGGCGGACCATCCCGACAAGTTCACGTATGACCCGCTGCATCCGGCGCCTTCCTATGGCGGCAATGTGTGTTGCACCGGCGACGCGATCGCGGGCAATGGCGGCGCGCTCGATCAGCGCAAGATGGAGGAGCGGCCGGACATCCTGGTGTATTCCTCCGAACCGCTGAAGGAGGGAGTTGAGGTCGATGGCCCGATCGAGACGACGCTCTACGTATCGAGCGACGTGAAGGACACGGATGTGACGGTGAAGCTTATCGATGTGCAGCCCGACGGCACGGCGTACAACCTGGATGAGACCATCCAGCGGCTGCGCTGGCGCGATGGCTACAATCACAAGCCGGTGTGGATGGAGCCGGGCAAGGTCTACAAGGTGGAGCTGGGGCCGATGAACACCAGCAACTACTTCGGGCCGGGAGATCGGATCCGCATCGAGGTCTCGGGCAGCAACTTCCCGCGCTTCGACCGCAACATGAATACGGGCGGGAACAATTACGACGAGACGGTCGGCAAGATCGCGCACACGGAGATTCACCACTCCGCGGAGTATCCTTCGGCGGTGGTGCTCTCGGTGGTCAAGCGGTAAGGATGCCCATGCAAATCAAGACACGAATCAATCTGCGTCAGATTGCGACACTCTCCATTGCATTTGTCATCCTGTCCGCGTTTGCAGGAGCGCAGGAGGCTCGCAATACCCCGCTTATCGTTAGTGTGACCGACATGTCGGGCGCTGGCGTCCGCTCGGCACATATCACGCTTACCCGAGACGAAACCACGACGGAGATTAAGGTGGATGCGGATGAAAATGGTCGCGCTGAAATTAATGTGGAACCCGGCAGCTATCGGCTTTCGGTGGGGAGTCCGGGCTTCTTCAACTCGCATCAGCAGATCGAAGTGAGAGATGTTTCGCAGAACATTGAAGTCAAGCTTAGAGTCGGAAGTTGTCCTCCGGGGTCGTGTTTTACGGTCAGCCGGCCAGATACACTCGAGCCAGCTTCTCCTCCTCTAGACACCCTCTGGATAAGCGTGGACGAAGCCGGCTCGTCGCGTTGACTCGTCCAAGCGCGTTCCATAAGATAGAGGCTGGCCTTGGCGGCGTTCTGCTGCTTCTTCCGGCCTCCTTCAGGCGGTGTAGCTCAGATGGTTAGAGCGACGGACTCATAACCCGTAGGTCGACAGTTCGATTCTGTCCACCGCCACCACAACTGAAGTCGCTGGGAAAGGGCCTCCTGCTTGATCTGGCTTCGTCGCTCGCTGATTTTTGCGCTGGTCTGCGCATTTCTCTACGTCGGCGTGGTGTTCTTCCCGGATCGCACGCTTCCTCTTTCGAATACCAACGCTACCCACTTCGACACGCTGATCGTGCTGGGGTATCCGGCCAAGCGGGACGGCACCCCCCGGCCGGAGATGCGGGAGCGGGTGATGGAGGGCGTCCGTGAGTACCGGGCCGGCGTAGCGCCACGGATTATCATGACCGGCGGCGCGGCGCACAACGACTACGTCGAGGCGGACGTGATGGCAAAGCTGGCGGAGGCGCAGGGCGTTCCGGCAGCGGCGATCGTCGAAGAGGGTCAGGCCAAGGACACGATCCAGAATGCGTACTACTCAGTCCAGATCATGGAGGCGCACGGCTGGCACTCCGCCGAGGTAGTCAGCTCGCATAGCCATCTGCCGCGGGCCAGCCTGATCTTTGCGCACTTTCCGATTACGTGGCGGATGCATCCCGCGCCTACCCCTCCTGAGTACGGGTTGCTGCGTCGCGTGGCCGCCGAGTGGTACGAAGCGGCGGATACGGCGCGGCTGCGCCTCACCAGCTTTCCCGAGTCGCGCTTCCTTGCGGCCCATTGACCGTGCCTGCTACCCGCCTCTCGGCACGGTGGCGGCCTGTAAGTGGCTTGCCTTTTACTGTTTAGGCCTTTTCACATCTCTGGCAAGATGTGGGGGCAAGATGTGGGGGCGAGATGTGGGGGGTCCGGCGTTGATTATTTTGCCGCGACTTCGATGGTTGAAGCAGCCGGCTGGACTTGTTTCGCCACGTCATGGTTGAAGCTGGGCGCTAGATCGGCGGTCACCACAATGGAGGTGGGACGTCTAAATCAGGGGGATTTCCGATCCAGCTGCATAGCACGGAACGGGTAGGGGGCGGCTGGGGGCTGTGCGCTATCATTTTGGTAATAGGTGGTCCATGTCCAAGTCTTTTCAGCGATCGATTTTCGGGGTGTCTGTCCTTCTTCTCCTGCTTACGGTGTGGGGCAGCCTGCGCTCCGGTGTGCGCGCTGACCAGAAGGACGGCGCTTACCAGGAGATGGAGGTGTACAGCGAGGTTCTGAACAAGATTCAGAACGACTACGTTGTGGACCCCAATATGAGCAACGTGACCGTGGGCGCGCTGCATGGGCTGCTGGAGTCGCTGGACTCGGATTCGAGCTATCTGACGCCGGCCGAATACAAGCTGTACAAGCAGCACCTGAGCGAGGGCACGGCGCAGGTGGGTCTCAATGTGTCGAAGCGTTACGGCTATGCCACGGTGGTCTCGGTGGTGCCGGGCAGTCCGGCGGACAAGGCACAGATTCAAGACGGCGATTTGATTGAGGCGATCGGCAACCAGTCGACGCGCGAGTTGTCGCTGGCGATGATCCGGCTCCTGCTGGAAGGTCCGGCGGGGACGAATGTGACCATCTCTGTGGTGCGGCCGCGCAAGCCGGAGCCGGACAAGCTGACCATGACGCGGAGCAATGCGCCGGTGCCGGCGTTGAGCGATCAGCTTTACGAGAATGCGAGCATCCTGTACATCAAGCCGAATGCGCTGACCAAGGACCGTGTCAACGAGATTGAGAGCAAGCTGAAGGGTCTGGGCAAGGGCGACAACAAAGAGACGAAGAAGGTGCTGCTGGACCTGCGCGATGTGGCCGTAGGCGATGAGGCGCAGGGCATCCGGCTGGCCAACTTCTTCCTGCAGAGCGGAACGATTGCGACCCTGAGTGGGCAGAAGTATCCCAACGAGACCTTCACGGCGGAGAAGTCGAAGTTTCTGACCAGCGTGCCCCTGGTGGTGCTGGTGAATCATGGGACGTCCGGGCCGGGCGAGCTGGCGGCGGCGGCCATTCTGGACAACAAGCGCGGCGACGTGGTGGGAGACCGGACCTTCGGCGAGGGCTCGGTGCAGAAGACGATAGAGCTGCCGGATGGATCGGCGCTGATCCTGTCGGTGGCAAAGTATGCTGCGCCGGATGGAAAGAAGATCCAGGATGATGCGGTGCAGCCGAATGTGGTGGTGGCTTCGAACGAGGACCAGGACGACAATCAGCCACAGACGCCCAAGGCCAGCAAGCTGGGTGTTCCGCAGGTGCCGAATGGCAACTCAGGGACGCAACCGGATGACCAGCTCAACAAGGCGCTTGCGGTTCTGAAGTTGAAGGCTGCGTAAAGATCGAGGGGCTGCCACCCCTGCATGCGCGTGGCAGCCCTTCTTGACCTGGTCAGAGGGATGACAAGGCTGCCCGTACTAGGCGGCCTTGTTTGCTTTGACGGCTTGGGGATTGATCTTCTTTGCGATCCCCGTCAGCTTCTCATCCGTTGCTTTCTCTTCCTCCAAGGTCTCGTCGAGCAGGGAGGCTATTTGCTTTTGACCGAGGAGGTTGGCGTACTCGCGAACCGAGCCATAGCCTGCCATCTCGTAGTGCTCGACCCGCTGAGCCGCTGAGATCAATGCTGCGTCTCTCACGCCGCCCTTCTCCGCTTCCTCCATCACCTCGGAGCCTTCTTCAAGGAGCCCTTCCATGCCGTGGCATACTTTGCCTCTGGGGCTCTTGCCGAGAGTCTCGAAGATCTTGTCGAGGCGTTCGACGTGGCCTTGCGTCTCCTCGAGATGAGTCTCGAAGGCTTTTTTCAGATCCGGAGAGACGGCGGCCTTCGCCATCTTGGGCAGGGCTTTCGTGATCTGTTTTTCGGCGGAATAAAGATCTTTCAGCTCGTCCAAAAGCAGTTCATCGATGGTCTTCACGCTCATGTGCGTTCCTTTCGATACATAGTGGTGTGATGCGGTGCGAGGAATCATTGGGAACCAGGGCCCTGTTGCTCAGATGCCTGCCGTTCGAGATATGGTGGCCATCCGCGGGCGTGCTGCAACGTGCGGTTTGATCGCGTGGTAGAGCCAGTGCGGGAACCGATACAGCCGCTGTTTCACTTGGCGGTCTGGCTTGCAGTTGAGGCGGACGGGCGGCGGCACCTTCGCGTGCACCTCTCGAGGTGCTATGCTCGGCCACGAGCGCTGCGTTGATTCGTGCCATTGACTGAAGCTTCTAAAACCACACGACCCCGGGAGAGTTCGAGCGGAGGGTTTCGCCCGCCGCTCGGCCGGGGAACCGTCCCACATGGCCGGCGCAAGGTGGCGGGCAAGCTGGCGCTGCTGCTGCTGGTGGTGCTGGCAGCTGCTGCGGGTTCGCTGGCCGGGCTGACGCTGGTCTACTCGGTGGACCTGCCGCAGATCGCAGACCTGGAGCGGTACAAGCCGCTGGCCACGACGGAGCTGTACGACGCGCACGGAGAGTTGTTCGGCTCCTTCGCAATGGAGCGGCGCAGCGTGGTGCAGTACGACGATTTTCCGCCGATTCTGCGGCAGGCAGTGATCTCGATTGAGGACAAGAATTTTGAGAGCCACTGGGGCGTGAATCTGTTTCGCGTGCTGGGGGCGGCGTATCACGATTTGACTTCGCACGGGCGGGCGCAGGGCGCGTCCACGCTGACCATGCAGCTGGCGCGGAATCTGTTTCTCTCACCGGACCGCACCTTTCGGCGGAAGCTGCAGGAGGTCTTTCTCTCGATTCAGATCGAGCACAGCTTTACCAAGCAGCAGATTTTCACGCTGTACGGCAATCAGATCTATCTCGGACATGGCGTCTATGGATTCGAGGCGGGGGCGAACTACTACTTCAGCAAGCCGGCGCGCGAGCTGACGCTCCCCGAGGCTGCGCTGCTGGCCGGCCTGCCGAAGGGGCCGGTTGCGTATTCGCCGATTCTGAATCCGGAGCGTGCGTTCCGGCGGCGGAATACGGTGTTGAATGCGATGCTGGAGGATGGCGCGATTACGGCCGCGCAGGCAAATGAGGCGAAGGGCGCGCCGCTGGGGCTGCACCTGGCGCCGCCGCCGAACAGCGTGGCGCCGTGGTTTGTGGAGGAAGTGCGACGCGAGCTGGAGCGGCAGTTCGGCACCGAGACGGTGCACGAGGCGGGGTTGAAGGTCTACACGACGCTGGATATGCCGGTGCAGCGGACGGCGAACCGCGCGGTGCTGGACGGCCTGGCGGCCTATGAACGCCGGCATGGATGGCGCGGACATCTGCTGAATGTGCTGGCGGCGGGCGAGTCGCTGGAAAATTTTCGGCATCCGGACTGGAACCTGCCGATTCAGCAGGGCGCTTACTTCCACGGGATGGTGGTGGGCGTGCTCGACGGGCGCGTGACGGTGAAGATCGGCGAAGCGCGACTGGGCCTGCTGCCCGACGGCTGGGCGTGGACGGGCGAGAAGGACCCGGCGAAGCTGTTCAAGGTGGGCGACATCGTCTACGTGCATATCACCAGCTCGCCTCACGATCCGGTGCTGGAGGGAACGCTGGAGCAGGATTCTGGCGCGCAGGCGGCGCTGATGGCGGTGGACAACGGCACCGGCGATGTTCTGGCGATGGTGGGCGGCCGGGACTTCAATCTGTCGCAGTTCAATCGCGCGACGCAGGCGGAGCGGCAGACGGGCTCGTCCTTCAAGCCGTATGTGTATACGGCGGCAATTGAGAACGGTGCGACGCCACAGCAGATGCTCGCCGATACGCCGGTGACGTTTCAGACGGCCGGCGGTCCGTACACCCCACATGACTACGAGCCGAATTATCTAGGCAATATCACGCTGGAGAAGGCGTTTGCGGAGTCGCGAAACATTCCGGCGCTGCGGCTGGCGGAGCGCGTGGGGATGAAGAAGGTGATTGAGGCGGCGCACCGCTTCGGCATCACGCGGGATATTCCGCCGTATCTGCCGGTGGCACTGGGCTCGGTGGAGGTGACGCTGGCGCAGCAGGTGGCGGCGTACAGCAGCTTTCCTAACGACGGCGTGCGGGTGACGCCGCATCTGCTGCGGCGGGTGACGAATGCCGACGGGATGCCGATGTATGAAGACCAGGCGGAGGTGAATGAGTCGACGAATGCCAAGACGGCACGCACGATGCTGATGCTGATGCAGCAGGTGACGACGAGCGGAACTGCCGCGGCGGCGAAGGCGCTGAATCATCCACTGGGAGGGAAGACAGGGACGACGAGCGACTTTACGGACGCGTGGTTCCTGGGCTTTTCGCCCTCGGTGACCTGCGGGGTGTGGATGGGCTATGACACGCGGCAGTCGCTGGGCGACAAAGAGACGGGAGCGCGCGCGGCGCTGCCGATCTGGATGGATTTTATGAAGGCTGCGGATGTGGGGAAGGACGATGAGCGGTTTCCGGGGCAGTAGTGGCAATCTGAAGAGGGGTGATTATGCGGACCTACAACATCCATGAGGCCAAGGCTGAGCTTTCAAAACTCGTCGAACAGGCTGCGAAAGGTGAATCGTTCGTAATCGCGAAAGCGGGCAAGCCGATGGTGAAGGTGATCGCGGTGGATGCGCCGGAAGCGTCGCAGAGGAAGCGATTCGGATTTATGGCTGGCCAGATCAAGGTGCCGAAGGACTTCAATACGATGGGCGCCCATGAGATTCACAAGCTGTTTTAAGAAGGAGCAGTGAAGCTGCCGGCACAGGTAACGACCGTCTGAACGGGCCTGCCGTTGTGGTAACACATGTGTTACTCTAAATCGTGCCTGAGATCCGCGAGTATATGAACGCTGCGGGTATTTCTCCATTTGCGAAGTGGAGAAAGAGACTGGATCCGACCACGAAGGCACGAATCGACGTGCAGATCTTCAGACTGGAAGCGGGGAACTTCTCGGCGGCAAAAGGAGCAGGTGCGGGCATCTTTGAATTGCGCTTAGACTTCGGCCCGGGCTATCGAGTGTATTTCGGCAAGGATGGCGAAGCACTTGTCATCCTGCTCGGCGGCGGTACAAAGAAGCGGCAAGGCGCGGATATAGAAGCGGCTCACGCGCTATGGCAGGAATATAAGCGAGCCAGACAGAAACGGAGGAAATGATGGCCACGCGGAAATTCAATGCAACGGTAAAAGCGGACCTCGTGACATCTGATGAGTATCGGAGCGCATTGCTGGGCGAGGCCGTGTCGTGCATGCTCGCTGGGGATGTCGAAACCGGAAAGATCGTTCTTCGCGAATATATCAATGGCACGGTGGGCTTTTTGAACCTTGGCGCGGCTCTCGGTCGCTCTCCCAAAAGCCTTATGCGTATGCTCGGGCGACAGGGGAACCCGCAGGCTCGGAATCTTTTTGAGATGGTCGCTTATTTACAGAAAATCGGAGGGACAAAGTTGCAGGTTCGAGTCGCAAGGAAGGCGGCATAGCGGTGGCTCAAAACGACAGCGTCATCTATCGGTCGCGGGTTTTGAGGTGGGGCGAGCAGGCTTTTGAAAATGGGTTCGCCAGGAAGGTTCCGGGGAATCCGGAGACGATGACGGTTCCGTCGGGGTTGAAATGGGCGGAATGAAATTCTCCCTCGGGCAGGTCGTTGAGCCTTTTCCAGTTTTTCCCGCTGTCCTTGCTCGTATACACGCCAGTGATTGCGGTCAGAACTTCTCGATTGTGCCTTGCCGGATCTACCTCGATGCCGTAGGCACGGATGTTGGGGCCGACCTCATCTTTTGCTCTGTGCAGGAGAAATCTTGCATGAGTCACTCTCGCAACGGCATCTGCACTCACGGGCTCATAGACTCCCCAGCAGGCGGCCAGATGAAGGCCTCCCACGGTCGTCATTCCGTGGATCGCTGAATCCGCACCGACTCCAGCGACGCGAGTCCACTTCCTGGTGCGGAGATTCAGGCGGAAGACCTGATCGCCCGTTCCTACATAGAGAGAGTCGGGATGCAGTTTGGTGGAGTTATCAAACTGCATGGAGAAAATATCCAGGTCGGTGGGAAGATTGCGCAGCGTTCCATCTTCGATCCATGACCCCTGGTCATCTCTGTGATAGGTGAAGAGCTGAGGGTTGAGGTCAAAGTATCCGTAACCGACGATCATACGTTTTCCGTCGGCCGTCATTTGAACGACGCCTGCTCGTACCGGATCGCCCTCGTTTTTCGGAATGCTGAGCAATGGACGCGGATGAGGAATCCGCGGCCCCGGGATGGATTTCACCACTGGCGCAGAGACGTCTGGTTGAGGAAGTACCTGAAAGGCTCCTTCCTGCGTGGTGATCACAAATTCAGCTCCGCCGGGAGCTACTGCCAACCCGTTGCGCAGGCCCTCGGCGATGTCCGCGTCGAAATATCTGGAATCGACTCGTGCGAGTTGCATCCATGTCCTTCCGCCGTCGGCCGATTTCGATATGTACATGGCCTGATCCTGAGCGGGGATTCTGTCGCTCAGATCCGCGGTGAGACCCCATGTGACGGTGGGACTTTCAGGATCGCCGGCGATCGTTTCAACGAAATGGCTTGCGAATTCATGGCTTCCGGGAAGGCCTGTCACTTCATGAATGCGGCAGCTTTCCAGGTCTTGTTCTGCAGTGTGGGGGCCTTGAGCCGCTAGGGAGCTGCTGATTTGCGGCGTGAGTCCTGCAGCAGGAGTCTGTACCGATGAGATCTGCACTGATGAGATCTGTGCGGATGCTATGAGGGGAGCGGTCATCCATAGGAGCAAGCGGGAAATTTGTTTTCGCTGCCAGCAGCCCGACGATGACCCGGGGACGTTCAATGTCCTGGAGACCTCACCACAAATTTACCGTATGGCTTCCCGGCCTGGGCACAGACTCGGCCTTCACGAAAGCGTCTTCCCGAAACGTCATCACGAAAACAATGAGGCCCACGTCTTTTCGGCGCGGGCCTTTGCTGCTGGTGCTGTTGCGACTTACTTGCTTTCTGCCTTGCTTTCTTTGGCGACGGTGAAGAGCTTGGAGACTGCCACGTGGAAGCGCCGGGCTGAGGGTGGAGTTGGAACCTTGCCGGAGAGGATATCCGCGTAGGGGATGTCCTTGCCGTAGTAGGCTCTGGTGTCGTCCTTGTTCTGGTTGATGAAGTCGCCGGTGAGGTCGAGGCCGGCGAAGAGCCCCTTGCTGCGTGAGTAGGTGAGGAACTCAGCGTTGGCGAGCGCAGAGATACTTGCCTGGGAGTTGCGTCCCACCGGGCCGGCAGACGCGGCGACGTCGCCACCGAGCTTGACCTTCTCCTTCAACATGTCCTGCGCGCTTTTGTGGTTGGTGCCGACCAGGATCAGATCCGTGGATTGACCGCCTGCCTGAAGACCGAAGCTGGCGCCGGTGATCTGTACGAAGACCGGTGCGCTCCATCCGTGAGCAGTCCGGCAGGTGGCAAGGCCCTGACCGTACTGCGCGCCTACCACGAAGGCAGCCTTTTTAAAGCCCGGGACGACTATGATGCATTTGGCTTTGCGGGCGACCCATAACGGTATTCCCTTATCCGGCGTGGCCATCAGTTCGTGGACCACGGCGGTCGCGGCCTCGATGCGATCAGTGAGTTTCTTGTCGGTGTCAGCAGCAAAGGCGACGCCCGTGACGATGGCGACGAGGCAAAGCCGGGCCAGAAAGTGCTTCAACAACTTGCGCATTGAATTCCTCCCCAAGTTACGACATCGGAATGCTACACCCCTGTGTCAAAACGGCCGGTGAAATACGGCGGGATCGCGTACAGCAGATTTGATGCGCCAGCCGCGCTTGCATTTTGGCTGAGCGGCGCTATGCCGTTTTCACAATACAGTGCCCCACTCACAGCCGTTATGAGCAGCTTTTCTTGAACGGAAAGCTGCATCGAGAGTAGTTCTACCGGATACACCATTGTGAAAACGGTAGACGCGCCGATATTGAAGGAGGTACAGCAGGCTCCTTCGACAAGCTCAGGGCAGGCTCCTCACTCCACCTTCGGTTCCGTTCAGGATGACGAAGTGAGGGCTTCCGTCACGTTCAGGATGACAAGGAAATACCAGGGGGGAGGCGGCGGAGATAGCGACGGGCGGCGTGGACGTCGCGGCCGATCTGTTCGCGCAGAGCTTCGGGCGAGGGCCATGGCTGCTCATCGCGGAGGCGGCGCAGGAAGGTAAGGCGCAGGGGCGTGGTCTCGTCCAGCGGGATGGGACGGAAGTGCAGCAGGTGGGTCTCGATGGCGAAGGAGGCGTCGGCGAAGGTGGGACGGGTGCCGACGTTGGTAACGGAATCGAAACAGGCTTCGTCTGCTGCGCCGGCGGCGACTGCCATCCGGGTGACGTAGACGCCGGTGGCGGGGACGAGGCCGTCGTAGTCCGCGAGATTGATGGTGGGGACGGTGAGCCGGCTCCCGATGCCGCGGCCGTGGGCCGGAGTGCTGAGCATGGAGAAGGGCCGACCCAGCAGCCAGCGGGCGCGGCGCACGTCTCCGGCGGAGACAAGCTGGCGGATGCGGCTGCTGGAGACATCCATGCCGCGCACCTGCAGCGGCTGGTAGACGTCGACCGTGAAGCCGAGTTGCTTGCCGAGGGCGCTCAGCTCGTCGACGCCGCCCTGCGCTCGATAGCCGAAGCGGAAGTTGTCACCCTCATGTACCTCGATGGCGCGGAGGCATTCGAGAAGGATGGCGCGGACGAAGGTCCCGGCGCTCTGCTGAGAGAACTCCGCGGTGAAGGGGAGGACGACGGTGGCGTCGATGCCGGTGGTGGCGAGCAGATCGAGGCGCTCGCGGAGCGTGGGGGTGATGAGGCGCGGGCCCGAGCCGGGGCGGAGCAGATGCGTGGGATGGGGCTCAAAGGTGACCGCGACCGACCGCGCGTGGAGGGCATGCGCCCGCTCGACGACGCGCGCGAGCAGGAAACGATGGCCGAGGTGGACGCCGTCATAGTTGCCGACGCTCACGACGGTCTTGCCGTAATCGGCGGGCAACTGGGCGGGGTTGTGGAAGATCTGCATGGGCGCTATAGCTCGATCGGGATGCGCAGTCCGTCATAGGCCAGCCGGATGGAGGAGGGCAACTGCGGATCCATCTCGGCGTGCATGACTTCGTGCGACATGTGGGTAAACCAGGTGCTGCGAGCGCCGATCTTTTCTGCCCAGGCGATGCCGTCGGCGATGCTGGCGTGTGTGGGATGGGGCTGGGGACGCAGGGCGTCGAGAACAACGACCTCGACGCCGTCGAGGAGTGCGAGGCTCGACTCCGGGATGCTGTTCATGTCGGTGAGATAGGCGGCGTTGCCGAAGCGATAACCGGTGACCTGGAGGCGTCCGTGGAGGAGCGGGATAGGAGTGAAGGTGAGGCCGGCGACATCGACGAGGCCATCGAGGCGGCGGAGCTCTACACGGGCGCGGGTGGGATAGGTGGCGTCGGTCGAAAAGGTGTAGGAAAAGACGCGCTCCAGCACCTCGGCGGTGGGTGCGTCGGCATAGAGCGGCATCTTCTGCTCGCGGTGAGAGAAGCTCAACGGGCGCAGATCATCGAGTCCGAGGATGTGATCGGCGTGGGCATGGGTGTAGAAGACAGCATCGATATCGCGGATGCCGAAGCGCAGCGCCTGTTGGCGAAAGTCGGGGCCGGTGTCGATGAGGACGCGATGAGGGCCGGAGTTGCCGTCACCGTCCTGCCATTCGATGGCGATGGAGGGGCGGAGGCGCTGGTCGCGGGGATCGCTCGAGGTGCAGACGCGGCAGGCGCAGCCGAGCGTCGGCACACCCATGGATGTGCCGCTGCCGAGAAACAGGATGCTGGC
>DATBCB010000153.1:0-4220 GCA_036270675.1 Acidobacteriaceae bacterium | reverse complement strand
GAGATGGCGCCTGGCCCGCTCAACATTGGGATGCCCAGCGGCACGATGCCGGCATCCTCCTTCGCTGCCGCCTCTTCGGTCTCGCCGGAGGACTCCTGGGTGGGCGAGCGCTTCGCCTCCAGCATATCGATGCCGATCAAGAGCAGGATCAGGCCGCCGGCGATCTCGAATGCCGGCAGGGTGATGCCGAACATGCGGAAGATCAGCTTGCCGATCAGCGCGAAGCTGGTGAGCACGATAAAGCAGGTGATTGCGCCACGCCGCGCAGTACGGCCGCGGCTCTTCTTGTCCTCGCCCGCGGTGATCGCCATGAAGGTGCCGATGGCCGCGAACGGGTCGACCAGGAAGAAGATCGAAGACAGCGCGAGCAGGGAAAAGCGCACATAGTCCGACTCCTTGATTTCGTGCAGCGCTGTGCTTGCAGGACCAAAGATCATGGGTGCTCCATGCGGGTGCTCCGTGCGGCTCGTAGCATCAGGCGATATTGTCGCCGATATCTGGCTCAGGGCCGCATGGCTTTATTCCGCACCTGCGTGTTCACTTCCGGACACCTATGGCCGGGCCCGGACATACCTGGTGTCCGTCCTGGTGTTCGTCCGGGTGTCCGTGTCACCCAATCCGCTGCAGCTTTCAGAGGCAAGGCCGGCGGCCCTTCGCGTGCAGGCCTTTCGCGTCAAGTGGAAGAGAGTTTCCGTATGCTTGTCTGGAGGTAAGCCATGTCCGGTCTCGTGCAGGATCTGCGCCAGGCGCTTCGCCAGATTCGTCTTTCCCCCGGCTTCGCCGTGCTGGCGATCGTCACGCTTGCGCTGGCCATTGGCGCCAACACCGCGATGTTTACCGTTGCGGAAGACGTGCTGCTGCGGCCGCTTCCCTATGCCGATGCGGGACGGCTGGAGCTCATCAATCCCAGCACTGAGCAGCGGGAGCAGGCGACCTCCTGGCTGAACTACCGCGACGTGCGCGACCAGGCGACACATTCCTTCTCCGAGATCGCTATCTACTCGGAAGACGTGGGTGTGGTCGAGAGCAATGCGACTGCATCCTCGCCGTCGGCGGCCGTTCAAGGGGATGTTGCGCCGACCTCAGTGGCCTCGCCGAACATCAGTCCGAATATCTTCTCCATGCTGGGCGCGCGTCCGCTGCTCGGCCGTACTTTCACCGCGCAGGAGGGCGAACAGAACGGTCCGAAGGTGGTCCTGCTCTCCGAGGGGCTGTGGCGGGAGGCGTTTCATGGCAATCCTGCCATTGTTGGCGAGACCATCCGAGTGAATAACCAGGCGCGCACGGTGGTGGGCGTCATGCCCGCTTCGTTCCGCTTTCCGGAGTTGATGGGGAACGACATTCGCAAAGGGATCTGGCTGCCGATGCAGCCCACGCCTTTGATGCTGAGCAACCGCGGCTATCACTTCGAGTACATCCTCGCGCAGCGTCGCCCCGGTATCACCATCGCGCAGGCGCAGGCCGAGCTTGACCGCACGACGCACAACCTGAAAGCGGCAAATTCGAAGACACTGCACGCGGATTTTCAGCTGCACGCGATCCCCTATCTGGAAACGGTCACCGGGCAGGTGCGTCCGGTCTTTCTGGGGCTGGTCGCTGCCTTGGGCATGGTGCTGCTGATTGCCTGCGCGAATGTCGCCAACCTGATGATCGCGCGCTGCCTGGGCCGGCAGCAGGAGTTCGCGGTACGCTCTGCGCTGGGTGCGCCGCGTGGGCGCCTTATCCGCGGCATGCTGGTAGAGGGCGGACTGCTGTCGGCGCTCGGATGCGGCTTCGGCATCGGGCTCGCGTGGATCATGCTGCGCGGGATCCAATCCCTGCCGGCGAATACCGTTCCCCGCGCGGAGTCGATCACGCTGGACTGGACAGTGATCCTGGCGCTGGCTGCCATCGCCACGATTACCACGCTGCTTTCCTCAATCCTTCCGGCGATTCTGGTCGCGCGTACACATCCCCAGCGTGCTTTGCAGACGGCGTCGCGCGGATTGGGCACGCGCAGCGTCAGCAATCGGTTGACGCACGCACTGGTCATCGGAGAAGTTGCGCTCTCCACGTTGCTGCTGATCGCGACTGGCCTGCTCTTTCACACACTGTGGAATCTCGAGCACACCGATCTCGGCTTCACCACCGAACGCATCACCGGATTTAGCGTGATGCCGGCGGATGCTGCCGGCTTCTCCAACATGGCTGTTTCCGCGGACACCGAGCATGCCCCTGTCTCGGTTGCCGTGAACACCTACGGCCCGGTGCTCGATCGCCTTCGCCACGCGCCGGGCGTCGAGGATGCCGCCCTGATCACCGCACCACCGCTCTCCGGCATCGACATGCACACAAGCTTCAACATCCTTGGCGAACCGAAGGATGATGCGCACACCTACAACGCGCTTATGTCAGCGGCTAGTCCGGAATACGCGCATCTGCTCGGGACGCCGGTGCTGCACGGGCGCATGATCAGCGAGAGCGATACGGCCGCCGCACCCTACGTCATCGTCATCAATCAAGCGCTCGCTCGCGAGGTTTTTGGGAGCCGTGATCCGCTCGGCCATCAGATCGATCTCGGAGGGAAGGAGACGGGGATGATCAAGCCCTACACCATCGCCGGCGTGCTTGCGGACCAGAAGGACGCGGCCATCGGCAAGGCGGCGGCTCCGGAACTCCTGCTTCCTTACCAGCAGATTCCCACGACCTCACTCTTCTATCCCGCGCTGCTCAAGACAGTGGTGAACATGCTGGTGAAGACGCGCGGCGATGTCGCAGTTGCCCCCATTGCGCGCGCAGTCTTTCGCGAGCAGGCGCCAGATTATGCGCTCGACAATTTCGAGACCTTGAGCGAGACGGTGAACAAGAGCAACTTCACCAACCGGCTTGGCCTCTATGTCACCGGCGCCTTCGCTGGGCTTGCGGCGCTGATGGTCATCACTGGACTATATGGCGTGCTGGCACAGCTTGTCGGCTACCGGCGGCGCGAGATCGGCATCCGCCTGGCGCTCGGGGCGCCGCGCGCCTCTGTATTGCAGATGGTGCTGAGGCAGGGGGCGGCCATGATCGTACTGGGCCTGGTTGCGGGACTTGCGCTCTCCGCATTGACGGGCCGCCTGCTCTCCGGCTTTCTTTATGAAGTGGGCACAGCGGACGCGTGGACCTACGCAGGCGTCCTGCTTGTGCTTTGCCTCATCGGTGCAGCGGCTTCCTACATTCCAGCGTGGCGAGCCTCGGTCATACCGCCTGTAGAGGCGCTGCGCGACGAGTAGGCCGCGCCTATCCGCATCAGGTCGATGAAGCGGCACAACGAAGCGCCACAACCAGGAGTCGTTGCTATCGCATCAGCTCCAAGGTGCCGAACCGCTCGGGTACGTGGAAGGATTCGCCCATGGGCGCCTTCCAAGCGAGGAGTTGTCGAGACGCTCCCTGACTCCGGAAAAAGTTCACGCGCAAACTATCGCCGGGATGAGGTTGTTGTGGATCGATGGCAGAGAACGGAATGCGCATCGCTCCGTACCAGACCTTCCGTTCAGCATCGATGCGCGCGGCTGTCTCAAATCCAGAATTCCATTTCCAGCCATCGTCGCGATGAGGCTGATCCAGATCGATATCGAGATCGATCCATTCCCCCTGCGGCGATAACTCGAATTCCTTGTAGTGACGTATGTGCTGGAAGTCGGAGCCGATGAAAACTTCGGCAACATCCCAATTCCACAGGTGATTTGTATCGGTCTTGGTTTGGGGCGAGGGCTTCAGATTTAAGTCCTTGTACGGGCAGACGAAAAGGAGATACAGGCTGGAATCCGTCCAGCGAGAGCGCACCTCCGTTCTCAAGAATGTCACCGGCCGGCCATAGTTGTCGCCGTCGAAGAAGATGGGCGAAGCATTGCGCCAGAAAGCAGAGTCGGGGTCCAAGTGGAGCGCGAGGTCATGCGAGGCCCGCACGCTCTGGATGGTTTCAGAATGAGAAGTATTCGGCTGCGCGATACTGATCGACGATAGTATAGCTGCGAACATCAGCGCTCTCGCGAAGAGACCGGCTTGTCTTCTCGTTAACTCTATACTTCCCCGCTGGTTGTTCTCAACGCGATGTCTCATCTGAATGGGCCCTCCATCAGGCATGCTGGGCAGAGAACACGACGAACCATTCGCACCCCATCGCCCATGCATCTGGGCCACGCATCTGCGCTCACCCATCTGCGCATGATAGAGCAACGCTAACAGCTCCGGATATCCTC
>DATBCB010000152.1:0-3900 GCA_036270675.1 Acidobacteriaceae bacterium | reverse complement strand
CATAGATACGACATCAATGCTTGTGGAGACAATCGGCATTGCCGTCGATCAACTGCCAAGTCCGCGGAAGAAGCGCGGGAAACGCAATGAGGTCCAGCGGCGGAGCAGGACAGCGCACCCCGACCGCATCCGAACACCTCTCAAGCTCCAGAACGAGAGCGGGTTGAACAGGGGGAAGCAGGACGTTGGGAGTTCCCGGCTTCATCCGACCCTCCATCGAGGTCAGCGCTGATATCTTTACACCACCGCTTCACGAAACCATCCATCTCCCGACAGCAGCAAGGGAGCCCGCCAGTCGCTCCTGACCAGCCGGGCGCCATGGCCGGTCGAATCGATCTCAGCTGCTCCAGCGTAACACCCGGGTCTGGTATCGGCATACTCGCGAGCTCGCAGTCTCGCAGTCTATTGACTGGCGGGTGCGCAGGGCACACCCTCCTACGCTGTTTCGCCCGCACCTCCTTGAGGAGATCGACATGGATCCGAAAGCTTTGCGTGCCCAACGGGAAGGGGATCTCAAGGGAATGGTGGCCCTAGCCATGCTGGGTGCCGACGAAGACAAGCTCGTGAAGCACTTCGTTGATTCTCTAGAGGATATCGATTCCGCGTTTACATTCTTTGCGCAGCGTAAGGGTGGTACAATCCTCGGTCTGGAGCCTGGTCAGCGGTTGGGCCGCTGGGAGACTAACGTGCGCTTCAATGAGCGCATGGACCGCGATCCACAGCTCTACGCCGACATGGTCCGCCAGCCGCGCTACATGATGGCGGGATTTACGCAGGAAGCAACGGGGCTGCCGATTGTCAGCTTCCTCGCTCAGGTGAAAGAAGTACCTTTCGTGGAAGAAGATGAGGGCGTGCATTTCCTCCTGCTGCCGGCGTGCCACCGCGGCTGCGGACCAGTGAAGTCAGAGGCAGCTGACGAATGCGTCATGTGCGGCCTGCCGCGGCCCATCGCGACCAGCAATTCCAAACCCGTCCAGGGACTGACAACCACACTCGACCGCATTCATGCGCTCGATGATTACCTGGTGCGTTCGCTGGATACGAGCCGCGCTGCCCGCGACCTCGTGATGCAGGACCCGACGCAAGCCTTCGCACAGGCGTCGCAGACTCTCTTCGGCGCGAGCCCGGAAGAGCTATTCGGCATCCATACGACGCGCATTGTTCAGGATACCGAGAGCATACTTTATAGCATCCGCTTGGCGGACCACACGACGAAGCGGGTTGTCGGGGCGCCTCGTGTCAAGACGGCAGCGGCATAGAGGGATCGAGCCAACTTTTTGGTCGCGACGCGGTCATTGGTTGGGCTGCGTCACAAGCTCTCTGCTGTCTTCCGGAGCGCCGGCAAAAGCGGCTTTGCCGAGTCCAGCGGGGGGAACCATAACCCCAGTCGTGGCAACCCATCGCCCGTCAACCCGCACGGCCGGGGTTTTATGAATTCGACGTTTTATGACGCAGGACGGTTAACCTGGTAGCCTTTGCGCTTTCGAACGAAACTGAGGCTCATCCCAGGTGACGTGCATGTATGTCAGGATGCGGTCGGCAAGTGCCGTGGGCAGCCAGCCGGCAAATCGCACCCCCAGAGCCAGCGGCCAGGGGAACAGCATCTCGCGACGGCCGCGGGCGAGGCCGCGCGCAATGTGTAGCGCAGCCCGGTCCGCAGTCCAGAGGAAGGGTCCCCGGATTCCGGCGCTTTGCAACATCGCCGTATCAACGAAGCCCGGGTAAACAGTCGTGATGCGAACGCCATGCGGCGCCAGCAGCCTGCGAAGTGCATCCCCATATATCCCGGCTGCCGCCTTGGAGGCGGAATATGCGGGAATTACGGGAAGACCCACGAAGGCTGACAGCGAGCTTACAATCGCGATTTGGCCAGTGTGACGACCGACCATCCGCGGGAGCAGGGGCGTCACAGTGTTGATCATGCCCAGCGTATTCACCGAGATGATCTGGCGCGCAGCATCTGTGTCGCCCGCATTCTCGACCAGAACCGGCGCACCGCCGATCCCTGCGTTGGCGATTACCAAATCGACCGGTACGACTGAGTCACACGCGAGCAGCCAACGTTCCATCCCCACGGCATCTGTGATATCGCCAGCATGGGCTTCGACATCGCAGCCACAGTTGCGGCAGGCCGCAGCCACAGCTTCGAGCCGACCGCGGTCGCGAGCGAGAAGCGATAACCGGGCACCGGGGACGGCATAGACCTTTGCCAGGGCAGCCCCTATCCCGGAGTTCGCACCCGTGATGACAACATGCTTGGGCATTTCACGTGAACATCCGCTTAAGGCCCGTTGAGCTGCTGGGTTTTCAGCGGAACGGAATCAGTTGGCCGCGAGCAGCTCGCGCAGAACGTCCTCGGCACGGTCCACCACGAGACTCATATGGCCGACATTCGGGACAATGTGCAGGTTAGGATTCCGCAGCTTGGACGCCACGAATTTTGCACCTGCGGGAAACACCATATAGCCGAATTCCCCATGCCAGATGTTCACTTGCATGGTGATGTCCGACAGGGAAAAGCCCCAGTCCGTCAGTTCAAGGGCAATCGAGTCGACTGGACCTCTCACACCGTTGCGGGACCCCTCGACAATCATATTGCGAAAGTGCTCCCTAACCTCCGGGCGCTTCAGGATTTCAATGTCATTTGCGGTGTGACCTTTCACCTTCTGGATTGCAGCGACCGGATCTTTCCGGATCTGCCACACAATGTACCTGTAAATCGCTCTGGCCGCGAACGGAACGGTCTTCGCCAGCCGCGCCTGGATGAGCTCCTCAGCCATGAGGAACTGGCTGGCGTCAAGCTTCTCGCCGTTGACAACGAGCGGAGGTACGCCGCTGACCATGGCGCAACCCTTCAGCCGCTCCGGGATGAACCGTGCACAGGCAAGCGCGTACGGCGAGCCCGACGAGATGCCTGCGACGACAAACCGCTTGAGCCCGAGCGCATTCGCGAACTCGATCACGTCGGCCGGCCAGTCGACAATGCGAAAGCCTTTCACATAGGTCGATATGCCAAACCCAGGCCGATCAATGCCTAGCACGCGGGCACCGAGCTTCTTCCCGGCCTCATCATAGTTCCTGGCCTCGAGCCGGCTTGACGGGCAGCCGTGGAACTCGAGGAACGGCTCGCCCTTCGGGTCACCATACTCAGCAAAGCCCAGCGTGCGGCCATCCTTCAGGATCAGGCGCTGTTCGGTGGGGTTTTCTGCCACTTTCTCCAACTCGATTTAATGGGTAATCAGCTTCTTCCCAGCGGAGCGCCACGTCACCCATATTGGAGTATACGGCCTCTTTCAGCAAGCCTGTGCAGCCTGTGCAGCGCGTAAAGATTGAGCTGTGAGCACCAGCCACTGGATCGTCTGAGCATTTCAAATCATATCCGATTGCTGACAGCTGGAGTAAGAACCAGGCGAAGGCTGCGTCTTTCGGCACGCCCGATCTCCTGTTGTATGCCGCCGAAAAATGCGGCTAGACTACTTTATCGCGAGCGCAATTGGGCAAAACGCGCGCGCTTCCGCAGAGGCCCCGGGCCTTTATCGCAGGGTATTGGGGAGTTGCGCATCATGCGGTGTCGCTGCTGTCGGTGCCGCATGGTTTTGAGAGTGGGTGATCCTTGAATCGCGGTCTGTTCGAAACTCGCACCATGACCATGTGGCTTGTGTTACGGCTGGCGGTGATGCTCGGCCTCACAACGCTGCTCGGTACGGCGCATTCGCAGCCGCGCGCGGCACGGGTGGCGCTAGTCATCGGGAATGCGGCTTATCCCGATCCCAGCACGCCACTCTCCACCACGACCGCGGACGCCCGCTCCATCTCCGAGGAACTGCGGCGCAACGAATTTGACGTCGATCTCAAGGAGAACCTCCGCAAGGATGACATGCAGCGCGTTCTCGACGCGTT
>DATBCB010000151.1:0-18836 GCA_036270675.1 Acidobacteriaceae bacterium | reverse complement strand
GGCCTGGCTGATGGCCAGGACACCGCGCTCTGTCGTTCCATCGGCGTCAGCAGTGCACCCCAATCGCTCGCCACACGCAGACGTCATCGGGCACATTAGGTTTGCCAGCTCTCATGCGAGTCAGCTATCTAGTGGCCGGTGGCCTGTTGCTATTGGGCGCGGCGGCACGGGCGCAGTCGACCCATGCTGCGGAACAGCGTTACTACGCGCCGCTCAACAGCGTGGCCGCGTTTGCGGAGTACTCGAATTCATCGAGTCACATCATTCTCGGCGACGACCGCCAGAGGAAGTTTGCCGGGCTGGCATTTGCCTTCCAGCGCCGGATTTCGACCTCCCACAGTATGTCCTGGGCCTACAGCGCGGAGATTCTGCCCCTGCTGGGGGAGAGTGACCCTACGATACGCGGGCAACATCTGCTGACCAACATCGCCGGCCCGCTCACGAAGCAGGACATTGTATTTGTGCAGCAAGTGCCTATCCAAAATGTCCGCCTCTACCGCGATGTTTCAGCCTCCGGAGTAGTAGACGGGCGTCCGGTGTTCCTTCAGATAAACTACGATCTCGGCCGACGCTGGACCTATACGCCGGCCCTGACACCGGTGGGTTTCTCTGTGCATCTGCTCCCCGCGCACCGCCTGCAGCCTTTTCTGGCTAGCACTGCTGGATTCATCGTCAGCACCCGCGATGTTCCCGAGTTCAAGACCTCCGCCTTTAACTTCACCTTCAGCTTCGGGGGCGGCGTGGAGTGGTTTCGCGATCAGCGGCGATCATGGACAGTCGAGTATCGCGTGCAGCACATGTCGAATAAAGAGATTGGCTACAACAATCCAGGTGTTGATTCGCAGTTCCTGCGCGTGGGCTATCGCTTCGGTTTCTGAGGCTGCTCGAGGTTGTCGATCAGTTGCGCCAGCACAGCTTCCAGCCGCCGCACCTCGGCGCTCGTGAGGCTGCTGAGCATCCGGCTCTGCAGCTTGATGACGATCGCCTTTCCACGAGAGAAGAGCCGCTGTCCCTGCGGCGTCACAGTCGCTAGAAGGGTGTGGGCGTTCTCCGGATGGGGCGAGCGCCGGATCCATCCACGCTTCTCTGCTGCGGCCAGCAGAGAGTGCGTGGTTTGCGGCGTGACCTGGCAGTAGCGGGAGATGCGTGCGCCGCTGCTGCCCGGTTCCTTGGTCAGAGCGGCCAGTAGCTGCAGCTGCGCAGCCGTGATGCCCAGCGGCCGCAACTGCTCCTCCAGACGCTCGCGGAAGAGCATGTTCATGCGGCGTGTCAGCTTCAGGACCTCTGGCGGGTTCCTCTCCGCTCGCTCCCGCCTTTGTGCAGTTCGCACCATATCAGTCTGCTGATACTCTATCAGTATCCTGATACTCCCACCTGAGGCAAGATGACGGAAGAGTGGAAGCCGAGCCACAACCCGTGGTTAATTGCGCTCACGGTCACACTGGCCACCTTCATGGAGGTGCTCGACACCTCGATTGCCAACGTCGCGCTGCCGCACATTGCCGGCTCGCTGGGCGGCAGCCAGGAAGAGGCAACCTGGGTCCTGACCAGCTATCTGGTTTCGAGCGCCATTGTGCTGCCCATCTCCGGCTGGCTGGCCAATCGATTCGGCCGCAAACGCTTTTACATGACCTGCGTGGCCATGTTCACCATCTGCTCCTTCTTGTGCGGACTGGCGCACACGCTGCCCCTGCTCATCTTCGCGCGCGTTCTGCAGGGTCTGGGAGGCGGCGGCCTGGCTACCAGCGAGCAGGCCATCCTGGCCGACACCTTCCCGGTGGAAAAGCGTGGTCAAGCGTTCGCGTTCTACGGCATGGCGGTGGTCGTCGCGCCTGCAATCGGCCCCACACTGGGCGGCTACATCACCGACAATCTCGACTGGCACTGGATATTCTTCATCAATATTCCCGTTGGGATCATCTCGTTGTTCCTGTCCAATCGCATGGTCGAGGATCCGCCGTATCTGAAGGAACGCAGTTTCAGATCCGGTCCCATCGATAGCGTGGGCCTGGGGCTGGTCGCGGTTGGCGTGGGCTGCCTAGAGTATGTCTTTGATCGCGGGCAGGAAAAAGACTGGTTCGGCGACCCTTACATCACCGCATTCGCCATCCTCGCGGCGGTGCTGCTCGTCATCTTCGTTTTTTGGGAATGGAACCATGAAGATCCGGTCGTCGATCTGAAGCTGCTGCGCAACCGGAACTTCGGCACCGCGATCTTTCTGCAATTTGTGCTTGGCATGGTGCTTTTTGGCTCGACTGTGCTGATCCCGCAATTCCTGCAGGTGCTGCTGGGCTATACCGCGGAGCGCTCGGGCATGGTGCTCTCTCCTGCGGGGTTCTGCATGATGGTGACGATGTTCATCGCCGGACGCGTCGTCGGCAAGATGGATCCGCGTCTGCTGGTGACGATGGCCTACATCGTCACCGCTATCGGACTGTTTAATCTCACACGCCTCGACCTCGATGTGAGCTTTGCCCAGGTCACGATGTGGCGCGTCTACCAGGTGCTGGGTCTCGCCTTCATCTTCATCCCCATCAGTACGCTGAACTACGTCGGCGTCCCCCGGGAGAAGAACAACCACATCTCATCCTTCTCGAACTTCGCGCGCAACCTGGGGGGCAGCCTGGGGACGGCGCTGCTCACCACATTTCTCGCGCGCAGCAGCCAGGTCTATCAGCAGGGTCTCGCCAGCCACGTCAGGCCGGATGGCCGGGCCTACCGTGAATATCTCGCCCAGACCCAGGCCGGGTTGATGCGGTTGGGTCAGGACTCCGCTACCGCGGCCCAGCTCGCCTACGGCCACGCCTACCAGCAAATGCTCCGGCAGGCCTCGATGCTCAGCTACAAGAACGCGTTCTTTATTCTCAGCATCACGATCCTCTGTCTTTCGCCGCTACCCTTCGTCATGCGGCGTCCATCCAGGGCGATGAAACCTGCGGCCGATGCAGGGCACTGAGGAGACGACAACAGAAGACTACAGAGAAGGGCAGACACCTTCAGTCGCGATGCTTCAGTCCCGTGCCGTTGGTCTTTCCAGTCGTCTGCTTCGTCTGTGGTTGACTGCCGTCGTCTCTCCTCCTGCTACACTCATAAGTTTTCACGAGCTTATTTTGGGAGAGTGCAGAGAATGTCCGAGATCGCACGCGTGGGGGTAGTCGGTGCCGGGACGATGGGCAATGGGATTGCCCATGTCTTTGCCTGCAGCGGCCTTCCTGTAGTGCTGGCAGAGGTGGAACAGTCCGCGCTCGATCGCGGCTTGAGCACGATCGAGAAGAATCTGGCACGCGAGGTCGCGAAGGGAAAATTGGCGCAGCCCGACGCCGATGCGGCACGAGCACGGATCACCTGCACGCTCGACCGCAAGGCGCTTGCCGGCTGCGATCTGGTGGTGGAGGCTGCCACCGAACGCTTCGCCATCAAAGAGGCGCTGTTCCAAGAGCTCGACGCATTGCTTGGCGCGGAGGCGATTTTAGCGTCGAATACCTCGTCGATCTCCATCACCAAGCTCGCCGCCACGACCAAGCGCCCGGATCGGGTGATCGGCATGCACTTTTTCAATCCGGTGCCGGTAATGCAATTGGTGGAGGTGATCCGCGGCCTGCAGACCTCGCAGGCGACCTTCGATGCCGTAAAGGCTCTCTCCGAGCGCCTGGGCAAGACACCGGTCGAGGTCAACGATGCTGCCGGCTTCGTCTCCAACCGCGTCCTGATGCCGCTTTTGAATGAGGCGATGTTTGCCGTCATGGAGGGCGTTGCCACGCCCCAGGCCGTCGACCAGGTTTTCCAGCTCGGAATGGCGCATCCAATGGGTCCATTGACGCTTGCGGACTTCATCGGACTGGATGTCTGCCTGGACATCATGCGCGTGCTCGAAGAGGGTCTGGGCGATCCGAAGTATCGTCCGTGCCCCCTGCTCATCCGCATGGTGGACGCAGGCTGGCGTGGACGGAAGTCGGGCAAGGGATTTTTTGAGTACAAAAGCTAGAGGAAGAGCAGACAACGTCCACTTCAGACAACGTCAGTATCTGTCTGGGAGTCTGAGAGGTCTGACACAATCTCTGCAGTGTCTGTGGTTGTCTGTAGTTTTCTGCGATTGTCTTTTGGAGAGATCACATGGATGCACTCAGCGTAGGCGCGGTACGCGCCGCCGAGCAGGTGGCGCAGGCGCATGGCATTACGGTCAGCAGCGCGGACGTGGTTGCTGATGGCTCGAACCTGCTGGTGCATCTCAAGCCGGCGCCGCTGCTGGCGCGGGTTGCAACCACTTCAGCATTGCTGCGCCGGCCGGTCAGCGCATGGCTGGGACGCGACGTATCGGTGGCCGCGTATCTGCATGCACAGGGCGCTCCGGTGGCGCCGCCCAGCGATCTGCTGCCGCCCGGCCCCCATCAGTACGACGGCTACACCATGAGTTTCTGGCAGTGGGTGGAACATGAGCGCGACGCCATGATTGCGACCGCAGAGGCAGGTCCCATGCTGCGCGATCTTCATGAAACCTTGCGCGGCTATCAGCCCACGGAATCGGGCGGGGAGCTGCCGCTGCTCGAGATCTTCAACGAGATCACGCGCTGGCTGAAATTTCTTGAAGGGCGCCGTGCGCTCTCCGGCGGCGAGCTGATCCAGCTGCGCGAGACGCACTGGCGGCTGGCCGAGACGCTCCGCTACGGCGGCCGCGCGATCCAGCCGATCCACGGCGATGCAAATCGCAAAAACCTGCTCAAGACGGAGAAGGGCTGGCTCTGGACCGACTTCGAGGATGCATGCGGCGGCCCTACTGCATGGGATGTAGCCTGCCTGGTCCGCACTGCGCCCGAGGGTATCGAGACGGCGTTGACCTCCTACCCCGGTGCGCCGAACTGGGACGAACTCCTGCCCTATCTGCGCGCGCGAGAGCTGGAAGCAGTGGTGTACTGGCAGCTCCAGGCCGAGCGCTTCCCCGAACAACGCCCCGAAGCGCAGGCCAAGCTGCGGGAATGGCAGCGCCGCCAGCCGCATTCAGGCGCCTTTGGGCAGTAGCAGCAAGGGATCCTGCAGACAGCGCCAGACGACCACAGACCAAGACGGCCAGTGAGTGATCAGAAAGCCGGTGTGTTCTGGTGTTGTCTGTTTTTGCCTGCTTTCCTCTGGTTTTGTCGTTCTCTTGGCGTATGCTTTTTCCATGATGCGCATGACAGTGCTGGCGAGTGGCTCGAAGGGCAACAGCACAGTCATCGCCACCCAACACACGCGCATCCTGGTCGATGCCGGCCTCTCCTGCCGGGAGATTCTGAAGCGCATGCAAACAGCAGGTGAAGACCCGCGTGCGCTCGACGCCATTCTCATCACGCATGAGCACCAGGACCACGTTCAGGGGATCGCTGTTCTCGCACGCAAGCTGGGGATTCCGGTCTACTTCACCGAAATGACGCATCGGGCATGGATGCGCTGGATGCGTCCGCACAAACGCATGACCTATGCCGACTGGTTGCGCCAACGCGAGCAGGGAACAACGGCCGTTGCGGACTCAAACGCGGGCAGCGCTCTGGCAGCCATCGCTCTGGCCGCCCCGACGGACGAAGCGGAGAGTGAGCTGTGTGAGGAGGCTGCCTCCGTGGAGCGCGATCCCGCTGCTTTGCCCTCGGTGGCCTACTTCGAGGCAGGAAAGCGCTTTGCGGTGGGCGACATTGACGTCGAGCCGTTCACCATCCCGCACGACGCTGCGGATCCCGTTGGCTTCGTGTTTGAGGGCGAGGGAGTCCGCATCGGCTTTGCCACCGATCTCGGCTATATGCCGGCCAATGCCCGCCAGGCTCTGCGACGCTGCGACGTTCTAGTGCTGGAATCGAATCACGATACGGAAATGCTGCGCGACGGGCCCTATCCCTGGAGTGTCAAGCAACGCGTGATGTCGCGGGTGGGACATCTCTCGAACGAGGCTGCCGCCGAGTTTCTGGAGCGGAACTACGATGGGCAGGCCGCCTACGTGGTACTGGCGCACCTGTCGGAGAGCAACAACCTGCCGGCGCTGGCGCGGGTGAGCGCGGAACGGGCCCTTTGTGACCGGATAAGCCTGCTGGCGAACAAGCTGCTGCTGGCGGAACAGGATCGGCCAATGGCCGCTATCACGCTTTAACGTGCTATCTTGTTCCTGCTGTGTCGGATACGTAACACAATGGCGTCAAAAGGGGTATCGCTGAGGCTACCAATTTGGGAATCCTCTGGTTTTAGACCGCATCGAACCATTAGCATAGGGTTAACGAAGATGACTTCAGGAAATCAGGGACGACCGAAAGAAGTTGACAGCGACGCATTAACCCCGCCACGCTATGCCCACCCGGATGGCTGCGTCGATCCGGTGGTGGGCGACATTCTCTCCAGTTGGCGTTACGACATCTCCGGCATTACTCCAGCGATGCGCGGCGACTACGAAGAACACTTTGCTGAATGCGCGTACTGTCGCAGCCGGCAACGCTTGCACCGCACCATCGATGTGGTGTTGATTGGCACGACGACCATCTCGACTGCGGCTTTCATTCTCGCCCTCGCCATCATTCATCACATTCAGCCTCTGCAGCATTGGGCTCTGGTGAGCCTGCACCTGTGGGAAATTCCAATCGTGCTCAATCTGCAGGCGGCTGCCATCGGCGGACTGCTGTTCTCGTTCCTTTGCTGGGTGCTAGTGGCCATCGCCACGCCTGCCCCGGTCTTCCTTACGGGAGTGGCCTTGAACCAGGCGCGCTCCCTGCACAGCCGCTCGCTCGACGATCGCGACTCTCGCGTCGCCTGAAACAACGCTGCATCGGATCGCAAAGGAGAGGCCACTGGCCTCTCCTTTTTGCTGATCGCTGTTCTTTTACTGATCGCTCTTCGGATCCCCTATTCGAGTTTGAGAGCACCTGTCAGCTCGCCTACCCGCTCTACGTGATTCCCGCTGCACCATGTCTCCAGCCCCTTCGCGAGCCGCTCGACCGCCCGGGGATCGGCATATGAGGCGGTGCCGACTTCGACCGCCGTAGCCCCAGCGAGCAGGAACTCGACCGCGTCCTCCGGAGTGGTGATGCCACCCATGCCGATGACAGGAATTTTCACTGCCTTGGCCGCCTCCCAGACCATGCGCACCGCGATCGGCTTGATGGCCGGACCGGAGAGTCCTCCCGTGACATTCGCAATGCGCGGCCGGCGGCTCTTAACGTCGATTGCCAGTGAGACGAAGGTGTTCACCAGCGAGATGGCATCCGCGCCCGCTGCCTCGGTGACCCGCGCCATCTGCGCGATGGAGGTGACGTTCGGGGAGAGCTTCACGATCAGCGGGCGCGTGGCGAGCCGCTTCGCCCGCACCACCAGCTCGGCGAGTTGTGCCGGATCTGCGCCGAAGATCAGGCCGCCATGGCGCGTATTGGGGCAGGAGGCGTTCAATTCATACGCCGCGATGCCTTCGGCGGTGTTCAGCTGCTCGACTACTGCCAAGTAGTCATCGACGGTGTAGCCGAAAACATTCGCAATGCACGCCGTGCCTGCATAGCGGCGCAGCGCAGGCAGCTTCTCGGCGATAAAGGCGGCGACGCCCATGTTCTGCAGGCCGATGGCATTGATCATGCCGGCTGCCGTCTCGATGATGCGCGGTGTTTCATTGCCCGGCATCGGTTCCCGCGATAAGCCTTTGGTGACAAAGCCGCCGATCTTGTCCAGCGACAGAATCTCCTCAAACTCGATGCCGTAGCCGAAGGTGCCGGACGCGGCAATGACCGGATTCCGCAGCTCCATGCCGCAGAAGCGCACGCGCATGTCGGGCTTCATTCGGGGGTGACGCCTTCCGGCGCAGTGCCGCCCGCGGGGGGCTTCTCGCTCGGGACCACTCGGCGAGGGTGATGTGTCGGCTTCGGAGTCAGCGGTGTCTCCGGCGTGCTGGGCAGCGGCTTCAGGGCCTGGGTCAGGATATTTCCGACGGAGGCAGAGGGCTGATTGACGCCCAGCAAGGCGGCAAAGGTTGCTGCGAAGTCAACCGGCCCTACCCGCCCGTAGTAGATGCCCGGCTGGAATGGCGCACCGTAAAAGCCCAACGGAACGTGGCGATCATAGGACCAGACGCTGAAGTGGGTGGTGCCCGTGCCTGCGGCATTGCCATTCATCTGGTAAGCGGGAGGGATCAGCATCACGTACCACCCGCCGTTGGGGCTGTAGCTATGCGCGATGCGCCCGCCGAATTCATCCGGGGGCAATCCACCGGCGGCAAGCTGTATGCGCGTGTAGACGTCTACCACCGAGGGATGCGGCGTCACCTTGCTGGAGGGCGGCTGCAGCGGCTGAGGCGTAGCCGGCGCTGGCGGGGCCTCCTGCTCTTCAGCGTGCGCCTTCGCCTGCTTCGCAGCGGCTGCGCGCGATTGGCGTGCGTGCGGCGCAGCCTTCGGAAGGGGCGCCTGCACGATAGGCGGCGGTGTTCCCATCGGCGTATGTACCGGCGGCTGCGCAGGCAGCGTATCGATCACCGCGGGCAGCGCGACGACGATCGCGTCTTCGGCCTCCTGCTCATTGATCCCGGCCCGCTCAAAAGCTGGCTGATTGAGCTGGATGTAGGGCAGCTCCTGGTGCGTCAGCAGATAGTCGATCTTCTCGCCCGGCGAGAACTTGCCGTTCATCGCATCATTGAGGCCGGCGATAAGCTTGGGCATGTCCCAGGTCGCCGCATCCATGCCCAGCGACGCTGCCTGTTCGGGCGTGGATGCGACACCGTGATCGGCAGAGAGCGCGATCCACACATTGGCCAGACCGCCATCCACATTCTGATCGAGCCAGGTGAAGAAGCCATCGAGCTGCTGGTCGAGCTGCTCCACCATGTTGTGCATCTCCGGCGCATCGGGACCGACTCGGTGACCCAGGCCATCGTTTGGCGACAACGAGATAGTCAGCATGTCCGTGGTCGGATGATGCCCGAGCTGCTCGGCTGAGATCAGGGCGCGGGCAAAGTCGAGCTCGTAGGTGTTGCCGGCGGGCGAGGTATCTACCTGCTCGAAGAAGCTCTTCTGCGTATCGCCATGCGCCTCATCCAGCGCCTGCTGTGCGCGTGAGCTCGCGTTGAAGGTAGTGGCCCACTCCGGCAACGCGTTCTGGTAATAAGTGGAGGTCACGAAGGCGCCGCTCTTCGGATCGATCCAATAGGCGGCGTTGGCGGAGTGCCCCACAGTCAGAATCGCCGCACGGTCCTTCAGCGAAATTCCGAAGACCTTCGACTGGCCTACTGTCGCCAGGCGCAGCTCATCGCCCAGGGTCGAAGCGTGCTCGTTGCGTGGGGAGGCACCCTCTTCACCGCCTGCGGTGAGCAGTCCGACGAGCTTGTAGCGGTCGTCCTCCACTGAGCTAATGGGGCGCTTCGCATTGCGGCTCAGGTCCCACCACTCGTTCGAGTTGATCCCGTGCCCGTCCGTGTACGCACCCGTGCCGAGCGTCGCATGTCCGGGCGCGGTCTTGGTGTTCGCGTAGTCGTAGTAGCAGTCAGGAAAATACGCGCCGTGATCCAGGAAGAGCCGGAAGCCGTGCTGTGCCTTCAAATCCGCCCGATACCGCTCCAGATAGTCTTCGCGAAATTGGTCGATCACCACCAGCACCACCAGCTTCGGCTTGCCGTCGTAGGCGGAGGCGCCGGCGGGAATGACAGGAACAACAATGAGCAGGGAAGCGAGCGCAAGCGAGCAGAGACGCCGGTGCATTTCCATAGGCGTGTTCTAGTATCGCAAAAGCGCCGTACGCGCGCCGCCTCCCTGCTGTTCGAGTCAGTGCTGCTGCTCCAATGCGGCTGCGTACGCCGCCACAAACGCATCCAGCGCCGAGCTCTGGCTGCCTGCATTTTCCGCATCGAAAGGCCCGGACCAGACCTGGCCAAATGCATTGCTGGCATCGCGCGAGTGGTTCCAGATGCTCTCCGCGTTGGTGAGCGCGAACGTCTCATATTGCGAATTCGGCGTAGCTTCATTCAGCGCCATCAGATTTCGCATGAAGATGCCCTTGAACTGCACGCCGTCGGCGCCGCAATTGGACTCGCAGGTGTCGTGCAGCACGCCATTGCCGTCGCTCAGGTGCGTGATGGCCGCGTTCGCGATGGTATTCGCCGTCCTCAGCAACTGCGGCGAAGGCTGCGCCCGATTCAGCTCTACAAGGCCGCCGAGGACCACGCCCTGGTTGTAGGTCCAGGTGTTCTGCCCGTTATTCTTGCAGGTCGTCAGATCGAGCCCGTCGTTGATCAGGTTCTGGCTGTTGATCATGCCGGACTGCTGAAACCACGTCCACTCCTTGTTCGCCCACGCCAGATAGCTGGCGCGATCTGCCGGCGCAACCCGGTTGGCAAGGTGCGCGGCCACGGAGAGGAACAGCTCGTTCGCGATCGCGTTCTTGTAGGTCTTGTCTTTGCTCCACCAGATGCCGCCGCCGCAGGTCGAATCCCACCCGCCGCTCATGTCGGTGAAGATGGACGATGCCATCTCCAGGTACTGCTGGGTGTGCGTGAGATCGTAGGCGGCGATCCAGGCCAGTGCCCACCAGCCTTCGTCATCGTAGTAGTTGTTCAGGAAGCCGCTGTTCGTCTTCTGCGCCTGCTGAAAGCTGTTGGAAAAGACAGAGCTATAGCTGGGGGTGTGCGCTACCAGCGAATAGTCGGCGAGCATGGTGAGCGCGTTCGCAGAGTTCCACCAGCCGGTCGTCTGGTAGAGACCGGTCGATTGCGTATACCAGGTCTGCAGCTTGTCGATTCCGGCCAGTGTTTGCTTGTTGATTTGCGCGGGTGGTGGGGTGTGGTCGGCTGAGGCTGTTTGTGCGTGGGCGGCCGTGCAAAGAATGGCGGGCAGCATGGTAACGATATACAGGCAAGGTCTACGAAGCATCGGGGGAGGCTCCTGTGTCTTGAGGTGATCAGGGCAGGGCGACGTTCGAAGCGCCATTGCACAGCAAAACCCTGATGTCCGCCACCCTAGTTCCGCCGCCCGATCGTGTCAATCCCGGTCGTGTCAATCCCGGTCGTGTCAATCCCGATCGTGTCAATGCGGGAGCCAATCAAAATGAGGTAAATGCGAGGCATGCTTTCCCGGCGGGCGGCATACCTCGCGTCGCTTCACGCGGCTATCCGTGCCGGACTGCTGACCTCATCCAGCCTTGCGATGGCGTTTGGCGGAAGCTTCAAGCGAGTCGCCTCGACCAGATCTTTCAGGTGATCGAGTGACGTGGCGCTGGCGATCGGCGATGTCACACCTGGCTTAGCGATCAGCCACGCGAGAGCGACGCGCGCCGGCGTCGAATGCAACTCCGCGGCCACCGCATCCAGCGCGTGCAAAACTGCGAACCCGCGGTCGTTGAGGTATTTCTCGACCATGGGACCGCGCGCTTTGCCGCTCGCATCCTGCTTCGAGCGATACTTCCCGGTCAGAAATCCCGCTGCGAGCGAAAAGTAAGGGATCACGCCGATGCCATACTGCTGCACGACAGGAAGCAGATCCTCTTCGAATGCGGCACGCTCCATCAGAGAATAATTGGGCTGCAGACACTCGTAACGAGCCAGATTGTTCTCCTGGCTGATTTCGATTGCCTGCTTCAGCCGCGCGCCCTTGTAGTTTGATGCCCCGAGCGCTCGCACCTTGCCCTGCTTCACCAGTTCGTCGAACGCAGTGAGGGTCTCCTCCAGCGGAGTCTCGGTGTCGTCGGTGTGTGCCTGATACAGGTCGATATAATCGGTCTGCAATCTCCGCAGAGAGGCTTCGATGGCCTCTCCGATGTACTTCCGGCTGAGCCCCTTCTTGCCGTCGCCCATGTCCAAACCAAGCTTGGTTGCCAGCACCACCTGACTCCGTCTGCCGGAGCGCGCGAACCACTTGCCGATCACCGTCTCCGATTCGCCGCCCTTGTGCCCGCTCACCCAGCGCGAATACACATCCGCGGTATCGATGAAGTTCAGTCCTTCGTCCAGCGCTGCATCCAGCAGCCGGAACGACTCTCTTTCATCGACGGTCCATCCAAAGACGTTGCCCCCCAGGCACACGATCGGGACCTGCAAAGAAGACCTGCCAATCTGTCGCTTCTGCATGAAAAACTCCTTATGAACAAAGGATGCGCTTCGGTGGGCGAAAGAGCCATCGCAGGCGTGATGAATCCCTACTAAATATTTCCGGTAGAGTAATTTCCCTGGCGCTGCGAGTAGCGGAGGTCATCGCGCCGTGGCCTTTCCTGTAACGAAAGGCACACATGAACTTCTGCCGGCCGTTCTGCACCTACAGGGAAATTGCTCTAGCATGGAACGGTATGCACGATCTGCAATTCGTCAGGGCCAACCTCGCGCTGGTCGAAGAGAAGATGCGCGCCCGAGGACAGGACCCCGCAGCGTTACTCGGCAACTTCGCTGCACTCGATGCCGAGCGCCGCGAGCGCATCACCGAAGCCGAGACGCTCAAGGCGCGTCGCAACACCCTCAGCGAAGAGGTGGGCCGCAGGAAGCGCGCGAAGCAAGACGCGAGTGCCCTGATGGAAGAGACGCGCCAGCTCAAGGAAACGCTCGAATCGCTCGATGGCTCGGCCGCTGCCATGGACGAACAGCTTCGCGCCATCCTTGCCAGCATTCCTAATCTGCCGAATGACTCCGTTCCAGCAGGCGCCTCCGAAGATGACAACATGGAGCAGAAGCAATGGGGCACAAAGCCGCACTTCGCCTTCACACCGCGACCGCACTGGGAGCTAGGTGAGGCGCTTGGCATTCTCGATCTGGAGCGGGCCGCGAAGCTCTCCGGCGCGCGTTTCGCCGTCTACTGGGACCAGGGCGCAAGACTCGAGCGGGCGCTGGCAAATTTCATGCTCGACATCCACACCCGCGAGCACGGCTACCGCGAAGTGCTGCCGCCGGTCATGGTGAACAGCCGCTCGCTCTTTGGCACAGGCCAGTTGCCCAAATTCGCGGACGACCTCTTCCACTGCGAAGACGGGCAGCCATTCAAAGTTGGCGAGTATCGGGAGAACGACCACTGGCTCATTCCGACTGCGGAAGTTCCGCTGACTAACCTTTACCGGGATGAGGTGCTCGACGATACGGCGCTCAGTATCTCGCTCACCGCATACACGCCATGCTTCCGATCCGAGGCTGGTTCCCACGGCAAAGACGTACGCGGCGTCATCCGCCAGCATCAGTTTCAGAAAGTGGAGCTAGTGAAGTTCACGCGTCCGGAGGACTCCGAGGCCGAGCACGAGAGGCTCACGCGCGACGCGGAAACGATTCTCGAACGGCTCAAGCTGCCCTATCGCCGCGTGCTGCTTTGCGCCGGCGACATGGGGTTTTCCGCATCTAAGACGTTCGACCTCGAGGTGTGGCTGCCGGGGCAGGGGCTCTATCGGGAAATATCTTCCTGCAGCAACTTTGAGAGCTTCCAGGCGCGGCGCGCGAATATTCGCTATCGCCCGCAGGGCAGGAACAAGACAGAGTTCGTCCATACACTGAATGGCAGCGGCCTGGCCATCGGGCGCACCTGGCTGGCGATTCTGGAGAACTATCAGCAGGCCGACGGGTCCATACGGGTACCGGAGGCGCTGGTGCCCTACATGGGTGGAGATACGTTGATCGAAAAGCGGAGTGGCAAGGCGCAATGAAGACACTGAAGAGTTATCTGTTCTGGACCTACCAGCGAGGCAGCTTCCACTACGACGTCATGGTGACGCTGATCCTGCTGTTTCTTTTTGTCTCGCCACGATTCATCAACTTCCACGATCGCCCGGAGGAGCCCAGCTCCCGCGGCCATGGCGTGCTGGTGCATGCAGGCCAGAATGGCCGGTTCACCTTCGAGGTCGGCGCCGACCAGGTGCCCGAAACCTCCGATAAGAACAAGCTGCGCGGAGAGCTCGAATCCAGCATCGCACCAGTAGCGGGCGCAGTTTCCATTGACCGCTGGCAGGAGCAGAAGGATTCCAGCGGCCGGGTGGAGAGCTACAAGGTCTGGGCGCGCCGTTAAGGACAAAGAGAGAACGTGATGAAGCGAATTATATTGATATCCGCTGCGGTGACAGTGTGTGCTCTGCCCATGGCTCAGGCGCAAAGCTGCGATGCGGCGAAGGTGTTAACCCAGATGGACGCGGCCGCGGTCAAATTTCAGAGCACGCAGGCTGACTTCAAGTGGGACGTGCTCCAATCCGTGGTGAACGAGCACGACATCCAGAGCGGCACCATCTACTTCGAGCGGCACGGCGCTTCCACGTCGATGGCCGCTTACATCGAACAGCCCGCCAAGAAGGCGGTTTTCTACGATGGCAGTACTCTCACGCTGATTCAGCCCGAAATCAAGCAGGAAACGATCTTCAGCGCCGGCTCCAATCGTGGTCAGTACGAGAGTTTTCTGACGCTGGGCTTTGGCGGCAGCGGCAAGGATCTCCAGAGCAATTGGACCGTAAGCTGCCAGGGCATGGAGTCGATTGAAGGAACGCAGACTGCAAAGCTGGATTTGAAACCGAAGCAGCAGAGCGTCGCCAACATGTTCACCCACGTCACGGTATGGATCGATCCAACGCGGTCACTCGGATTAAAGCAGGTCTTCTATGAGCCATCCGGCGACAACCGCACGGCCACTTACACCGACATCAAGTACAACACGAAGATCTCCGCGGACATGTTCAAGCCCAAGGACAAAGGTTACACCATCATCCGGAAGTAGCTGGCGCCTGCTCTCCAGTTGCCGTCCGCGAAGCGCATGCCGCGCCAGCCAGGATACACAGCATTGGAAAAACTTCGATCGTGTATCTGGCTTCCGGCGCTTCAATGGTTGCCAGGAGCAAGCTGCGCAGTAAGCAATAGATGACGATCGCAGCCACCAGAACAGCGCACCTGCGCCGCAATCGCCACGCGCCGGCCACAGCCAGGACGATGTAAGCAAGGTTCAGCAAAGCGTACGCAGCAGCAAATTCGGTCTCCACGTGGTGCCGGGCGTACTGCCACCAGCGCAGCTCGATGTTCAGCATCTCCGTGCGCGGCCGCAGCCACATATCCAAGACGCGTAACAGCGGTAATTCTACATAGCTGCGCAACGGATGTGTGCGCTCACGCTCGCCAGCCAGCGCGCGGAAACGCGCATCGATAGTCGGCGTGATGGTCGTCTTCTCGTTGTATGCGGCGAAGATGTCGGCGGTCTGCTCCCGCTGCTCCGGTGAATCGAAGGCGCGGGAGGGAAGCAGGTTTACCTCTATCGGGTCCGTTTCTGCATTCCAATAAATGTCTGCGGTGGAGGCAAAGTCGACGATCCAGGTCTTCATCCAGTGCTGGAATCCCGGCGCAGTGAATTCGCCGGGATCGGTGGCATAGCGCGGAGCCAGCGGCTCAAAGACGTGAAAGGTTCGAAGATTGCGCGCGGTCCAGAAGGCGAACGGCACCACGGACAACAGCCCGGCAGTGAGAACGTATCGCCATGCACGCGCTCGTCCCAGCGGCGGCCGTTCCAGCAAACTGCGATTTGCAAACAGGACGATCGCCAGAAAGCTCGCAACCGCCAGCAGCGCGCCATCCGGACGCAGCAGAGTGGCATAACTCCAGCTCCCGGCCAACACCAAGCAGGGGCCCCAGCCGGGGCGCATCTGCAGCCACACAACGGCGGCGCATGCAACGGCGACACAGAAGATCGAAAGCGTCTCGGTCAACGGCGCCGCCACATAGTTTGCGGTGAAGGGACACAAGGCCGCGAGATAGAGCGCCCACATTCCCGCGCGTCGTCCGGCAATGGCGCGCGCCGTCCATGCGACCACCAGCGCCGAGACCAGATCGATCACCACCTGGAGGTACAGCACGGCGCCGTAATGATCCACGCCAAATATGCGAAAGCACGCCGCCAGAAAGAGCGGATAGCCGGGCAGGCGGATCAGTGTCGGGTTCACCGTGACACCCGCCGGCGTGAACTCTGTGCGGCCGTAGATGCCGTGCGTCAGCCAGTTCTTGGCGATATCTCCATAGGTGAGTCCGTCGCCGTTGACCTGCGGGAAATGCCACAGGAACCAGAGACGTAACCATGTCCCAAGGGCCAGGGCAAGCAGCACGATGGCAACGGTGCGGTAGGAGCGTCGCATTGGTTGGCATCATACAGAGGGGACGCGGACGGACAGACCGCGCGACGTTTGGCCCCTTGCGCGCCGCGCTGTACTCTGTTTTGGACCCTCTGAATGTAACCGCATGAACCGGCAAATTTTCTACGATCCCGAGCGTAAGCGTTGGAAGCGGCTGCGTCGCATCCTGGATCTGACTGCGGTTGCATCCACTCTGCTGCTGGTGGCGTTCTTTCTGGGTGTCATCCATCGGGAGCAGTTACCCGACCTGCTGCTGCCGCAGCAGAAGCGTAACTACAAGGCGGTGAAGGGCCGCCAGACCGCGGAGGCGCGCCGCGCTGCGCTGCGTGCCGCCCGCCGCCGGACGACAAATCGCCTGGCCTCCGAAGTTCCCCTGAACACCGATGAGGGTCTGCGCGCGGCCTTCTACACCGACGACGCACCCAGTTTGTCTTCCTTGAAGCAGCATATTCACCAAATCGACATGCTCTTTCCGGTTTGGCTTCACGTGAACGATGCCGCCGGCTCCCTTCTCGGAGCCATGCCGCTCGCGCCGGCGCATACCTATCGAATCGTCGATCCCAACGGGACAGTGCACGGTGTCGATCCAAACAATGATGTGCATCAGGCGATCGCCAATGCCCATGAAAACACTGAAATCTTTCCGCTGATCAATAACTACAACATCCTTACAAATGACTGGGACCCGGTGATCGGCCCCATGCTGAACGATCCCGGCGCACGGCACAGCCTGCGAGTGCAATTGGACGCGTTTCTGGCCGCCAATCCGAGCTACCACGGCATCTCGCTTGATTTTGAAGAGGTGCCCGACAACGCCGAGGCGGGATACCGCGCATTGATGGCAGACCTTTACGCCGATTTCTCCAAAAAGAATTTGCGGCTCTATATCAATGTACCCACCAGCACCGACAAGAAAATGCTTGCCTTTGAGGCGGCGCATACCGATGGCATCGTGCTGATGAACTATGACCAGCACGAAAATACCTCTGAACCTGGGCCTGTCGCGGCCCAGGACTGGTTTGAGAACAACCTGCAGCGCGTGCTGAAGATTGTGCCGAAACAGAAGCTGATCTGCGCCCTTGGCAATTATGGCTACGATTGGACTGTTCCGTTGCCGGATGCGAACGGCCATGCCTCGCAGAAGGTCATCAATGTGGATTCGATCAGTGTGCAGGAGGCCTGGCAAGAGGCGAACGATTCCGAGGCGGACCTCTCCTTTGCGGGCGATGAGCTGAACCCACACTTTGCCTACGACGACGAGGATGAGCACGTGCGTCACCAGGTATGGCTGCTCGACGCGGTCACCGCGATGAACGAAATGCGTGCCGCGCGTCTGATGGGCATACAGACCTTCGCGCTCTGGCAATTGGGCAAGGAAGATACTTCACTCTGGAGCATATGGGACAAACCGAGCACGCCTAACATTCAGACCACGCTCAAAAAGATTCAGCCCGGCAACGACGTCAATACGTCAGGCGATGGCGATATCCTCCGCATCACCCGCGTGCCGCATCCCGGATCGCGCACGATCGATATGGATGCAGAGAATCAGACGGCGACCGACGAGCACATGCAGAGCTATCCGCAGCCCTACACCATCGAATACTACGGCTACCATCCGGATAAGGTTGCGCTCAGCTTCGACGATGGTCCCGACCCCAAGTGGACACCGAAGATTCTCGACATCTTGAAGGCTAAGCATGTGAAGGGAACCTTCATGGTGATCGGGGAGCAGGCGCAGGACAACGTCGGCCTGCTGCGCCGCTATGTGCGGGAAGGGCACGAGATTGGCAATCATACCTACACGCATCCGGATATCAGCGAAATCCCTCTACGCCAGGTGGAGCTCGAGCTGAACCTGACCGAGCGCCTCTTCGCCAGCAAGCTTGGCCTCAAGCCGCTCTACTTCCGTCCCCCATATTCCATCGACCAGGAACCTGACACCAACGACCAGGCCGCGCCCGCCTACCACATCCAGCAAATGGGCTATACCAACATCGGGGACAAAATCGATACCGACGACTGGAATGAGCATCCGCGCAAGACGCCCCAGGAGATCACCTGGAACGTGATGGAGCAGCTGCGCATCATGAAGACGAAGCCGCAGTTCCGCGGCTCCATCATTCTGCTGCACGATGGCGGCGGAGACCGCTCCGCTACCGTGGCTGCGTTGCCGCTGCTCATCGACACGCTGCGAGCGCGCGGGCTTCAAATCGTGCCCGTGTCTGAGCTGATGGGCAAGACCGCGGCCGAGGTGATGCCGCCGCTTACCCCGAATCAGCGCTGGCAGGCACGCATCGATTCCGTTGCGTTCACCATGTTTGCTTTCGTCGGACGCTTTATCGTGATGGTCTTTTTTATCGGCGACGTTCTGATGAGCGCGCGGCTTGTACTCATCGGCCTCTTTGCCATCATCGATCGCCTGCGCCGCCGCCGCGTGCCAGTGGTGGAGGGCGGTTTCGCCCCGGGCGTCGCGGTCCTCATCCCTGCGTACAACGAGGAGAAGGTGATCGTGCGGACGATCCGCTCCGTGCTCAACTCGGATTACGAGAACCTGCGCGCGATTGTCATCGATGATGGTTCAAGCGACCGCACCTACGACATTGCCCGTGAGGCGTATCGGGATGAGATTGCGGCGGGTCGCCTGCAAGTGCTGAGCAAACCGAATGCAGGCAAAGCGGAAGCACTTAACTATGCGATTGGCCTGCTCACGGAGGACTACTACGTCGGCATCGATGCCGATACGGTGATCGCGCGCGATGCGGTTTCCAAGCTCATCGTGCACTTTGCAGACC
>DATBCB010000150.1:0-40292 GCA_036270675.1 Acidobacteriaceae bacterium | reverse complement strand
ACGCTCAGAATGACAAGCGAAGTACCCGGGTGGGATTAGAGGGATAAGAGCATGGCAATTTTTTTACCGGGAACGGCAGACGACCAGGCGTTGGCGCTGGATGAGATTACTCCGCGCGAGATTGTGGCGGAGCTGGATAAGTATGTGGTGGGGCAGCATGCGGCGAAGCGCGCGGTGGCGATTGCGCTGCGCAACCGGATGCGGCGGCAGAAGCTGCCTCCTGATCTCGCCGAGGAGATCATGCCTAAGAACATCATCATGATCGGGCCGACGGGGGTGGGCAAGACGGAGATTGCGCGGCGGCTGGCGAAGCTGACCGGCTCGCCGTTCCTGAAGGTGGAGGCGTCGAAGTTCACCGAGGTCGGATACGTGGGCCGGGATGTGGAGTCGATGATCCGCGACCTGGTGGAGATCGCGATCGACATGGTGCGCGAGGAGCGCCTCGAAGAGGTGGAAGACAAGGCCGAGCTGAACGCCGAGGAACGGCTGCTCGACCTGCTGCTGCCTGCTCCTGCTGCGGCGGTGAAGCAGCCGGAGAGTCCTAAGGCGGACGCGAAGGTGATCGATATGGTGCGCGGGCCGGAGAACGGGCCGACGATCGAGACGCCGAAGGATTCCGGCGACAGTCACAACCGCACGCGGGAGAAGCTGCGGCAGCAGTTCCGCGAGGGCAAGCTGGACGAGCGCACGGTGGAGATCGATGTGCGCGAGCGGAACACGCCGAGCTTCGAGATCATCACCAACCAGGGGCAGGAGGAGATGGATGTCAACCTGAAGGACATCCTTCCCGGCTTGTTCGGGCAGCGCACCAAGAAAAGGAAGATGAAGGTGAGCGAGGCCTTCGAATACCTGGTGCAGGAAGAGGAGCAGCGGCTCATCGACATGGATCAGGTGAACCGTATCGCCGTCGACCGCGTTGAAAATTCAGGCATCATTTTTCTGGATGAGATCGACAAGGTGGCGGGGCGTGAGGGTGGCCACGGGCCGGACATCTCGCGCGAGGGTGTCCAGCGCGACATCCTGCCCATCGTCGAAGGGACGACGGTGAATACGCGCTACGGCATGGTGTCCACCGACCACATCCTGTTCATCGCGGCGGGCGCGTTCCATGTGTCCAAGCCGAGCGACCTGATCCCGGAGCTGCAGGGACGCTTCCCGATCCGGGTGGAGCTGCAGTCGCTGACGGTGGAGGACTTCATTCGCATCCTGACCGAGCCCAAGTCGTCGCTGACCAAGCAGTACGCGGCGCTGCTCGAGACCGAAGGACTGAAGCTGGAGTTCACGCGCGAGGCGCTGGAAGAGATGGCGCAGTTTGCGTTCCGTGTGAACGAGACGACGGAGAACATCGGTGCGCGACGGCTGCACACGATCATGGAGCGAGTGCTGGACGAGATCAGCTTCCTGGCGCCCGATCTGCAAAAAGGGCAGAAGACGGCCGAGGGCGTGCTCGACTTGGCGGCCGCCGCGACGGACGGCCTGGGCGCTACGGTTCCTTTGCCCGTAGTCGAACGCGTGACCGAGCACGGGGTCGAGAAGGTAGTGGTGGTCGATCCGGCGTACGTGCAGGCGATGGTGGCGACGATCGTGAAGAACCAGGATCTGTCGCGCTACATCCTGTAATCACGGCTCGGACTCCATAGCTCAGACCGTGGGGGCTTCCCCCTCTATGGCATGGCGGACCGTAAGCAACGCCGTTTCTTGCGCTAGAACCATTTTGACGGCCAAAATCTTCCAACAAAAGGGAAGGCCTGATTCAGAATCCGACCGGGCCTCGGGCGGCGATGCATGCGGCGGTGAATAGCAGTCCGAGCCACAGACCGGCGCTGGATGGGGCACTCTTGTGTAATGGTGTCTCGGCGGATTTCGAAGGGATGAGGGCGATGGCTACGAGCTTAGGGAATCCGGCTGCAGCGAATTGGTGGAAGCGAAGGCAGGTCCGCATTCGCGCTATTGGCGCTTTCAAGTCGAGCCTGGCCGCTGTGATTTGTCTATGGCTGGGAGATCGTGTCGGGCTGACGCACAGCTATTGGGCGGCGGTTTCCGCCATTGTGGTGATGGGTTCGGACACTCCCGTGAGCCTCGCGACCTGCCGGGACCGGCTGATCGGCACCGCCATCGGCGCATTCCTTGGCTGGGCGACATTCTATTTCTGGCATGGTCATTATCTTCTTTACGGGCTCGCAGTCTTGCTGTGCCTGCTGGTTTGTAGCACTCTGGAATTTGAAAAAGCTGGGCGCCTGGCTGCTGTGGCGCTGACCATCATTGTGGTGATCAAGATAGATGGTGGCCCGGCACAAGCCGCGCTGGAGAGGTTCTTGGAGGTTAGCCTGGGCATTGTGGTCGCGCTGGCGGTGACGCTGCTGGTGTTTCCGGAGCGTCCCGCCGAGTATTCGGGTGCCGCTTCGCATTCGTCCTAATGGGCGGCTAGGCCGGCGATTTTGACGAATGATCCGCGGCCGCTGGATCCAGATACTTGATCAGCAATAGCTCGTTGCCGATTTCGTTGTAGATCAGCTCGCTCTGGCGAAGACACGAGGGCAGGAACCCTGCGGCGGGGTTGTGGCAGAGATGGATGGGAGCGAAGGAGAACTTAAAGAAAAAGCACAGATGGTGCAGCCGTGCTTGAGAGAACGGCTGCGTTCGGAGTAGCGTTTCTACCTTAGACCGTCGGTGCTTTTGCTTTACTGGGCCGCTTGCTGTCGCTGTGCGGGCGATTTGTAGCCTTCCGGGACGGTGAAGCGGGCGGGATCGGGGTCCGTGCGCGCGATGTGTGTGACTGTCATGGTGACGCTTCCGGTGCGCGGGTCGCTATGCCGGATCATCAGGTTGATGCGGAGATCCTGCGAGTACCAGTACTCGTCTGTGATCACCACCTGCCGGCCGGTTCCACTGCTCTCTGCCGGGATGGTCGGCGTTTCGCGGACGCCGTGCGCGGATACGCCCTCAAACGCGTGGACACCAAGATCTTCTTCTTTGACGAACTGATTTTGCGGAAGGCTGGTGCCGGCCGGCGTCGCGAGAAGCGCGGGCGGCACGGTTGCCGGAGGACGACTGACGGTATCGGTCCAGAAGGTTTGCGTGTGGGAATCGGTCCGGATGGAGATTCTGGTTTGCGGATCGTAGATAAGGACGCCGAGGAGTGGAGGCGTGGCGGTGTCTGCAGCCTGTAGTTGCGCCCTTCTCTCGTTATAAATGCGGCCTCGGCTGTCGCGTCCGATCTCGCGGATTGTCCTGAGGTTGAAGATGCGGCCATCGGGTTGCACAACGGCGCGCTGCACCTGGATGACTCCGCTAAACGGCGCGTCCGGGATGGGCGTGACAAAGATGTTCGGGCCGCCCTGGGCCAAAGCGCGCGGAGCCGCCGCGGTGACAGCAAGGAAACCAACGCAGCAGATTGCGGTCAGAGAGAATCGCCTTGACATCGCAACCCTCCGGCAAATTCGTCCGGCGACATCATACCGGAGGCGGGTTCTTCGAGGAAGCCATTTAAAGATTCGCCGGCTCTTGCGGCGATTTTGATGAATGATCCGGGGCCGCTGGATCCAGATACTTGATCAGCAATACCTCGTTGCCGATTTCGTTGTAGATCAGCTCGTCCACGGTGCCGCTCGCAAGGAGGAGACCGTATCCGCCGGGACGCATTCCTTCTTCTTCGCGCTGCTGGATGTGTCCCAAAGGATCCGAGGACGAGCTTCCAGCTGCCGCGGGGCCCAGCGATTCGCGGCGAAAGCCGGCCCCGGGGTCACGCACGTAAAAGACCAGGCTCCTTGCTGTGCGAACGCCGGTGACCTCAACGATTTGTTCGGGATTGAAGGCTGCGCCGTGTTCCATTGCGTTCAACAAAATCTCACGCAATGCCAGCAGGATTTCCTGCCGCGTATCCTCCGGCAAGTGGGCGTTCAGCTCCTTCGCGAAGGTCATGAGGCGCTCAGCGGTGACGAGGCGGCAATTGACCCGGAGTGAGACCCAGCCGGGTTTCGCCGAGAGGATCTGTATGTCCTCCCGCCATTGGCTTTCAGACGCGGCACTCCGTGCCAGGTTTGCGATCTCGGCCAGATCAAATGGGGGGGTGAAACAGGCGAAGACGCGAGCGCGCAAAGCGGCAATGACCTCGTCCGGCGTACTGCGAGCAGCCAGAACGATGCACTTTACGCCAGGCCGGATGGCGCGCATCTCCCCGAGCAGAGCCAGATCTTCATCGACAGCACTGTCGGGATTGGTAATGACGACTCCGAAGGATCGCATGCGCAATCGCTGAAGAGCATCGGCGTGACCGGCGGCATACTCTACCGGAAGGTGGGCGGCAGAGAGGGCTTCGCCAATCTCGCGGCTCACCGAGCTAGCACTTCCTATGATCAAAACCCTGCTCATGTTGGGGCTCCGCGACGGCACGCTGATGGAATTCTAGATTACCGGAGACCCGCATTGACCAGGCCAGGAGACCGAGGATATCCGCGCATGAAAGGGCGCATGAAAGAATGACGCCCATGTTCTGCCTTTCAAAATTCCTTGTGCTGGCATCCTTGTTCGGGATAGCCGGTGCGCAGCCAGGGATCGCGCAATCGCGGCCGACGCCGCCCACGCGCGATCCGCATACGGCCGGCTATGTAGCGGCGACCGAGTTAGCGGATGGCGCCAACGCTCCGGCGGATAAGGATGGCAACTTCATCCTGGGGCCGACGCATGCGCCTGCGCCGGAGATGGCGGTGCGCGAGGGTCGACCGCAGGGAACAGTTTCGGAGTTCACGATGAGCTCGGCGGATAGCAAGCTCTATCCTGGCATTGCGCGGGAGCCGCATACCTTTGGCACGGTCGATGCTCACAATCCGGCGAAGCTGACTGTCACGACGAGCCACGCTGCTCCCTACACACGGCGGGTGACGGTGTACGTGCCGAAACAATATGTAACCGGTACGGTTGCTCCCTTCATGGTGGGGGCGGATGGGCCGGACGGGGAGTTGTTTACGGCGCTGGATACTTTGATTGCCGAGCACCGGGTGCCGGTGATGATTGCGATTTCGATCAGCAATGGCGGAGGCGATGCGCAGGGCAGCGAGCGCGGACTGGAGTATGACACGATGTCCGGCCGCTATGCCGAGTTTGTGGAGACAGAGGTGCTGCCGCGCGTGGAGGCGCTGTATCACGTGCGCCTGACGCGTGATCCGGATGGCCGGGCGGCGATGGGCGGCAGCTCGGGCGGCGCGTGCGCACTGATCATGGCCTGGTATCACCCGGAGCTGTATCATCGCGTGCTGAGCTATTCAGGAACGTTCGTGAACCAGCAGTGGCCGTGGAACGAGGCGACTCCGCAGGGCGCGTGGGAGTTCCACGAGCGGCTGATTCCGGAGAGCGCGCGGAAGCCGCTGCGCATCTGGATGGAAGTGGGCGACCGGGACCTGCTGAATCCGAATGTGATGCGCGATGGCATGCACGACTGGGTGCTGGCCAACGAAGACATGGCCCGGGTGCTGGCGGCGAGGGGCTATCACTATCAGTTTGTGTTTGCGCGGAACGCGGGGCACGTGGACAACAGCGTGAAACTGCAGACGCTGCCCGAAGCTTTGGAGTATGTGTGGCGGGGCTACCGTGCTACACCGTAGAAGGAGTGAAGCCGAAGGAGTGAATTGGTTACGACGAATATCTGACTGCTTGTCGCGAGTGGTGAATCACTTCAGAGTCGAGGTGGCGAGATTATGTGCCGCAATATCAAAATGCTGTTCAACTTCGATCCTCCGGTGACGGAGGAGGAGGTTCGGGCTGCGTCGCTGCAGTATGTGAGGAAGATCAGCGGATTCAACAAGCCATCGAAGGCGAACGAGGCGGCCTTTCTGGCCGCGGTGGAAGAGGTGGCGAGTGTCTCCATGGGACTGCTGCGTTCTTTAGAGACCAACGCGCCGCCGCGGAATCGGGAAGAAGAGGCGGCGAAGGCGAAAGCTCGCGGCGCCGCGCGATTTGGCGATTGATGAAAAAACGGGCCGCGCGCCTGATGCTACCTACGCAACGTTCTTCCATTTGCGGGAATGGTCATCTGCGCCGCGATTCAAGGGGATGGATTGAAAGTCCTTTGCGGGGGCGGCGGTGGATTCTGGCGCATTGCGCGCGTGCGCCGGACGGAGTTGCTGCCGCGTAGTGAGCGGAAAAAACAACAATGCCGCGAATGGACCGCAGATAAGAAAGAAAACAGTGATGCCCATGCAGAACGCGCCCCCCAAAGGCTATGTTCTTTTGTACGAAAGCGGAGCTGTGATGACCAGATGTCGTGTTCGCCGAAATCAGGGTTACGGTCACCGGCGCTGTGATTACGGGTGGGGGATACAGCGGGGCTTTGTTCTGTAACGGGAGAAGACGACCGAAATGGGCTCGGGCTGCGACGGCCCGCATCTTTGAAACGAGAGATGGAAACGAGAGATGCGGGCTGTTGTCGCGGAATTCGGAGGCTGTCAGAAGCGTCTTTTGGGATGGCGTCGCATGTCCTTCTCGATCGCGTTCCATTTTTTTCTTACTTCGCGGGCGCGGTGGATGTCGGTTTGCAGTTCGAGGTGATGGATCTCCTTTTGTAATTTGCGATAGCTGCGCAGGCGATCTGGATCGAGCTCGGCGGCGCGGACGGCGCAGCCGGGTTCTTGGTTGTGTGCGCAATCGCGAAATCTGCACTGTTGTGCCAGATCGAGGATGTCGGCGAAGGCGGTATCGATGCCTTCGGGATCGGCCCACAGTTGCAATTCACGCAGCCCCGGCAGGTCCATCAGGAGCCAGTTGCCGGGCATGCGGATGAGTTCGCGATGTGTCGTGGTGTGGCGGCCCTTGCTGTCGTTCTCGCGGACAACGGTTGTGCGCTGGCGCGATTCGCCGAGCAGAGCGTTCACGATGGTCGATTTGCCGGTGCCGGAGGAGCCGATGAGGGCCGCAGTCTGGCCGGGTTCGACGTGGCCGGCGATGGCGTCGAGGCCCCACGGCGCGAGAGCGCTGAGCGCGACAACGCGGACGCCGGGAGCGTGTCTCTCGGTGAGTCGAACGACGTCGGCCAGATCGCTTCGCAGGTCCGCTTTGTTCAGCAGGATGATGGGGTGAGCGCCGCTCTCATACGCGAGGACGAGATAGCGCTCCAGACGACGCGGGTTGTAGTCACGATCGAGTCCGCTAACGAGGAAGAGGAGATCCATGTTCGCGGCGAGCACCTGCTCGCGTATGCGCTTGCCCGGCTCCTTGCGGGAGAGCTGGGTGCGCCGCGGCAGGACCTGGGAGATGACGCTGCCATCGCGCAGGATGACCCAGTCGCCGACACATGGTGGGTCGGAATCGATGTGGCGGAGATGGCCGCTGATGGTTGCGGTGACTTCGCCGGTTGACGTCCATACGATGAATTGGTCGCGGTGGGCCAAGGCTACGCGGCCGCAGGATGAATCTGGTGCTGTCTGGGAGGCGTAGTGCGCCCAGCCGATGTCTTCGAAGTTCATGTCTAAACCGCTTTCACAAATACCTTGTTCTCACCAACATCTGAGAGGAGCAGCTTTTCTTGACGGAAAAGCTGCGTTAGCAGCTCTCACAAGCCAACATCGTTTGTGAAAGCGGCAAGCCTTTTGTGGTGGGAAGCACACATCTGCTGCGCTACTTGTGCGGCGGGTAGCGATCGAGATGGGAGGTTTTAGACAGTGACAGTCATAGGCCGAACGTTGTCGACATGCTAGCAGGTTTTTGAGTGGGAGTTATCGGAAGGTCCTTCGCTGCTGCGTGATCTTCGGGAAACATCCCCACCCTTCGGCAGGCTCAGGGCAAGCTCCTACTTGGCGGCAGGGCAGGGCAACCGTTTGGCTGTAACGATTTTGGTGTGCTTTGCCGCAACTTGTCTTTGGGTTCGGGCGTCCTGATGAACAGCCTCGAGGTGCGACATGATTGTTCGCAGGTTTTCGCGGGTCTTTGCGGCGACGCTGTTGTTTCTGCTGGGAACCGTCCTGCTGATGCATGTGCATCATGGCGCGATGCGACGGAATGTATTTGCAGCGAGCATGGCAAACGGACCCAACGCGGCGAGTGGCGGGATGGCGCATATGGCGGGACACATGTACATGACTTCGCTGCGCACACCGACAGCCGGCGATCAGCAGAAAGCGGATGCTGTGGCGGCGGCGGCGAAACAGGCGATGGCGCCTTACCAGGACTACCGTAAGGCGCTGGCGGACGGCTACACGATCTTTCTGCCGAATATTCCGCAGGCTATCTATCACTTTACGAAGCGCGAGTATGGATTTGAGGCTGCATTCCGCTTCGATGCCTCGAAGCCGACATCGCTGCTTTACAAGAAGACAGCGAACGGCGGTTACAAGCTGGTGGGCGCGATGTACACCGATCGGAAGACCGCGAGCGAGGAAGAGTTGAACGAGCGGATTCCGCTGAGCATTGCGCGCTGGCATCAGCACATCAATTTCTGCAAGGCGCCCACGGGTCAGGAGCCGGCGTACTTCGGAGCCGATGCGAAGTTCGGACTGCGCGGTTCCATCACAACGGAAGAGGCGTGCGACGCTGCCGGTGGAGACTTTCATCCGCACCTGTTTGGGTGGATGGTGCACGTGTATCCGTATGAAACCGATCCGCGGAAGATCTGGTCGGTGGACGACGACGATCAAGGGCATGACAACATGGACCATTCCGCGATGCCGGGGATGCAGATGAATTGAACGGCCCTCGTTTGGAGAGTGGTCGGGCGAGCTAGCCATTTGACCCCTGCTCGGCATAGCCACTATGCTTCGACCACGATGAAGAGAATCGCTTCCGGCATCCTTCCGGTCATCGCGGTCGATCGGAAGTCCCCGAAGGCGCTGCACCAACAGATCTATGACGCGTACCGCGCGGCGATTGCCGCCGGCAGTCTGCGGCCGGGACAGCGTATTCCCTCGACACGGCTGCTGGCTACGGAGCTTGGCGTCTCGCGAGTGCCGGTCCTGAATGCTTACGCGCAACTCCTGGCCGAAGGCTACCTGGAGAGCGTCGTTGGCGCGGGAACGATGATATCGAGGCTGCTTCCGGAGCAGTTCACGTCGACCGCACCTGCCAGGGGCAAGGTCGTTTCCGATCGCGTGGGGCCGCGGCCGATTGCGCGGCATATTGCAAGTTTGCCGGTGCCGCCAGATACGCCGTGGTGGCGACGCTTTGGGGCTTTCGGTGTCGGCCAGGTTGCGTTCGATCAGTTTCCACTTCAAGTATGGTCGAAGTTGGTCGCGCGCCATTCCCGCGATATGCGCACGCGGTCCTTTCACTATGGCGACCCGATGGGTTCTCCGGCACTGCGTGAGGCAGTCGCGGGATATCTTCGCACCGCGCGTTCGGTGCGCTGCGAACCAGAACAAGTGATGATTGTTGCCGGTTCCCAGCAGGCACTGGAGATTTCGGCACGTGTTCTATTCGAGCCTGGCTGCCGGGTGTGGGCGGAAGAGCCGGGATATCCATTCGGACAAGGCGCCTTCGCGCTGGCCGGTTGCAAACTGGTGCCGGTTCGCGTCGACAACGAGGGGCTCGATGTTGCTGCCGGCATCCGAAGATGCCGCACGGCGCGCGCCGCAATGGTGACGCCTTCGCATCAGTTTCCGCTCGGCGTGACCATGAGCGCATCGCGCCGTATGCAACTGCTGAGCTGGGCACACAGCAACGGAGCGTGGATCCTGGAAGATGACTACGACAGCGAATACCGGTATGAGAGCCCGCCGATTCCCTCGTTGCAGGGAATGGATGGGAATGCGCGCGTGCTCTACATTGGAACCTTCAGCAAGGTTCTGTTTCCATCGCTGCGTCTTGGATACGTTGTGATTCCAACCGACCTGGTTCGCCATTTTGTAGCTACTCGCATTGCTGTCGATCTTGGATCGCCGAATCTCTACCAGGAGGTGCTCGCTGAATTCATTCGAAGCGGAGATTTTGAGCGCCATATCCGCAGGATGCGGATTCTTTATCGAGAGCGGCGAAGCATGCTGGTGGAATGCATCCGGAAGGAGCTCGGTTCGCTGGCGGAAATTGCAGGCGCCGAGGCCGGCATGCATTTGACCGTGATCCTTTCCAAGGGCGTGAATGATGTGGAGATTGCCCAGCGAGCCGCACGCCAGAACCTCTGGATCTGGCCACTCTCTTCGACTTATCGGGGAGAGGCGGTGCGGCCGGGGCTGATTTTAGGCTTTGGCAGTACCCGGACGGCGGACATTCCGCGCGCGGTTGGCAAGCTGCGCGATCTTCTTGTCCGCAAGTAAGGCGAGGGTCCAATTCACGTCACGCCGTTTTCACGTCACCGTCGTTGGCCTACGAGTGTTCAAGCCGGAAGAGGTGCGAGCCCGGATCGAACGCGCGGAGTTGCGGTCCGCCCGGCGACGGCGATGGTTACGGTGGCCACTGTGCGCACCGGAAGCCTATAATCCTCCCGCGCCGTCCTTCCCCGCTACAAGAGCTTCATCCTGACTGCCCACGTCGGGTCAGTTCATCGGAGACATCATCATGTGCGGAATTGTCGCCGCCTTTTCGCGGCGAGATCCGATTACTGCAGCGACGCTCGAACGGGCAACGCAGAGCCTGTATCACCGCGGGCCCGATGGCCAGCGGCACTGGATTTCCAACGACTGCCGGGTTGGGCTGGGGCACGCGCGGCTCAGCATCATCGACCTGACAACCGGCGATCAGCCGATCGCGAGCGAAGATGGGCGCACGCACATCGTGGTCAATGGCGAGTTCTACGGCTATGAGGCCATCCAGCGGGAACTGGAGCGACGCGGACATCATCTGCGTACCCGGTCCGACAGCGAGATTGCGCTGCATCTGTACCAGGATTCAGGCGCAGAGTGCGTGCATTCGCTGCGCGGCGAATTCGCTTTTGTGATCTGGGACCAAACCAACCGGACGATGTTTGCGGTACGCGACCGGTTCGGGATCAAGCCGCTCTTTTATGCGTTCCATCGCGAGACGCTGTATTTTGCCTCGGAGGTAAAGGCGCTGTTTGCCGCGGGCGTTCCGGCCCGCTGGGATGCTGTGTCGGTGTCGCATTCGGTCGAGTATGGCGGACACCAGACACGCACGTTATTCGATGGAGTCTTCCAGGTTCCGCCGGGTCATTATGTGATTGCCACCGACAAGCACATCCAGATGAGGCAGTACTGGGATTTCCACTATCCCAAGGCAGAGCAGGCGACGACGCTCTCCGATGCCGAATACAGCGCGGAGCTTCGCTACACATTGGAGGAAGCGGTGCGCCTGCGGCTTCGCGCGGACGTGCCGGTGGGCTGCTACCTGAGCGGCGGCCTAGATTCCTGCGCCGTGCTTGGACTGGCGGCGAGACATCATTCTGACCCGATCCGCGCCTTCACGCTGACCTTCGATCACGGCAACTACGACGAGGAGAAAGAGGCGCGGGAGATGGCGGCGCGGGTGGGCGCTGATTTTTGCCCGATCCCCATGCGGCAGGACGACCTTGCCGATCACTTCGCCGACGCGATTCTGCAATCGGAGACGTTTTGCATCAATGCGCATGGCGTGGCGAAGTATCTGCTGAGCCGCGCGGTGCGCGACGCCGGTTACAAGGTGGTGATGACCGGCGAGGGCTCCGATGAGATTCTGGGCGGCTATGCGCATTTCCGCCGCGACATGCTTCTCTACAATCGAGACGGTCAGGATCCGAGCGAGGTGGCGCGGCTTCTGGCGGAGCTGGAGACGCTGAATCCGGTATCGCGTGGATTGCTGCTGCCGCGTGGCGAAGGCATGCCGCTCCATAACGTGAGGCGGCTGCTGGGATTCGTTCCTTCGTGGATCGAAACCTTCTCCGGCCGCTCGGTTACGATGCAGGGATTGCTGGCGGAAGAGTTTGCCGAGAGCTGCGGACAGCGAGAGAGCTATCACGCTCTGCTGAGCGAACTCGATATTCGAGGACAACTCGAAGGCAGAGATGCGGTGCATCAGTCGCTGTATCTCTGGTCGAAGACGCTGCTGCCGAACTACATCCTGACCGTGCTGGGCGATCGCATGGAGATGGGGCACTCCGTGGAAGGGCGGGTACCGTTTCTCGATCATCATGTCGTGGAAGTGATCTGTTCGCAGCCGGTGAATCAGAAGATCCATGGCATGACGGAGAAGTATGTTCTGCGAGAGGCGGTCCGCGACGTGATCACGGATACGGTTTACCGCAGGCAGAAGCATCCGTTTCTGAGCCCGCCGGCCACGTTGAGTCCAACCGAGAAGCTGAGCGTGCTGGTGCAGGACACGCTACGCGGGCCGGTGCTCGAGTCGATTCCGTTCTTCGATCAGAAGAAAGTGCGATGCCTGCTGGACAGGCTGCCGGATATGGACGAGGGATCGCGGGTTGCGATCGATCCGACGCTGATGATTCTGATGAGTGCCTGCGTTCTGCAGGAAGGATTTCATCTGGGCAGTTGAGGCGCTCTATTCCGCGCGGAGCGCCTGCACGGGATCGATGCGGGTGGCGCGGATGGCGGGGAGCAGGCTGGCGAGGCCGCCGGTGAGGAGCAGGACGGCTGCTGCCGCGGCGGCGATGCCGATGTTGAATGAGCCGACACCGAAGAGCAGGCCGCTGATGACGCGGGCGGCGAGCGCGGCGAGCGCGATGCCGGCGATGGTGCCGACCAGCACGGGTGTGACGCCGTCTTCGACGATGAGGCGATAGATTTGCGCGGGCTGCGCTCCGAGCGCGATGCGGATGCCGAGCTCGCGTGTGCGCTGTAGCGCGGAGTAGGCGACGACGCCGTAGATGCCAAGCGCGGCGAGGACCAAGGCGCAGGCGGCGAAGGCCAGCAACAGGTGAAGCTGGAAATTGCGCGCGGCGAGCGAGCCGTCGACGATGGTCTCCATGGTGCGGACCTCGGGCACGGGCACCTGCGCGTCGATGCTCCAGATGGCTTTACGGATGGCATTGGACATCGATGCCGGGTCGTTTGCCGTGCGGATGACGAAGGAGCCGGTGCTGTTGGAGCGGTAGGTGATCGGCACGTAGACCATTGCGGGTGGCTGCTTGCTGAGATCGACCGCGCGAACATCGCCGACGATGCCGATGACCTGGAAGGGCTTGTCGTCCGGGTCGCCGCGGCGGAAGAACTGGCCGACGGGATTCTGACCGTGCCACGTGATCCGCGCCGCGCGCTGGGAAATGACGGCGACATTCTTGCCGAGGTCATCCTGAGTGAAGAAGCGGCCCGCGATGAGCGGCATCTGCATGGTTTCGAAGTAGCCGGGGCTGAGCCAACGGAAGCTTGCCGCCGGGCGCGCGAAGAGCGGGCGCGTATCGGACGGGAGAGAGATGAGGTCGCCCCAGCGGTCGCCCTCGAGCGGAAGCACACTGATGACGCCGGCGGAGCTGACGCCGGGCAACTGACGGAGACGTTCGAGCGAGCGCTGGTAGAAGGCCTCACGCTGCGCGGGCTGGCCGTACTGCTTGGTGGGAAGCACGATGCCGGCGCTGATGACGTGCTCGGCGGTGAAGCCGCGATCCACGCGCAGCAGGCGATAGAGGCTGAGCAGGAACATGCCGGCCAGGACGACGAGCGCGACGCTGGCGGCAACCTCGCCAACGACGAGCGCGCGGCGCACCCGCTTGCCGCCCGCGGATTCCGAGGCGGTGCGGCCTTCTGCGCGCAGCGCCTGCTGCGGATGGCTGCGCACGAAGCGAATAGCAGGCAGCAGCCCGCAGAGCAAAGCGCAGACGAGTGATGCGCCGACGGCGAAGAGGACGAGCGGCGCATCCATGTGCAAGGGATGCAGCAGAGGCAACGTTGTGGGGAGGGCGTGGGCAATCGAGGGGAGAGCAAGTGTTGCAAGAGCGAGCCCGAGGAGACATCCGCCGATACAGAGCAGCAACGGTTCTGCAACCGCGCTGCGCACTAATTGTGCGGGGCTTGCGCCCATCGCGGAACGGACTGCGGACTCATGCTCGCGGCCGGCGGCGCGGGCGAGCAGCAGATTAGTGATGTTGACGCAGCCGATGAGTAGCACGGTGGCGACGGCGGCGAGCAGCATGAGGAGTGAATTGCGGCTCGATCCGGTGAGGTACTGCTGCAGGCCGATGATGGTTGTGCCGAGCGTCACATGGTCTGGTGTCTGGCGCGCGATGGCCTTCTGCATCGTGTTCATTTCCGCTGCGGCCTGCGCGATGGAGCCGCCGGGCTTGAGGCGGGCGATGCCGAAGTAGTTGTAGTCTCCTTCGATTGCGGAGAGCTGATCGGCGGTCCAGCCGAAGGGAACGAAGGCCTCGATGGCGTGGCTCGTTCCACGGAAGCTGCCGAGCAGTTCTGTACTGGGCAGAGTGAAGCTGGCGGGCAGCACGCCTACGACCGTATAAGGGCTGCCATCGAGCCGAATGGCGCGACCGACGATGTTGGGATCGGCATTCAATCGACGGCGCCAAAGACCTTCGGTGAGAATGACAACGTGATGGCCGGGCTGCTCTTCCGCAGGGAGCAGGGTGCGGCCGAGGATGGGCTGGACACCGAGCAGCGAGAAGAGATTGGCGGTGTGTGGCGCGACGCCGATCTGCTCCGGGTGATCACCGCCGAGGGGCAGCGATTCGGTTCCGATCGCGGCGAAACCCTGGAAGGACTGCGCGTGCTGGCGCCAGTAGAGGAGATGGTTGGCGTTGACCGGCATATCGCTGAAGCTGTCCGGCCCGGCATGGATTTCCTCGCGCAACGTGACGAGCTGCTGCGGCTGCGCGTAATCCGGCAAGCGCAGCAGCACGTTGCGCACGATGGAGAACATGACGATGTTGGCGCCGATGCAGAGGGCGAGGGTAAAAAGAGCGGCCGCGCTGAAAGCCGGGCTTCGGCGCAACTGACGAAGAGTGAACCGCAGTTCGCTGAGAAGTCCGTGCATGTAGAGATTTTCTCCTGCTGCGGCCCGGTATCGCTGCCGGGACGCCATGGAAGGAGACAAGCTCGCGCGCGGCCGCTTTCTCCTTAGGAATGTGGCTGTAAGTGCACGTACGTTGCCGAAGGCGGCGATGCGGATGAGTGCGGATTATCAAGGACTTCCGTGGTGTCTTCCGAGTGCGCGGCCGGCTGGTGCTGTCCACGGATGCACGGGCGTGACCGAATTCGGACACTTGCTATGCGCGAGGCCTGCGAGGGCTGGACTGCAGCCAGCAGAGCGCATTGCGGGCGCGAACGCGCATGGCGGGCGTGCCGGTGATGAAGGTCTGGTGCAGAAAGGGCTCGACGGTGTTGCGGAGCGAAGGATCGTGGCGCGCCAGCAGGCCCAGGCCTTCGACGGCGGAGCAGCGAACGACATTGCTCCTGTCCTCCGCGAGCTGCCAGAGGATTTCGGCTGCGAGGCGGACCTGCGGCGGTGTGCGGGCGGAGCGGGCGGCGACGAGACCGAGATGCCAGCGCGTACGCGATTCGGTGATCGGGATTTCCGCGAGGATGGAGGCGACCTCGGCAGCGTGTGAGGTGAAGAAGCCGGAATCCTTCTCGGTGATGCGACGGGCGAGATCGGCGGCACGAAGGCGCTGCTCTGGATTGCTGGTCGAGAGTGCGGCCACGATCTGGCGCGCGATGCGGAGGCGATCCGGTTGCGCGAGCACACGTTGCGCATGCGCGCGGGCTTGGGCGAGTCCCCAGCAGCGTGGTTTCAGCAGGTCGTCTTTTACGGAGGAACGAGCGGCGGCCATAGGCGTCTGGTGATGAGATTACTGCGCGCGAGGGTTACCCGCGCGGCCATGATCCATTCCTTCTTATCTCGATCGGCGAGCAGTTACCTGTTTCGACAGGCAAAGATTTGCATTCATGACAGAGTAATGGGCGCATGTCAGACGAACATGAGGATGTCCGGCGTAGGAGACAAAGAACAACCTGCTGAAGGTACGAGCGCATCGACTCTGATGACTCCGGTTGACCTACGGGAATCTCTGCCGAATGGAATTGCCGAAGGGACCGGATGCGCTCCCCCCCGCTCGTTGGAGCACGTGCTCATCCGGGCTCCTTGTCTCAATCGTTCCAGAACCAGAGGATGGTTGACTCCATGTCATCTCCAATGCAACAACGCTTCCGGCAAAGGTCGGCCCTGCTGCTGGGCTGCGCGCTTCTCCCAGTGATTTCTCTCGCCCAAGTCTCGTTCCCGTCGCATCAGATCATGACAAACTCGAATGTCATTCAAGTCGCGGGCCATGGCGATTTCAATAACGATGGCCGTGAAGACCTGATGGTGGAAAAGTTCACACAGACTTCCACGAGCTTTACGGCAACTTACCAGCTTTATCTCTCCAGTGGCGACGGCACCTATCAGGCGCCGAAGACGCTGCCCGCGCCAGTGGATTTGAACCATCTGGCTATCGGCGACTTCAACAATGACGGCAAGCTGGACTTTGCTACTTTGAATGGCTCGGCTGTCGATGTCTATCTCGGAAACGGCGATGGCACCTTCCAGGCGGCGAAGACTGTAACGTCCGGAGGTACCAATCCAACCGCTATAGTGGCCGCGGACCTGAATCACGACAACAAGACCGATCTGGTGACGCTGTTGAATGGTCCAAACCCAACGATGCAGATCTGGATCGGCAACGGGAATGGAACTTTTAGCAAAGGCCAGACGCTGCCGGTCTACAATCCGAACGCCAGCGGCTTTCTGAGCGGCGCGGTCACAGGAGACTTTGACGGTGATGGCAAGCCGGACGTTGCAGTCCTGTATTCGGAACTGGGTCCGACCTCGGTGCAGGTCTGGTATGGAGACGGCGCAGGGCATCTGGGCTCTCCATTTGTGGTCGCCGATGCGAAGGGGTATGACGATCTGAACCTTGTCGTGGCAGACGTCAACAATGATGGTCGCAGCGATCTTATTTCTCCCGGCTTCATCTATGGCACGAGCGGCACAAGCCAGTTCGTGCCGAAGCTTGCGATTTTCTCGGGAAACGCGAATCGCACGTTGAGCTACTCGAATCTTTCGACAAACCAGTGTGCCGGAGCGGTCGCAGTTGCCGACTTCAATGGCGATGGCATAAACGATCTCGCGTACAGCGACGCTTCCTGCACGACTGCGAGTACGAGCGACTTCGTGATCAAACCCGGAACGGGCTCAGGCGGCTTTGGCGCCGAGCAGATGGTCTACCAGAATCTCTACAGAATTCACCAACCCTTTGCGGTGCGAACGACAGCGGGCACAAAGCCCGACATCGTTCTGACCGAAGATACGGCAGCGAACAACAATCCCGCGACGAATCCTCCGGAGGCGCTGGTTCTTCTCTCGAACGACAGCGTGGGTTCGTTCCCCGGCTGCGGCGTCACCGGCATTGCAGAGGGCATCAGAATTTGCACACCGGGTGCTAGCGCCAGATCACCGGTGACATTCTCCATTGGCGCGGCTGGTCCCACGCCGATGCGCACGGTAGGCGTATGGTCCGATGGCAAGAAGGTCTCCGAGCAGCTGGCACATGCCTTCTCTCACTACTCCTTCCTGGATGCTTCCATTCCACTTGCCGCCGGCAGCCATGCCATCACCATCTATGGCACGGGGTGGGACGATACTTTGCAGAAGAAGTCGTTCACTCTGACGGTCGGCGGCGGCGCCACGTGTGCGGCACCAACTTCGTCGGGTGTGAATGTCTGCAAGCCAGCGAATGGATCGACGGTAAGCTCGCCAGTACAGGTGCTGGCGGCTTCGACGATCGCTGGGACGCTGGCCCGCATGGAAGTGTGGGTGGATGGCGTGAAGAAATACACCGAGACCAGCAGCAAGACGCTGAGTGCGTCGATCAGCCTTGCGGCCGGCAGTCATCGCTTTACCGTCTTTGCTGTGAATACAGCGGGAACGAAGTGGGAAAGCGTGGTGACCGCGACGGTGAAATAGCTTCGGATGGCGTGACAATGGGAAAGGCCACTCCTTGCGGAGTGGCCTTCTTGTTTGCGGAACAGCATCTTGGTGGCCAAAGTGCCCGCTTGGCTTCCTTGCAGAATCGCAAGTTCGACGCAGCCATCTTGCTATTTGATTGAGAGCGTCGAGTCGCTATACATGCCTGCGGAGATTTCAACGATCATGTCGCCGACCTTGTGGTTTGCCGTTGCCGTGTTTGTGGTGATGCGTGTTCCAACCGGCAGCTTTTCACCCACAACCTGGCCGGCCTGCAGGGTCGCGACCTTGTCGCCAATCTTCAACTCGAGCGGGGATCCGGTGTCGTTGCGGAGATTGATTTTGATGGTCTTTTGTCCATTGCCGCCGAGCTTTGCATGCACGGCCGGATGAATGTTGCTGACCGAGGCATGGGCGGCGGGAAGCGCGGCAACGAACACCATAGCAAGGAAAGTGATAAGAGCGATTCGAATTTTCATGACATCTCCTAAATTGATTGGTTGTCGAGCCGGTGTGAGCAGTCACTGTTCGCCGGGAATGTATTCGTGTATGTCGATACGGCAGTTTAAGTGCGCACGTTCCAGCATCGTCGCTGTGCTCCAAGCTGCGTGATGACAAGACGACAAGAGACAGGGACGAACCGCGATAAAACTTCATTCCGGCAAACTGACATGCAGTGATGCGGGAAATTGTCATATCCGCGGCTACATTCTCCTTGCCTTGATACATGGCACGTCTGCTGCCGAACTCTTTGCACGAGCTGCGGCGCCATTTTCAATTACTTGCGTGAGCAATGAGGAAGACTGTCGCGAAACAGGAGTGTCCACTCTTGTGGTGGCATGCCCGGATTCGGACACTCGGCAGTTGATTTGCTGTTTTCATGCGTATACATGCGAAAGAGGCCACCCCTTGCGGAGTGGCCTCTTTCGCTGGCATGGGTGCTTACCGGATCGCCCCTCTCTACTACTTACCGATTGCGAGAGTTGAGTCGCTGGGAAGGGCATCGGAAACGACAGCGATTACGCTGCCGACAGCGTGGTGCTCGGTGGCCGTGTTGGTAGTAATGCGGGTTCCCACCGGCAGCTTGACGGATATGACCTGCTCCGTTTTGAGCGTCTCGGTCTTATCGCCGATCTTTAATTCAAGTGGGACGCCGGTGTCGTTGCGCAGATTGAAATTGACCTTCTTGTCTCGGGCGTGAGCCGCGGGCAGCGCGACGAAAAGGGCAGCGGCGAAGCAAGAAATGAAAGCAGCATGAATTTTCATAACATCTCCTAACGAAATTGAGTGGTTGTCGAGCCGGTGTGGGCAGGGCTGTAAAGCGCAGTCACTGTTCGCCGGTAATGTATTCGTGTATGCCGATACGGCGGTTGAAGTGCGCGTGTTCCAGCATCGTTGCTGTGTTCCAAGCCGTGTAATGGCAGGACGACAAGAAACAGTGACGAACCGCGATAAAACTTCACTCCGGCAAAGCTGACGAGCAGTGATGCGGGAAATTGTCATATCCGCGACTACATTCACCTATTTCGATTCATGGTCTCCCTATTTCGATTCATGGCACATCTGCTGCCGAACTCGCCGTGCGAGGTGTAGCACCGAGTTTTCAATTGCTTGCGCCTGTGATGGCGACACGATCGCGAGATAGGAGTGTCCGTTCTTGCGCAAACGTGCCCGGAATCGGACACTGCGGATGTGCCGGTGCTTCAGTCGTCGAAACGCGAAAGGCCTCTCCTCGCGGAGCGGCCTCTCTTTTTATTGGTGCCTGATCCAGTTACTAGTAGCGGTAGTGGTCAGCCTTGTACGGGCCTTCGACGGGGACGCCGATGTAGTCGGCCTGCTTCTTCGAAAGCTGTGTGAGCTTCACGCCGATCTTTTCCAGATGCAGGCGGGCTACTTCTTCGTCCAGCTTCTTGGACAGGGTGTAGACATCGACCTTGTAGGTGTCCTTGTTTCTCCAGAGATCGAGTTGCGCCAGCGTCTGGTTGGAGAAGCTGTTCGACATGACGAAGCTGGGGTGGCCAGTGGCGCAGCCTAGATTGACCAGGCGGCCTTCGGCGAGGACGAAGATCGCGTTGCCGCCGGGGAAGGTGTACTTGTCGACCTGCGGCTTGATGTTGAGTTTGGCGACGCCCTTCGCGGTGTTGAGGCGATCCATCTGAATTTCATTGTCGAAGTGGCCGATGTTGCAGACGATGGCCTGGTCCTTCATCTGCTCCATGTGCTCATAGGTGATGATGTCGACGTTGCCGGTGCAGGTGACGTAGATGTCGCCGCGGCCGAGCGTGTCTTCGAGCGTGGTGACTTCAAAGCCTTCCATCGCCGCCTGCAGGGCGTTGATGGGATCGATCTCGGTGACGATGACGCGCGCGCCCATGCCGCGCAGCGAGTGCGCGGAGCCCTTGCCTACGTCGCCGTAGCCGCAGATAACGGCGACCTTGCCGGCGACCATGACGTCGGTGGCGCGCTTGATGCCGTCGGCGAGCGACTCACGACAGCCATAAAGGTTGTCGAACTTCGATTTCGTCACCGAGTCGTTGACGTTGATGGCGGGGACGAGCAGCTTGCCCTGCTCCATCATTTTGTAGAGGCGATGGACGCCGGTGGTGGTCTCCTCGGAGACGCCGCGCCATTCCTTGGCGACATTGGTCCAGCGCTTGGGGTCTTGCTTGAGAGTCGCATTGAGCAGGTTCTTGATGACCTGCTCCTCTTCGCTCTCGGCCGGGGCATCGACCCAGGAGCGATCGCCCTTTTCGAGCTCGACGCCTTTGTGGATGAGCAGCGTGGCATCGCCGCCGTCGTCGACGATGAGCTGCGGGCCGAGGCCACCCTTGTGGGCGAGCGCCTGCGCGGTACACCACCAGTATTCCTCGAGCGACTCGCCCTTCCAGGCGAAGACGGGAATGCCGGCGGCGGCGATGGCGGCCGCGGCGTGGTCCTGCGTGGAGAAGATGTTGCATGAGGCCCAGCGCACGGAGGCGCCGAGGTCGACCAGCGTCTCGATGAGCACTGCGGTTTGGATGGTCATGTGCAACGAGCCGGTGATGCGTACGCCGGCCAGGGGCTTCGATGGCGCGTACTTGGCGCGGATGGCCATGAGGCCGGGCATCTCCTGCTCGGCGATGGTGATCTCTTTGCGGCCCCAGTCGGCGAGCGAGATGTCGGCGACTTTGTAGTCGGCGGTGGAGGTGGGGGTGGTCTGCGGGAGGGTTGTGGGCACGGGGGCTCCTTACAGGCTTGAAAGGTATTGCAACATGTAAGGATACCGTGGATGGCCCGTGACCTGAAACGGGTGCGGCTGAGCGGGGACTCTCGGCAGCTAACCGGGGGCGGAGGGGGCCTGAGAGGTGCTTTCGGGCCGCAAAAAAAGGCGGCAGACTTAGCGCGTACCGTCTGCCGCCTGAGGACTCGATTAGTGATCGTGACCGTGGTCGTCGTCCGCTCCGGTTCCGGGAGCGAAGGAAACGCCGCGGAGGACTTCGGCGAAGCCGGCCTGGCGCACGATGGAGAACTGCTCCTTCGCCGCTACAGTCGTGCTGGTGTTGGAGAGACGATCGTTGACGACGACGAGCCGGTTGGGATCAGCTCCTGTATCGCCGCCGCCGCTGACCGTGGAGGTGATGGCCCACACGGTCGCCGTGCCGTCACGGTTGACCTGGCCTTCGATGTTACGCAGGCCATCGGTGGACGGTGCCCAGGGAAGCTTAGTCGTTGCGTTGGTGCCGGTCGGATAACCAGGCACGGTGTAGGGCACGCCGAGCTGGAGACCGTTGGTCAACGTATAGGCGAGGCTCCAGGTCTTGGTGGTCGTGTTGAAGACCCACTTCTGTAGGCCCGCGGTGGTTTGCGCTGCGGCATGGGTGTAGAGAGTGGAATCGCCGGCGAAGCCATCGCCTTCATCGGCTACGTAGAGGGTGGTTGCGTTCGCGAACCAGAGCGCGAAGGGGAATGCGACGGGGTTTGCGGTCCTGGCGAGCGCCGTTGGGAAGCCCGCGAGAATGCACATGTTGGAGGGAAGCCCGGTGGTCTGGAGTGCGGCCGGATCAAAGGCGAGAGGCGTGGCGGGAAGCTGCGCATTGGCGGCGGGAAGACCGACGCCGTTGGGGCAGGCTTTGCCCGTGGTGTCGACGAAGTAGACGGTGTTGACGCCGTTGCTGCCGCTGCCCTTGGTGTAGTAGAGCACGTTGTTGAAGACCGTCATGCCGCGGAAGTTGTCATCCTTGCCGATCTTGTCCGCCTTGGCGCCGAGCAGGGTGATGGAGAAGCTGGAGACCGGCGTTGGCGTGCCAGGATCCTGCTGGGCTTCATGCTTGCCGCTGAAGTCGATGAACTGCGCGCCGGCTCCGAGCACGATGCCGTTGGGCTGCGGGTTGGCGCCGTTGCCGGCGTTGCCTGCAGTGTAGAAGAGCGGCTCGCCGTCGGTGTTATTCAAGATTGCGGCGCGGCCGTTGTTGCCGCTGTAGGCGTTTGTCTCGGTGAAGCTGAAGTGTCCGTTGCGATCCACTGTCGCTACACCGCGAAGGAATTCCTCGCCCACGGGATTCGTCGGATCGATGGCGAGAGGTGTGTTGGAGTTGGAGACGTCGAGCGTATTGACCGGCGCGACGTAGCCCATGAAGGTGAGAAGTCGATGATCGGTCGAGAGGTGAAGGGCGACCTCCGACTTGGAGCTGAAGCTGGTGACCAGCTGATCGCTGGTGCTCTTGATGCCACGGTCGAGGCTGTTGGGAACTTCGAGCGAATCGAGGACGCGGCCATCGGGTGTGAGCTGATCGAGAAAGATGCGCGAGGTGATGCCGAAGGAGGAGTCGGCGGTGTCGTTGTTGAAGACGAAGGGATAGGTGCCGTCGGCGATGGCCCCGGTGGAGCAGCCGCCCTGGGTGCTGTCGCAGTTGGGCGGCAGGATGGTGCCGACCTTCACGTTCGCCGGGTTGTTGTCATAGACGCTGCGGCTGACGACGAGATTGCCGGGCGAGAAGTGGGTATTCCCGTCGTTATTCTGGTTCTGCTGGGCTCCAGCGGCAAGTGTGGCTAGAGCGATGCCGAGAACGGCGGTGGCCTGAGCCAGAGTGTGGATGGTGCGGCGGGTACTGATGCGTTGTTGCATTGGACGACTTCTCCCCTTCGCGATGCGCGCGACAGAAAGGCGGGCTGTCTGCCCGCCTCCCCGCGAGGCTAGCAGCGGCAGATGAGTGCGGCGTTACAGCCGTGTAACGGAAATGTTTGCGATGGCGGCGGTGCGCAGTGCTCCGCCGGAGTCGTATGCTCGACTGCGCGGTGTTGGCGGAGGCACGACAGGATGCAGCGGTGCCTGGGATACGTGGCGATGATGGTGTTTCTGCTGTCGTTTGGTCGAGGCACGACCGCGCGCGCAGAGGGCCGGTTGAATGACAAGGACCTGGCGCGGCTGATGCAGAACGTGAGAGACGATGCGGAACCCTTCCGGCACAGCTTTGCCCATGCCCTGAAGAAGAGCACGATTCGCGGAACAAGCCGTGAGAAGGAGGCGCGCGAGCTGGCCGATAGCTTTGCCAGGCAGGCGCAGCGCGCGCTGGAAACCTTCAAGCACAAGCGGAAGGCGGAGAGCGAGGTCGCGGCGATGGTGGGCACGGCGGGGCAGATCGATGCGCTGGTGTCCAGCCTGAAACTGAATTCTGCGGTCACGTCGCAATGGGAGAAGCTGCGGACGGAGCTGCACCAGGTGGCGCAAGCGTTTGGGGTGCCGGAGCCTTACTCTCAGTCGCAATCTGGTATGGCTGGCACCGGCGGCGCGACGAGTTGTCTGATCTCCGTTGGCGCGAAGCGCAGCGCAACGCTGGTAAACGAGTGCATGCAGGTTTCGCCGGCGACCCATCCACCGTGCAATGCGAAGAATGCGTGCTCGCTGATTGTGGATGAGATTCGCCGCGGCTGCGGGATGCTGGGGCAGGATGCGCCGGGGTTCTGCGCGGAATATCGCTAAGCCTGGCCGTCCGAGAGGCCGCCCTGCGGTGTGCGCGTGGTGTGGGCTCGCTGCCGATGGTCGCTCACGCCCGGCGAGGCCCACATCCCAGCAACAGATGGTTCCCCTTCACTTCGCCTGGTCGAGAACGCAGTGAAGGGGATCGCGATCTACATCAGGTACTGCTGCTCTTTGCCCTTGCCGGGAGTGAGGGCGCGGCGGCGGTCCAGCTCCTTGCGCACCAGGTTGAGGCCGAAGATGCAGGTCTCGAACTTCTCCGAAAGGCGCTCGAAGAGCGGCGCTTCCCGCGCGTACTCGAAGAGGTTGAAGGCGGCGACGATGGAGTAGGAATCGCGCCCGGTCTCGACCAGCCGCTCGAAGCTGATGGGACGCGACGAGACGCCGATGGCTTCCGGGTACATGCCCGCGAAGAAGAGCGCGTAGTCGCCGATCTGCTTGCGCGCGGAGCGCTCCGCGTCGAAGGACGCAGCGGTGCCGTTGACCGGATCCGCGGCGAGCAACATGGCATCCAGATCGCGCAGCGGACGGCCGATCTCGTCGCGCAGGGAGTAGATGCGTTCGTTTTCGGTGAAGTCAGTAAGCAGGTCAGCCACGTACGTGGAGATCTCGGCGTCATCGACGCCGGCCCCCTGGCTGTAGCAGTCTCCCACCAGCTCGTGGAAGAGCGAACGGAGCATGTGTTCTTGGGGAACCATGGCACAGTCCTTTCAGCAAACAACAGATACAACAATGTTTGTGGACCGCGTCCGGTATCCGTTTGCTAACCCCCGGCTCAGGCTTACCCCACCGTCGTGAGTGGAATGGTCCGGGGATTATATGAACGCTGAATGTACCGTGACAGTTGCGTTAATCCAATAGCACGCAAGGGTCGGGGTAATAGTTCTTTAGCAGTCGATGCTGGAGAGTGCGAACGCTAGTTGCCGGTGGGTGCATCGCCCGGCGGTTGCACCTGTCGCGCTCATCCCGCTGAGTCGCCTCTTGTGGAGCTGTCCGAGCGAGCTCGGCGCTTGTTCCGGTGCGCTCCTTGTTCCGGTACGCTCCTTGTCCGGTACGCTTGTGGATCCGTGGTATGCTCCGCCTCAGCCTAACCAGCCAAATGACTGAAGCAAGCGATCACCAGCATCTGCGCCTGCAGAGAATTGTCTTTTATTGTGCGGGTGCGACCGTAGAAAGTCGCGGCGCTACCGGATGAGGAGCAGGAGGCATCTTATTCTCTGGATTGGCGTGCTCTCCGGCATCGCCTTCCTGCTGAAGACCTATACTGACCAGCGGCATTCGGTGTTCCTGCGCGACTTCAAACAACCCTACGCAAGCGCGCGCTGCCTGGCCTATGGTTGCGACCCTTATAGTGAGACGGAAACGCAGAGGAGTTTCGTACAAGCCGGCGGCAATCTAGCCGAGGATGCGGGGGTCTTCGCACCTTACTCCGCGCTCTATCCGCCACCTTCGCTCTATCTCCTGGAACCCATCGGCATGCTTCCGTATCCACTGGCTGCCCGGGTATGGATGACCCTGGATGGGCTGGCATATTGTGCCGCGATCTTCGTCATCGCCGAATGGTGCGCAGTCTTCGACGGGCTGGCCGCTTCGCTCGTATTGGCGCTCTTTGCCGTGACCAGCACGATCATCCTCGGGCTGGGCCAGGTCTCCTGCCTGTCTATCTCGCTGCTGGTGATCGGGATGAGATGCATTCTGAACCGACGCTTCGCGCTGGCAGGCGTTGCCTGCGTGGCGATCAGCATCCTTCTGAAACCACATCTGGCGGGATTTGTGCCCTTCTATCTTCTCTTCTCGGGCTGGGAGCGAGTCAGACGCTTGCTCCAAATTTTCGTTGTGGCGGTGCTGTTTTGCGCGATCACCATGGGATGGTCTGTGCTGGCGAAACCAGGAGCTTCTCATTGGGTTGCAGAGCTGCGGGCCAACATCGCCGGCAATACCGGACCGGGAGCAACCAACGATCCGTCTCCACATGGACAAGGCGCGGCCAGCAGTGCGTCGCTGCAGGCGTTGACCAGTCTCTTCGTCAGCGATGCGCGTGACTATAAGCTCGTCGCGTATGGCATTACCGCAGCTTTGCTTCTGGCCTGGCTATGCGCGGTCCTGCGAATGAGCGCCGGGCTGGAGCGGGACGTGCTCGCGATCGCAGCGCTAGCCGCCATTGGGCTGCTGCCGGTGTATCACCGCATGTATGATTCACGGATCCTGCTGTTCCTCTTTCCCGCAGTGGCCGTACTCTCACGAAAAAGCCGAACCTGGCGCGTGCTCTGCATCTCGGCGGCACTGACGATTACTATTCTCAGCTCGATGCAATGGCAGCGCTTGCTCGGGTTTCTGTTCACGCATTTTGGCACGCCGTCCGGCCGAGCTGCGGAAGTGTTGTTGTACCGGCCGATTGCGCATGCGACTCTTCTCGCTGCCTGCTTCCTCACTGCGGCGTTTCTCGCCTGCGCCTGGGGGGAGAATCGATGCGACAGCGAAGTCGATTCTGCGGGACAGCCCGAATCAATTCTAGCCTGACGGCCGCGAAACTACTCGCTGAGGTGCGTTCGAGAGATAGGTCACTAGATCAATTCTTTGCCGGCTCTGGATGGGCTTGCGCCCAGAGAATTACTCTCTATCAATTGGAGCTTCGAAAAGGCCATATCCATGATTCCGCGCATCATTTATCGAGAGCGGCCTTGCAGTTGGAAGGGTCTCACCAGTCGCATCAAACGGCGCTGGCTGATCCCGTTCATCGCCTTTGAATGGATATGGGATTGGGCTGCCTACCTGTTGAGCCACTGGAGCTTTCTGGAGGTGCTTGACTACCTGGGACGGTTCTCGATGCTCGTGGCGGTCATCTTCTACTTCAGCGAGTCCGGCAATCGGATCAAGCAGAGGCACTATCAGGCCTGGCAGGTCATCAATACTGCACAAGGTAAGGGCGGCAGCGGTGGCCGCATCGAGGCACTCCAGGAACTGAACGCGGACAAAGTTCCGCTGGTAGGAGTGGATGCATCGTCGGCATTCCTGCAAGGGTTGAAGCTGGAGCGCGCGAATTTATTGCGGGCCGACTTCAGCGGAGCCGATTTACGGCGCAGCGATCTGCAATCCGCGGATTTTACGAATGCTAACCTGCACTCCGCGAATTTCCGTGAAGGGAATCTGGAAAATGCCTCTTTTCAATCCGCAGATATGACAGATACCGACTTGACGGGAAGCAACCTTGCGGGAGCAAAGCTTGACGACGCGGACATCAGCGGCGCGGATCTGAGGTTTGCCGATCTGCGGAACGTGGACTGGCAGCGGCTAAAAAAGGTGACCGCCGCAAACATTGCCGGGGTGAAGAATGCGCCGGAAGGATTTGTCGAGTGGGCGCTTAAGAATGGTGCGGTGATCGAGCCCTGATCGAGAAAGTAAAAAAGCGAAGGGCAGCCACAAGGGCTGCCCTCTTTGCTTGATGCAATGACGATAGCTACTTCGCCGCGAGCTCCTTTTGTTCGAGCTGCGCAAGGCGGTTGGCGAGCAGCCTTTCCAGGTCTTCGAGCGCCTTGCTGAAGCTCTCGATGCCTTCCTTCAGCTTGTCGTGCGCCATGCGGTCGGCGGCGTGCATTTTTTCGAAGGTGGCCTTATCTATGGGGATCTTGTCGATCTTCATGGCCTTGGCTTTCTCGGGATCGAGTTTGCGCGTCAGCTCAGATGTGTCGGCTTCGAGCTCGCCCAGCAGCTTGGGAGAGATGGTCAGCAGGTCGCAGCCGGCCAGCTCCTTGATCTCACCCGTGTTGCGGAAGCTGGCGCCCATGACCACTGTCTTGTAGCCGAAATGCTTGTAGTAGTTGTAGATCTTGGTCACCGATTGCACGCCGGGATCGTCGGCGCCCTGGTAGTCCTTGCCGGTCTCCTTCTTGTACCAATCGAGGATGCGGCCAACGAACGGCGAGATGAGCGTGACCTTGGCTTCGGCCGCGGCGATGGCCTGGTGCAGGCCGAAGAGCAGGGTCATGTTGCAGTGAATGCCTTCCTTCTCCAGTTGCTCCGCGGCCTGGATACCTTCCCAGGTGGAGGCGAGCTTGATCAACACGCGATCGGGGCCAATACCGGCCTGCTTGTATTCGCCGATGATCTCGCGCGCCATGTTCATCGACTTCTCCTTGTCATAGGAGAGGCGCGCATCGACTTCTGTAGAGACGCGGCCGGGAACAATCTGCAGGATGCGTTTGCCGAACTCGACGGCCAGTTGCTTGAAAGCCTGGTTGGCAACCTTCTTCTCGTCGGCGCTTTCGCCAAGCTGGGTGCGTGCGTCCTTGAGCGTGCCGTCGACGATGTCGGAGTATTCAGGCATCTGCGCTGCGGCCGCGATGAGCGACGGATTCGTGGTTGCGTCCTGCGGCTTGAACTCTTTGATCGAGTTGAAGTCGCCGGTATCGGACACCACTGTGGTCATGCTGCGAAGCTGCTCTAGCACTGATTTTGGCATGATGATGAACTCCTATCCGCCCCCATTCTATCAACTTGTCAGGCCGTCTTTTGGTTAAGATGCACGCCGATTATGCGACGGAATTGCGCAGAATGCCCAGACCTTCGATGGCGACTTCGACCGTATCCCCGGCGGACATGGGGCCGACGCCGGCGGGGGTGCCGGTGGGGATAAGGTCGCCGGGCTCAAGCGTCATGGCGGCGGTGATGTAGACGAGCAGGCGCGGAATGGAGAAGAGGAAGTCGCGGGTGAAGCCGTGCTGCTTGCGCTCTCCGTTGAGCCTGGTCTCGACGAAGACGCCGGCGGCGGGGTTGGTCTCGCTGGAGACAAAGGGCCCGCAGGGGCAGAAGGTATCAAAGCCCTTCGCGCGGGTCCATTGGCCATCCTTCTTCTGCAGGTCGCGCGCGGTGACGTCGTTCACGATGGTGAAACCGCGGATGTAGGGGCGCAGGTCGCTATCGGCATTGAGCGCGCGGGCCTGGCGGCCGATGACGATGGCGAGCTCGCCTTCGAAGTCCACGTGCGACGATTGGGCAGGCAGGCGGATGGCGGCGCCGGGAGCGAGCAGCGCGGACGGCGGCTTGAAAAAGAGCAGTGGCTCGGCGGGAACTTCGTTGCCCAGCTCGGTGGCGTGCTCGCGATAGTTGCGGCCGACACAGACGATCTTCGAGGGCTCGACCGGCGGAAGCAGCGTGGCCTCATCGAGCTTGATGGGGGTGAAGGCTTCGGCGGGATCGTAGAGGATGCGCGATTCCGGCGGCGCGGCGATGAGGGCGTTTGCCCACGCGGCGCCGTCACGGTCTTCGATCGCGGCGTAGCGTGGTCCATTCGGGGTCTCGAGGCGGCAATAGCGCATGGGTGCGGGCTCCTGACGGTCAGGGATGGGTGGTTGAACTCGGTTGTGCAGCGGGAAGATTCCATTGGTCCTGGACCTCTGCCGAGCGCTGGCTCTCGTTGCCGGAGACATCGATGGCGCTGACGGAGTAGGCGTAGCGCTGGCCGGGAACGGCGGTGGTGTCGGTCCAGTTGGAGATGGTCACGGGCTTGCCGGGGGGCGAGATGCGCTGCGGCTGGACATTATTTCCAACACCGTTGCCGACAGCGCGGCGGTAGACGATGTAGCCGGCGAGGCCTGGGTCGACGTCGGGGGTCCAGTCGAGATCGATGGCTTTGGCCGCGGTATCTGCGGCCGAAACCAGTCCGGTGGGAACCGGCGGTGGGAAGACGTCGCGGTATGCGGTCTCCGCCGGCGCGCTGGGCGGGCTCGCGATCTCGAAGCTGCGGCCGGCGACGGAGATCTGCTCGACGCGCTGCGCGATGTAGCGATAGCTGTTGCCGGTATGGGCGGTGGTGTCGATGGCAGAGGCGTGATGCTGGGCAACGGTCTCAGGCAAGCGGAGAATCTGCTCGGCGGGTTCTTCGGCCGTCTTGCCGGCGGTCAGAGGATTGCGGTTGGAATTGCGCGGCTCCGGCTGCGGTGGTGGGGCAGAGGTCCGAGTGCGGTCGAAGCGAATCCAGGCCGGAGCGCCGGCGGCCTGATGGTTTGCCTGCCACGAGAGGACGATGCCGTTTCGCCGCGGCATGGCACTGAAGCCGATGACAGCCGCTAAGCTCGCGCCTGCAGCGGTGTAAGCCGGAGTGGATTCTCCGTAAGATTTCGCGGCATGGTTCAGGATGGACACCTTATAGGTGAGCAGACGCGGCGGCCCCTGGGCGAGTTCGAATGGCAGCTTGTCGTCCATAGCGGCTGCTTTCTGCCGCGCAGGAATGGCGAGGGTACCGACGGGCTGGCAGGGGTCGCTCTCAACACTGCGGCAGAGCTGGGCGGTCATGGGGCCGCGGACCGGAAGCTTGTCCGTGGTCTTCTGCGGGACGGAGAAGGTGAGATGGACGGCGTCGCCGGCGCGTTCTGCGGCAAGATCGCGCACCGGCTGCGGCAGATTCAGTGTGGGCGGAAGGGGCGCGGCGGGCGCCCCGCAACCAACGACGATGAAGGTTGCGAGTAGCGCGAGGGGCAGGACAATCCAGCGGGGGCCTGTTGCTGTGCGATTGCGCTGCGTCATCGGATTTCAGCGTAGCAGACCGAGACGCCCTGGGACTTTGTCCGATTGGGACGACGCCGACGCTCAGGCCATTTGGCTGACGGTCTGTTCCAGCCGCTGGTCGTTGAAAGCGAATCCGGCTGCGTGCAGCCGCTCCGGGATGGCGCGCGCGCTGGCGAGTAGCGCATCCTGCGCCATTTCGCCGAGAGCCGCGCGCAGGACCAGCGACGGTACGCGAAAGACAGTAGGCCGTTGCAGGATGTGGCCGAGAGTGTAAGTGAACTCGGCATTCGTGACGGGATTGGGTGAGGTGGTGTTGAAGGCGCCGCTCAGGTGCGGCTGCGCGATGGCGAACTCCATCGCAGCGACGGCATCTTCGAGCGAGACCCAACTCATCCACTGGCGCCCATTGCCCAGCCGGCCACCCAGGCCGAGGCGAAAGAGGCGCAGCAGTGGCGGCAGTGCGCCGCCGCGCGCGGTGAGCACCACGCCGAAACGCAGTTGGACGACCCGCGGAGCGAGCGCGGAAGTAGCGGCCTCCCATGCTTGGCAGACTTCGGGAAGAAAGCCGGCGCCGGGACGCGACGCTTCGGTGAGCAACTCGTTGCCCCGATCGCCGTAGTAGCCGACCCCCGATGCGGCGACGACCACCGGTGGCGGCGCCGTGAGCACGGTAAAGATGCGGCCCAGGGCATGCGCGGTATCGACGCGGCTGCTGGCGATGAGACGCTTGTAAGAAGGAGTCCAGCGATGACCGGACACATTGGCTCCGGCCAGATGGACAGCAGCGTAGCAGCCCTCCAAAAGTGAGAAATCAAGTCGCGGGTCAACGATGGAGTCGGAACGCTCCGGGTGCCACGCTACCTCGACGATCTCCGCATTCGGATGCGGACGCGGCGGGCGCCTGACGAGGAGGATGACCTGGACGCCGCCGCGCACCAGGCGCTGCGTCAAAGCTTTGCCCAGCAGGCCTGTTCCGCCGCACACCAGGAGCTTTCGAGTCATCGCTGCTTGCCATCGATCGGGCACATCGAGCCTGGTATCGCGTCTGCCAGACGCATTGAATGCGCCGGAGACGGTGCGATGGCGTTAAATGCCGCTTCCATTTCGATCATTTTTCTGCATCCACAAGGTCTCAACGGGTGAGGTGCCGCATCTTTATTGGGGTGGAACTCGTATTCTCCATAGGGATGCCATGCCAGGAGAGGCGCAAACAATGCAATCTGGAACGATACAACTCAATGATAGGGTCGCGAAGCAGACGAAGCTGGCGACGGCAACTCCAGTCCTTTCCATGAACGGGCCGGCCAATGGGCCTGGAAACGGGTCTGGGAATAGCGCCGGAGTGGACGGGGTAGATAACGCCACGGCGGAGTCCTTCATCACCGAGAAGCGGATCGGCGAGCGTATCAAGCGGCTTCGTCTGAAACGGTCGATGGGGCTGGTGGAGTTGGGGAGGCATACCGGGCTTTCCGCTAGTTTTCTTTCGCAACTGGAGACCGGGCGTGTCGTGCCAACGCTGCGCAACCTGGCGCGCATTGCCATGGTCTTCAACAAGGATCTGTCGTTCTTCTTCGAGTCTGAGCCAGTGTCGCTGTTTCGCGTGCATCGCAAGAGCGATCGCGTACGGCTGCCGCAGACCGGAGTGGATGACCCGACCTACTTCTTCGAGAGCATCGGTTACATGGTACCGGACCGCCAGCTCGATCCCTACTATGCGGAGTTTCTACCGGTGAAGAAGACGCAGGAGATTCGTCCGCATGTGCATCCGGGCTTCGAGTTTCTATATGTGCTGGATGGCGAGTTGGAGGTGCGGCACGGCGATGCCTTGCAGGTGCTGAATCCGGGAGACGGGGTGTATTTTGATGCGAGCACTCCGCACAGCTATCGCTGCGCCGGCAGGGCCCCAGCGACGGCGATCATCGTGACTATGCATCATGCGCAGTCCATCGCGCAGCCGGCTTACAACCTGCGGCCGCTGGGCGCGCCGATGGTCCGCAATGCGGTGAAGACCGGAGCGGTCCGGCCGCCGATGCCCCCGGTGCGGGCAGTGGTAAACGGCGCGCCGGTGCAGAAGGCGTAACGAGAATCGCAGCCAGGTTTTGGTTGAGCGGCGCCCGGCGCCGCTCCTGCTTCGAGCAGATACAGCAGGTCCCTTCGACAAGCTCAGGGCAGGCTCGTCGCTCCACCTTCGCGTACGCTCAGGATGACAGAGCGAACATGACAGAGTGAACTAGGCGGGAAAGAAAAGTTCTTCGACTTCCAGCCAGTTGTTGACGCGCACCGGTGCGGCCACCTTGGCGTTATGCGCCGCGGTGAAGAGCACGCCCTGGCCGGCGAAGCGCTGGAAATGGCGCGGCATGTCGTCGATGAGATAGTCGGCGTGGAGGATGCTCTTGTCGCCACAGAAGACGAAACGAGTGGGCGAAAGAAATGGAAAGTGCCGCTCCAGCCAGCGGAACTTCGGACCGAAGGATCGGGGAAACTCCATGGCCGCGGTGGCGATGAAAATCTCATAGCGGTGGGAGAGCCGTTCCACGACTCGCTGGCTGTCCGCCATCACTTCCAGGTCTTCAAAGAAATCGTCCTGCTGGAGATAGGCCATCAGCCGATTCTGGCGGCTGGCCGGGAGCACATTCACCATCCAGTTGCCCCACATGTCTTGGACAGTCAGGTTTTCGGAAAACTCCGCGTTGTAGAGGCGGATAAGCTTGCCGAGGGCATCGGCGAGCACCTCGTCCATATCGACACAGATACGCTTCATGCGGTGTGTGCGTTCGATGTGCCGCCTGCGCGGCCGGTTTCAATCTGCGGCTCGCGACGATTGTCCACGTAAAGGATGCGTCCGCAGCTTTCGCATTTGAGCGATTGCCCGTCGCGCAACTGGTTCCACATCTGCGGGCGCAGGCCCATCTGGCAACCGGTGCAGCGTTGGTCGCGCGCACGGGCCAGCGCGGTGCCGCGCGCGGCGGCAATGCGATCGTATTCGGCGAGCCGGTCTTCATCGATTTGCGGACGAAGCGCGGCGCGCTCATCCTGCCACTTGCTGAGGTCGGCCTGCTCCAGCAGGGTGCTGCGCGCAGCGGCAGCTTTCTCGGTTTCGAGATACGCGGCGTGCGTGGCATGCTGCTGGCGCGCGGCGAGCAGTTCACCTTCGATGTTGTCGGAGCGCTCCATGCTTTCCAGTTCGCCGTCTTCGATGCGGCGAATCTCCTGCTCCGCGAAGGCGATCTGGTGTTCGAGCGCGGTGGCCTGCGCCTGGTTCTGCACGGTATTGAGCTGCTGGCGGGATTTGGTGATCTTCGCCTGCTGATCCTTCAGATCGCTCTCATCGCGACGGCGGCGAGCCTCTTCCTCACGCTGACGCTGTTCGAGGTCGCTGATGGTTGTGGCATGCGCGGCAAGCTCAATTTCGATGCCTCGGATGCGGCGGGGCGTGGCCTCCAGCGAGGCGCGGAGCTGGCGAATCTCTCCGTCGAGCTGCTGCAGGCGAATCAGGTTCTCGATCGTTGGATCCATCACAATGCGTGGAGTCTATAGCATTTTCGGCATTCGTGTGGAACGGCCAACGATTGTCCCTGCGGCTTTTCTTGACGGAAAAGCCACAAGGGGTGAAGCTCCGCAGATTAGGGCGTTACCGAAAATGCTTAACTCATTTTGGCAGGGTCCGAAGCGAAGCAGCCGGAATCGAGCCTTATACGCCCGGCGCTGGAAGCATCCGGCGATGCCCCTTCGATGCAATTGAGCTTTGCATAACCGGGCAAATACACTATAGAGAGGTATGCATGTTCACGGCGCCCCGACCCCTCGCACACAGCGCATCCTGCGCCTGTCGCTGGCGGCCACGCTCGTTTATGTGCTGGTCACCTTCTTTGCCGGGCTGCGCGCGCACTCTCTCGCGCTGATCTCCGAGGCCGGCCACAACGTTTCGGATGCGCTTGCGCTGCTGCTCTCCTTTGTGGCGGTGTACTTCCAGGCGCGGCCTGCGTCCGACGCCAAGACCTTCGGCTACCAGCGGGCGGGCGTGCTGGCGGCCTTTCTCAATGCGCTGACCCTCATTGTCATCGCGGCCGGCATCGGGATCGAGGCGGTGCACCGCCTCAGCAGCCCGGTGACAGTGCAGCCGCAGCTCATGATGATTGTCGCCGCCGCGGGTGTGGTGATGAACGGCGTGATCGCCGCATTTCTCTTCAGCGGCAGCCGCGACATCAACATCCGTTCGACCTTCATCCACATGCTCGGCGATACGCTGTCGACCGCTGCCGTCATCGTGGGCGGTTTCGCAATCCTGTTCACGCACCTCAACTGGATCGACCCGGTGCTGTCGCTGGTGATCGCAGCACTTATCCTGTGGAGCTCGGTCTCCATTGTGCGCGAGACGCTGAACATCCTGCTGGAGGGCACGCCGCGCGGGCTCTCCGTGCCGGATATTCGCAACTCGCTTGCCACGATCAATGGCGTGCTCGACGTGCACGATCTGCACGTGTGGAGCCTGGGTTCGCAGACACGTGCGCTCGCGACGCACGTCACCATCGATGACATTCCGCCGTCGGAGAGCAACCGCATCCTGGGCGATATCCGCGAACACCTGCTGCGCCGCTACGGCATCTATCACACCACGGTGCAGTTCGAGCATGCCGCATGCGGCGAGGTGCATGGCTGCGTGGAAGTGGTGGAAGAGGCGCACGACCATAGCCACGCGGGGCACCAGCACTAGAGCTGGCGTGTGACAATCGCAGTATGCCTGAACCCACGTCGGACGTCCTGACCCGCGCCAAACGCATTCGCCTGCTGCTGATGGATGTGGATGGCACCATCTCGAGGGGTGTGTTCCTCATCTCTCTCCCCAATGACGGCGGCGTTGCCGAAATGAAGAACTTCGATCCGCACGACGGTCTGGCGCTCAAGCTTGCCCACACCATGGGCATCCGCACCGGCTTCATCACCGGCCGCAAATCGCCCGCCGTGGCGCAGCGCGCACACGAGTGCGATGTGGACTACGTGTACCTGGGGCAGGCGACGAAGACCCGGGCCTACGAAGAGTGCCTGCAAAAGGCCGGCGTCACCGATGAAGAGACCGCGTATCTGGGCGACGATCTTCCCGACATGCCGCTGAGCCGTCGCGCCGGGCTCGCGATTGCGGTTGCAAACGCCGCGCCGGAGCTGAAGGCGATCAGTCACTACGTCACGGAGAGTCTCGGTGGCGAGGGCGCTGCACGTGAGGCTGTCGAGTTGATCCTGAAGGCGCAGGGACGCTGGGAGGCGGCGATTCCGCTGGCGCTGGCGTAGTCCCCAACCAGAAATTTGGTCACCTGTGCTGTTGATGGGGCATGCGCGTCGCGGCCAGACTTCATCCGCGTTTGATACTGGATGCGCAATCGCATGCTAATGTCGGACGCGTCTGACTTCCCCAAAAATGGAGACCGTCCCCTATGCAATGGATTCGCCAGCTATTCATCGCGGCTCTAGCACTGGTAGCTGCCGCACCGGCCCTCTCAGCACAGCAGATCAACTTCGGCGCATGGCAGCAGCCATTCGACGTCACCAGCGGCACCTTCCGCAATGACACGACACTGCCGCTGAGCACGATTTTCAACTCGGTCAGCAATGGCGTTAACGCGTGCACGCCGGACGGCAGCATCGGTGGCAACGCCTCGCCACAACTCACCTGGACGCCGCTGAAGGGAGCGCGCAGCTACGCGGTCGTGCTCTTCGACGAAACAGCGAGCTTCACCCATTGGGGTCTCTACGACGTTTCTCCGGGCGTCACCTCTTTGCCGGCCGATGCCGGCGTGGCGAATAACCCCTACGGCAAGCAAATCACCAATGATTTCGGACTGATGGAATACGATGGCCCGTGCCCGCCTCCGGGCCTGGTGCATAAATACGTCTTCACTGTCTATGCGTTGGATACTCAACTGAACGTGCCGCAATCCACGACCTTCCCTGCCAACGCGGAGACGCTGTTTCGCGCTTTGATCGACCATGTTTTGGCACGGGCGAGCGTTACCGGGTTCTACGCTTCGACGCCGGAGTAAGTGAGCTGTGTGGAGCGGGCGCGCACCATACGGGTCCGCTCCGCGTTCTAAGCAGGTAGCTGCGGTGTGGCTGCGATCAGCGCCTGCGTGTACGGCTGGCGTGGTGCGCGGCAGAGTGCATCCGCTTCGCCCTCTTCCACCACTTTGCCGCGCTGCATCACGACGATGCGATCCGCCAGATAGCGAACCAGCGGCATGGAATGCGTGATGAACAAGTAGGCCATGCCATGCTCGCGCTGCAGTGTGCGCAGCAGGTTCACGATCTGCGCACCCACGCTTACGTCGAGCGCCGACACTGGCTCGTCGAGCACCAGCAGCTCCGGCCGCAGAGCCAGCGCGCGCGCTATGTTGATGCGCTGCCGCTGACCGCCGGAAAACTCATGCGGATAGCGTGGGAGCGCGGAGTCGTCGAGCCCGACGCTCTTCAGCAGCTCTGCGATCCGCTCGCGCTGCGCTTTGCGTCCGCGCGGCAGGTGGGCCTCGCTGCCGGCCAGCGAGGAATGGATGCGAAAAGGCTCGCAAAGAATCTGCTCCACACGCATGCGCGGATTGAGCGCTGCGTAGGGATCCTGGAATACCGGCTGCATGCGCCGCCGCATCCAGCGGAGCCGCGCGCCGCGTGCTTGAGCGACGACCGCGCCATCGAAGCGTACCTCGCCCGCGGTCGGCTCGATCAGGCCCAGCACCACGCGCGCCACCGTGCTCTTGCCTGATCCCGATTCGCCGACCACGCCCAGCGTTTCGCCGCGCGCGATCGTGAAGGACACCTGGTCCACCACCACCACCGCCCCGGAGGATGAAGGGTAGCTCTTCGAGATTGCCTGCACCTCAAGCAGCGCCATGCGCGAATGCTACCATCCAGGTCGTCGCGTTCAGGAGCGCCATGCCACTCGATCGCCGCCATTTCCTTACCGTCTGTTCTGCTGCAGGACTCGCCGGAACGTTGCTGCCGGGCGCGCTTTACACGCTTGTCGCGCAGGCGGAGCAGCAGGGAAGCGAATCGCAGAAGCCGCAACCCATCACCAGCGAGATGCTTGAGGCCGCCGCCGCGCTTGCCGGTGTTCCGCTGACAGCAGAGCAGCGTGCCATGATGCTCGACGGCCTGAATCAGCAGCGCGCATCGTATGACGCGATCCGCGCGCTGCATATCCCGAACAGCGTTGCGCCTGCGTTTGTCTTCGATCCATTGCCACTTGACATCGGGCCGCCCATCTTACGTCGCGGTTTCTCACTGCAGGAGTCTAGACTCAGCGCAGCGCCTGCCATAACCACTGCGCCCTCGAACCTTGAAGATCTCGCCTTTCTCTCCGCACGCGAACTCGCCGAATACGTGCGGAGGAAGAAGGTATCTTCGACGGCACTGACGGAGATGTATCTTGCGCGGCTGAAGCGCTACGATCCCATGCTGCACTTCGTCGTCACGCTCACCTAGGAGCGCGCGATGACGCAGGCGCGCGAGGCGGATCGCGCGATTGCAGCGGGCAAGTATCGCGGGCCGCTGCACGGGCTGCCGTGGGGTGCGAAGGACCTGCTTGCCGTAAAGGGCTATCCGACAACATGGGGCGCGGGCGGGTTTGAACATCAGAGCTTCGACGAAGATGCCACGGCCGTGAAGCGGCTGGATGCGGCAGGCGCTGTGCTGGTGGCCAAAATCACATTGGGTGCACTGGCGATGGGTGACAAGTGGTTCGGCGGCCGCACGCGCAATCCCTGGAATCCGAAGCAAGGGTCCAGCGGCTCGTCGGCCGGTTCGGCTTCCTCGGTCGCGGCGGGTTGTGTTGCCTTTGCGATCGGGTCGGAGACGCTGGGCTCGATCTCCTCTCCGTCGACGCGGTGCGGCGCGACCGGGCTGCGGCCTACATTCGGCTTTGTTCCGCGCACCGGCGCGATGGCGCTGAGCTGGACGATAGACAAGCTGGGCGCGCTCTGCCGCGCGGTGGAAGATTGCGCCATCGTGCTCGAAGCGATCCACGGTCCGGATGGAAAGGACCTGGCGACGCGCGACGCCGGCTTCTCATGGAACGCCGATTTCGACTGGCGTACGTTGCGCGTTGGCTATCTGAAGGATGCGTTCGAGTCGGAGCATCCGCAGGAGACGCCCAAGCCGCCCGCCTCTGAGACGGAGATCGAGAAAGAGAAGCATCTGAAGTCAGAGCGCGATCATGCAGCCGCACGCGCGCGCCGCGCATACGACCGCCGCTACGAGCAGGCCGCGCTCGACAAGCTGCGCGCGATGGGCGTCGAGCTGAAACCGGTCGCGCTGCCCAAGCTGCCCTATGGAGATATGTCACCGCTATTGACCGCAGAAGCTGCCGCGGCCTTCGATGGGCTGACGATGAGTGGGCGCGACCAACTGCTGACCGAGCAGAGCGTCGATGACTGGCCGAATCTGTTTCGTGTTTCGCGCTTCTATCCGGCGGTTGAGTACATTCAGGCAAACCGCGCACGCACGCTTGCGATCCAGCAGATGGCTGTGCTCTTTCAGCAGGTGGATGTGATCGTCACACCGAGCGGCGGGGACCAATTGGTGGCGACAAATCTTACCGGGCATCCCGCAGTAATCGTGCCGAATGGCATTCGCGGGAGCGATGCTCCGATGCCGCCGAAGGTGGATGATGGGGAGGATGATTCGATCGGCGGCCCGGGCACGCCGGTGAGTCTGACGTTTCTTGGCGGCTTGTATCAGGATGCGAAACTGTGCGCCTTCGCGCGCGCGTATCAGGACGCGACTGGCTTCCAGAAACTGCATCCGAAACTGGGGTGAAAAGGAATGGGCGGCGAATCCGCTCGCCACACCGTGAAGAGCCGGTTACTGTTTGATCCAGACGGTGGTTATCGGTTCGTTCGTCTTTGCGGGCGATCCTACTTCCGTGAACTTCTTGCCGTCCGCCGACAGCGTCATCGTGCTGTGATAGACCGTCTCTCCATTCATTTTCTCGACCAGCTTGAGTGTGCGGGGAGAGGAACGGATGAGCGCGATGGTAAGGCCTGTGGGCACGCTTGGCCCATTGGGCGCATAGTCCTTGCCGTCCAGCTTCGCGTCCAGCACGCCCTTGATCGCAGGAATATTCCAGGACAACTCATCCGGACCTTTCTCTGCGATCTCGTAGGTCTGTTCCTCGTTCACGCTGGCCTTGGTGCTCTTCCAGCTTCCTACGAGACCATGTGTGCCGCTGACTCGCGCGTAGTCGGAAGTGTCATCGAACGATTTGCCGTCCGGCCGCGTGCCCTTGCCTTCTACCTTCAGGCTCTTGCCATCCGCCGCGATCGTCCAGGTGTCGGTGCCCAGGTCAACACCGTTCGACGTTGCGTGGCTCTCGTAGGTATTGTCATCCACCTTGTTCCAGCTCACCTCGTCGCCGGACCAGGTCTTCACCGGGTTCCTGTCCAGTTTGAACTTCGTGGTGTGACCGCCGGAGGTGTACATCATCTCGTCACCTGCGCCTGGGGCAAAGTGGATGGTGTCTCCGGTGAGGTTGCTTTGGGAAGGATCCATTTTCCAGGTGCCCGCCCAGGGATTGTCTTGAGCGAGCGCAGTGCCGGCAGCGGCCAGCATGGCGATTGCGGCAACGAACGAATACCGATTGCGCATGAAATAGTCTCCTGACCTGCGATTTTTTCGGGGGAAGAGTAGATAGCTACGTGCGTTCGCAGATCGAGGAGGGAATGACCACGGACGTGCGAGAACCCAGCAGGAGGATGCGCTTAGCCATCACGGAATGGCAAGGGTTTTTTCGCCTCACGCTCAGAGACAAAAGGCTGCTGCTATCTACTTCCCGACGAGATACTAGGGCAGAGTCTCATAGGTGACATAGGCGAAACGCATCGAGTCAGGAGCCCAGGAGTTGACATTCATTGTTCCTTGGCCGCCGATTGCCTCGATCAAAGTCTTCTCGCCGCTGCCAACCTTGTCGTGGTTGATCGCGACCAGCTTGATCTTGATTGCGACGTTGCGTGGATCGTGAGTAGGCGTGCCGGCGGGA
>DATBCB010000149.1:0-2393 GCA_036270675.1 Acidobacteriaceae bacterium | reverse complement strand
GAAATCATGACCGCCGCCACGCTCGACCAGTATTGGTGAAAAGCGATGATCAGCAGGCCGCCGAACAGCAGCAGCGCGCCCGCAAACCACACGAACAGGTCGCTTTTGAAGAATCGGACGCGAGCGCTCCCATCGCGGGCGCGCGCAGCGTGATGATGCCGGGGACGATTGCCAGCCCAGGCCCCAGGACGCGCGCGAACGCACTGGTCCGGGCTTGCGATTCTCGTGATGCGGGCACGAAACTGTCACCCCACTAGGAGAACAGGGAACTCGTGAACAACAGTGGTCGGCCAATTACTATCAACAACTTTTTAGCGCGGGTATCGACCAGCGGCCAGAGCATTGAGGCCCAGGTGCGCCAGCTTCGCGCCGCTGGCGCCGGCAAAATGTTCCGCGAAGTGGCGAGCAGCCCCAAGACCGAACGCGCGCAGCTTCCGCGACCGCTGTGGCGCGCGACGGCAATTGGCCGCGCGTTTTACGTAAATTTGCAACCGCGCCCTCCGGGTTGAGTGCCAATCGCCCGCACCGGTCAAGGAATGGCGCTGCTGAAATTGCCACAATCGCATGGTATGTTGCGGGCGAACCGGAGTGGGGTTCAGTGCAACGTGACGGCGAGACCTGCAAGTTTTAGCGAGGCGCATGCCAACCTACCTGCACCCATTCCGGGAATCCGGCCTGATCTTCTTCTGATAAAACAGACCGATCAGGCCAGCGCGCTCAACGGTAGGTTGCGGCCGGCCGGCGGGCCGACTGAACCCTCACCGCATCGTCGCCATGACGTATTCGGCGCCGGCGCGGATGCCGGTGGGCCGGCGGGCGGTTACGGTTTTGAGGCGGGTGCAGAAGCGCACGCCTTCCATGCCGTGGACGGCCCTGTCGCCGAACAAGGAGCGCTTCCAGCCGCCAAAGCTGTGAACGCCATCGGCACATTGACGGCAACCATGCCGATCTGGATGCGGTTGGCGAATTCGCGCGCGGCATCGCCGCCGCGGGTGAAGATCGCGACCCCGTAGCCGTCTTCGTGGTCGTTGACGAGTTTGGTCGCTGTATCGGAATCGGAGCTGCGCACGACCGGCAGCACCTGCCTGAAGATCTCCTTCTTGCAGATGCGCACCTCGGACATCAGCGCGAATCAAAATAGCACACCGCCTCGGGGTTTCTACTGCAACGCTCTATCGGTATATTCCGGCCGCGCGAATAGCAAACACCTCAGGCCCTTCAGTAGAGACCAGCAAACGTTAAGAGATGCTGCAGGAGGTACAAAATGGTAAACCTAGGTGGAGTGAGGGGAACGAATTCGACTTGTTGTGCCCTGATTTAGCACCCGTGTTGTCTCAAGCGGATTTAATTGTCGAAATGCATGACAATTACCGCCCGGGTGTCACGGAGGCGCTGGTGCGCCGGTTTGTGCCGAGCCACCAGATTGAAATCGTGTACCACGGTGCCAAATATCCGGTGGAGTTTCCGGTGCTGAAAGCGGTTCCCGCAAAGGAACACGCATGGTTACTGCAGAAAGGGCGCGCGCGCGATCAGCACTGGATGCGCCTTCTGGCAAATCGGCCCGGGGCCATTGAGCCGGGTAAGCCGTATTTTCTGACGCCATCCTTGTCGCTGTAGAACGTGACATGCTCGCGCATGCTTCAGCAAATTGTTCAGCATTTCTGAAATTTAAAGCTGCGATAAGCTTCTGTCCATCGTCGCTGTGACCTTTGCGGTCGGGGGAAACCAAGATGTACAAAGTCAAATATCCGTGGTGATGCTCGTTGACGCCGATCGCGTCGAAGCCGAGCTCGTCGGCATAGACGAGCGCGTCGATGTGGCGGGCGTATTCCTCGGCACCCTTGACCGGGTCGTAGAGCCGGTTCGGCAACACCACCCAGGGCGAGCGGTGCTTAGCCGCCTCTTCGAGATCGAGCGGCCGGTACGCCATCAGATGGAAGGAGACGAGTTTCATGACGCGCCTCCCTCCAGGAATGCGCGGACATGGTGCGCGACAAGAGCAGCGTGCTCGACATGCGGGAGGTGGCCGCATGCCTCTACCATGACGAGCCGCGCATCCGGCAGGCGCTCATGCCACAGCGCCGCATATTGCGGCGGCATGATTTTGTCATCGTCGCCCCAGACGATCAGCGCCGGTAGTTTGATGCGGTGCAGTCACTTCTCGAGATCGGGATTGAACCAGCGCGGCTGCCAGCCGAGCTTCGCCACTGTGAAGCGGTTCCTCAGCATCACGTCCATCTGCGCTTCATCAGGGGTCAGAGCCAGGATGCGGTCGACGAATGACTGGTCATGATAGAGGTTGCGCACCGCCTCCTCCGGCCCCCAGATGAAGTTGTCGCCGCATGGCACGCCTTTGACGCGGATGCCAGCCGGCGCCAGCTCGACCAGGCTCT
>DATBCB010000148.1:0-21677 GCA_036270675.1 Acidobacteriaceae bacterium | reverse complement strand
TGCTTTTGTAGCGCTGGCAATTGTGTCCATTGCTCACGATCGAGCCCAACAAGATTGCCGGTTCTGGTGAGCCCGATGGTCCACATCCCGGCATTTCTGCCTTCCTCAATATCGACGACGGTGTCTCCGATCTTTACGCATGCCGTCGGAGGATAGGCATCCAGAAGCTGAGCGTTCTTCATCAGCATCCACGGAGCCGGGCGACCAGCGGTTACTTCGTCCGGGCAAACGGAAGCATCGGGCCGGTAACCTTCTTCGGCAGCCTGGGTCACTACCGGCTCGAGCATCGATCGCGTGTATCCGGTCGTGCTTCCGATGCGGACGCCCCGGCTCTGCCAGTCCTGTACCACCTGAGCGACGCCTGGAATCACATGCGAGTGCTGCGCAATGATCTTCGTCTGCAACGGGCCGAATTCTTCGAATAATGAGAAAACTTCTGCCTCTCCTGGGAACTTCCCGGCAATCGTCATCCACTGAGCACGAACATCGGGCAGCTCCAGGATACCCCGAATGTGATCCCGTTTGAGCAGCCCCATACCGCGGCGGGCATTTTCCGTTGAGAGCGTGATTCTGTGCTGTGAGAAAAGCGCCTGGAGCGCAAGTACCGGCGCCATCGATCCATGATCGACCGTAGTGCCAGCCCAGTCCAGCATGATGGCGCGAATGTGAAGAGAGTTTGTCATGCCAAGGCCGCCGGTAGGTGATGTACGCGAATGCCATGAGTGCCAGAGCAAAAATCCATGGATGCAGTTTACGTTGAAGAGCGGCTGGATCCTCGGGTCGCCGTGAAGCTAAACATTCATTTAACGGATACGTGCTAGCTATCTAAGCTGTGACCGATTCGGTATTCGATAGACGCTGAAATTGTAACGAAGGTGCGATTCTCTGGATTTGCGGATCCCGAAGCTCAGCATGCCATGCCCGGATGCTGGCGAATGCATGTTTTTTCGCGCCCACGCTGTAGGGCGCCAAAGCTTTAACAACACTGCATTCGTGTGCAGTGCGGCAGAATTGGAGTCTCGATGAGCCTGTCCTCGGGACAGCGCCGAATCTTCGCAATCACCTGGATCACTTACGCCGGCTTTTATCTCTGCCGTAAGAACTTGAGCGTGGTACTGCCTCTTCTGAACAAAGGTTCAGGCCTGCGCAGCATCGACCTGGCCAATATTGTTTTCGGATATAGCCTACTTTATGCGGTCGGCCAGTTTGGTTGCGGCCCGCTTTCGGATCGGTTTGGAGCCAAGCGCGTCGTCGGGGCCGGTCTTTTGTTCGTTGTGTTGAGCAACCTGCTGATGGGCGCACATGCCTCGTTGATCTGGCTGTTGATCTTTGCATGCCTGAACGGCGCGGGGCAGTCCACCGGCTGGTCGGGGCTGGTAAAGACGATGGCCATCTGGTTCAACGGTGAAAATCGCGGAATTGTTATGGCGTGGTGGAGCACAAATTATGTGTTCGGCGGTTTTCTGGCAACCGCCTTCGCAACCTGGGCGATCGTCCAGACATGGCTGTTGCCACAGCTTGGATGGCGACGGTGTTTCTGGTTTCCCGCGCTGTTGCTGCTGGCGATTACGACTGTGTTTCTCGCCGGCACAAAGGAGAGGCCGGAAGGTGCGGATCTCCCATCCGGGATGCGGCACAACCCGACCATTCTAAATACGCAGCGCCCGAACTTAGACGTCATCGTGGCCCTGTTGCGCAAGCCGTCGTTATGGATGGTAAGCGTTTCGTATTTTTTCCTTGAACTCTGCCGGTACGCGCTAATGTTCTGGCTGCCCCTTTACATGGTGAACCACTTGAAGTACAGCCTGCGGACATCGGGATATCTATCGTCCATGTATGAGCTGGTGGGCATTGTCGGTGCCGTATTGGCGGGGTATATCTCGGATCGCTTCAACCAATCGCGACGCGCGCCGGTATCTGCGATCATGCTGGGTGCATTCGCCCTCGTTTTGCTGCTAGAACCTGGCCTGACGAAGTTTGGGCTCATCGGCACGGCAATCGCCATCTCGTTGGCCGGCATCTTCTCCTTCGGGCCGGATACGCTGCTTTCCGGCGCGGGCGCACAAGACATCGGTGAACCCAATGCGGCGGCAACCGCATCCGGGCTGGTGGATGGAATCGGACATTTGGGAGCTATCTTCTCGCCTTATGTCGTGGTGTTCGTAAGCGAGCGCTACGGATGGGATCGCTTTTTCTTCCTTCTTGCTGGCGCGGCGTTTCTCGCCGGCGTGCTATTGCTGCCGATCTGGAACCTCAAGCCCTCCATTCACCTCGGCGCAAAACTTGAAAATGAAGCTATGCCGCAAGAGGCCCGTGCGGCAAGCAAATGAAAGTGCAGCGAACTTCCTCCCAGGGAAAAGGGGAACATTCATGGTAAGAAGACTCTGTTTTTTTCTCGCGCTCATTGCAAATATCGCGCATGCAGCCGACACCATCGTGGTCAACGCAAAGGTCATCACCGTCGATCCCGCCCACCCGTCAGCTCAAGCCTTCGCCTTCGACAATGGACACTTCACGGCCGTTGGAACGAACGCGGAGATCCTCAAGCTGAAAACGTCATCGACAAAGCTCATCGATCTCAAAGGCATGACGGTGACCCCCGGCTTCAACGACGCCCATTTGCATCCACAGGCTATCTTCGACGAGAACTCGCCGTACTACAGGGTGTGGCTGGGCGCCGATCGGGTCAAGACGATGGACGAACTTGTCGCGGCCCTCAAGCGCAAGGCCGCCATCACTCCGCCGGGCAAGGCGATCAGCGGATACGGATATAACGACGTAACCCTTGGGCGCCATCCCAATCGCCACGACCTCGATCTGGTCTCAACCACGCAGCCAGTGATGATCACACATGGCTCCGGCCATATCAGCGTGGTGAACAGCTTTGTGCTGAATCAGGCGGGCATCGCGAAAGACACGCAAGACCCTCCCGGCGGAGCGTTCGACCGTGATCCGGATGGAACACCGAATGGTGTGATTCGAGAGAGCGCGCGCAAGCTGCTTTCCAGAGGGCGCGAGAGTCGAGGTTTCGGCTCCGACGAAAGGTTTGCCATTCCGCATGATACGGAACTGCAAGGCTATATGAACTGTTTCCGCCAATACTCGGCCAGGGGCATCACCAGCGTAGGCATCGCCGGAGGAACTCCAACGTCCTTCCTCACAATGCAGGAGTTGCGCGACCTCGGAAATCCAGTCCGGGTCGGGTTTATGTTCTATGCGGAACACTTCGATAAGCTTCACGATGCCGGAGTCGAACGCGGCTTCGGAGACGATCGTCTTCGCGTCACAGCGCTGAAGAACTTCCAGGGGAATTCACTGAGTGGAAGAACGGCGTGGCTCAGTCAGGCGTACTCCGACCGGCCCGGCTACTTCGGCATTCCTCCGGCCCGCAGCCAGGAAAAGTTGGACGAGGATTTCCAGAAATGGTGGGATGCCGGATGGCAGGTTGCCACGCATTCCAATGGCGACCGGGAGATCGACATGGTGCTTACAGCGATTGAACATGCTGAGGCGAAGAACCCGCGTCCCAATGCGCGCTGGCGGATCGAGCACGCCAGCGTCATGAATCAGGCGCTCCTCGATCGCGCGAAGAAAGACGGCGTGATTCTGGTCTTCCATTCTTATATGTGGGAGTACGGAAATGTCCTCCAGTCCTACGGCCCGGAACGGCTCTCGATGATGCACGCCTATCGCACGGCAATCGACATGGGCATTCACGTGGCCGGCCATTCCGATTCTCCCATCTCCGCGGCCGATCCCATGCTGAGAATTCAGGACATGGTCACGCGCAAAAGCTCCCAGGGCCTCGTAGTCGGAGGGAACCAGAGGGTCAGTGTGGATGAAGCGATCAAAGCCTGGACGCTCGATGGCGCCTATGCCACATTCGAAGAGAACATCAAAGGTTCCATCACTCCCGGCAAGCTGGCCGATTTCGTGATTCTCGCCAAAGATCCGCGCCAGGTTCCTCCGGATACGATCAAAGACATCGATATCAAGGCAACCTACCTGGGCGGTCAAAGAGTGTACACGGCCCCGGCCAAAGCGGTTGCTATGGTTCCGCAGCCTCCCATCGATTACGGCGATGGCGATGAAGAGGAAAACGAAAGTGCCCACAATTAGTTCGAGTAAGCTGCTCTTCACCCCCGGTCCCCTGACCACGAGTGCGACGGTCAAAGAGGCCATGCTCCGCGATCTTGGCTCGTTGGATTTCGACTTTCTGGCAACCGTCCGCCAGATCCGAATGCGTCTGCTCGGCCTGGGCCCGTATTCTCGCGAACAATACGAGTGCATTCTTATGCAGGGCAGCGGTACCTTTGTGGTCGAATCGGTCATTTCGTCCGCCATCCCTCGGGACGGCAAATTGCTGGTGCTGGTCAACGGCGCATATGGGCGCCGCATTGCCCAGACAGCCCGTGTGCATGGCATAGCGCTGGATGTTCTTGAGATAGCGGAGAACAGAAAATTCACCCCGGAGCTGGTCGCCGACCATTTAGCGTCGCTGACCACGCTCACCCACGTCGCGGTGGTGCACTGTGAGACGACCAGCGGCATATTGAACCAGGTGGAAGAAATAGGCCATGTCGTGCATGCCGCCGGTGCAATGTACATCGTCGATGCGATGAGCAGTTTCGGCGCTGTGCCCCTCGACATGGCGGGTTCGCATATCGACTTCGTCATCTCTTCGGCCAACAAGTGCATCGAGGGAGTCCCGGGATTCGGTTTCGTCCTTGCGAGCCGCCGCGCCCTAGAATCCGCTAAAGGCAATGCCCGGACCCTCAGCTTGGATCTCTACGACCAATGGGCCGGTATGCAAGCCGACGGCCATTTCCGGTTTACACCCCCGATCCATACCATCCTGGCCTTTGAACAGGCGCTGAATGAACTTGACGAAGAAGGCGGGGTACACGCGAGGGGAGAACGTTATCGGAAAAACCACATCGCACTTTGCCGCGGCATGAAGGCCCTTGGGTTCGAAATCTATCTCGCAGATGAGGACCAGAGTTTTATCATCACGTCCTTCCGGTATCCTTCCCACCCTGCCTTCCAATTCGCCGACTTCTATGAGAGGCTCTGGAAGCTCGGCTTCGCAATCTACCCCGGCAAGCTTTCCCATGAATCCTGTTTCCGCATCGGAACGATCGGAAGGATCACCGTCGCCGACATCGAGACATTGCTGACAGCGATCCGCCGCGTCCTTCATGAGATGGGAGTTGATATAAATAGGGACGGTCTGCAGCTCCAGTGATATAGCGTAGTCCGACACGTGTTGCCATCGGTCTTTCCTCCTACTGCGGGTTCGAGAACGTTGCGGGAACAGGCACTGGCAAAGGTGCCCGGCTGATGACGGAATCCGGGATCGAGAGACCTTCCGTAAACGTCTCAAGTTCCGCTCGCGTGAGTCGCTTTACCCCGCGAAGGAAGTCCAGCTGCTCTGCCAGGCTGCTGCCCGCATCCTCTAACCAGCACCGGTGCAGGTTAGACCCGCCGATAGCCCTTGTTTATGCGGTTTTCAGCGTGTTCATTTCTCGGAGAAGGTGTGGTGGGCAGAGAGGGACTCGAACCCCCGACATCCTGCTTGTAAGGCAGGCGCTCTAACCAACTGAGCTATCCGCCCATCGACGCTGTTGCCGTTGCGTGGAGGCTCCTCCGAGTCTATGGAAGCGCCGCAATCGGGTCAATGCCGCCCCGCGCCTGCGTCGGTGCTTGCTAGACTCGTGGCGTGGATACCCCGCAGCCGGCGGAGCGCCGCCTCATCATCAATGCCGATGATTTCGGTCTGACGGAAGGCGTGAACCGCGCCGTTCTGGAACTGAACGCGGCTGAAGTGCTGCCTTCCACAACCCTGATGGCAACGGGTCGCGCCTTCCGCGACGCAGTGCACTCGGCCTTTGTGCAAACTTCGCTCGGCGTAGGATGCCACGTCGTCCTTGTAAATGGCAGGCCGGAGCTGCATCCAGCCGAACTCCCCACGCTTGCGCCGGAAGGCCGCCTGCGCTCCAGCCTCACCACGTTCATGGTGGACCTCTTCGGCGGCCGCATTGCCTCCCGTGAGATCGAGCGCGAAGCCATCGCGCAGATTCGTCAGCTCCAGTCCGCCGGTATCACCGTCACCCATCTGGACACCCACAAGCACACCCACATGTTCCCGCGCGTGCTCGGGCCGCTCATTCGCGCCGCGCGCGCGTGCAATGTCCCGGCCATCCGCAATCCCTTCGAGCCGGACTGGTCGCTGCGCCTCACAGAGAAGGCTCCCAGGACGCGTCGCCTCCAGGTGCGCACGCTGCGGCTGTTTCGTGAGCAGTTTCTGCGCTCTGTGCGCGCCGCACGGTTGCGCACCACCGACGGCGCCCTGGGGGTGCTCGCCACCGGCACCTTTGATGCCGCGTATGTCCTCCGGCTGCTGCGCAACATGCCGCCAGGCACGTGGGAGCTCGTCTGCCATCCCGGCTATGTCGACGGCGCATTGCGGCGTGCCGGCACGCGTCTGGTAACCGCCCGCGAAACCGAACGCGTGGCCCTGCTCCATGCGCTCGAAAATCCGCCCGAAGACCTGCCGCGCATCGACCTGATGCACTACGGTGAGTTCACAAGCTGAATCGTCGCGCGGCGGCACCGCGTCCAATCAGCCACTACTTCAAAAAGGCGAACGGGTACAGCCCATGAAGATCGGCATCACCTGCTATCCCACTTACGGCGGCAGCGGCGTCGTCGCCACCGAACTCGGCATTGAGCTGGCAGCACGCGGACACCAGGTGCATTTCATCACCTATTCACAACCCTTTCGTCTCGGCGGCCGCGAGCGCGACATCCTCTATCACGAGGTGCCCGTCTCCAACTATCCCCTGTTCGAATTTGCGCCCTACTCGCTCGCGCTGTCGACGCGCATGGCCGAGGTGGCAACCTACTACGGTCTCGAACTGCTGCACGTGCACTACGCCATTCCGCACGCCATCAGCGCGCTGCTCGCTCGCCAGATGTGTGCCGTGCAGGGGCGCCGTCTGCCGTTCATCACAACGCTTCATGGGACAGACGTAACCCTCGTCGGCATGGATCGCTCCTATCTGCCCATTACGCGCTTCGGGATCGAGCAGAGCGACGGGGTCACCGCCATCTCGAAGTACTTGCGCGACAAAACGCTCGTCGATTTTTCGATCAAACGGCCCATCGAATCCATCCCCAACTTCGTGAACTGCGATGTCTACACGCCCATGGACCCGGCCGCGCGTGCAGAGGCGCGCAAAGCCTGGGCGCCGGAGGGGGAAAAACTCCTGATCCATCTCTCCAATTTTCGCCCCGTGAAGCGGGTCACGGATTGCGTCCAGATTTTCGCGCGCATCGCGAAGGAAGTCCCTGCACATTTCATGCTCGTGGGCGATGGTCCGGATCGCTCCCAGGCCGAGATGCTCGCCTTCAGTCTCGGCATACGCGAGCGCGTGCACTTTCTCGGCAAACAGGACAGCGTGACCGAGCTGCTTCCGCTCGCCGACCTGATGCTGATGCCGAGTGAGCTCGAATCCTTCGGACTTGCCGCGCTCGAGGCGATGGCCTGCCGTGTTCCCGCCATTGCGACCCGCGTCGGCGGCGTACCGGAGCTCATCGAACACGGTGTCACCGGCTGCCTCTTCCCCGTCGGCGACGTTGAAGGTATGGCGCAATGCGCGATCCAGCTATTGAAGGATCCGGAGCGGCTCGAAACCATGGGCGCCGCCGCGCGGCAGACCGCGCAGGACCACTTCTGTGCATCCCGCATCATCCCGCTCTACGAGTCGTACTATGAGCAGGTGCTCCAGCAGCCTGCCCGTTAAACTATGCGGACGTGCCGGCAGATCCATCCGCCGAGTAATACATCATCGGCATCTCCAGCGTGACGCGCGTGCCTCGTCCCGGGCGGCTCTCCACTTCAAAGCGCGCCTCACCGCCGTACAGCACATCGAGCCGTTCGCGGACGTTCTTTATTCCGATGCCATTTCCCGACCGGTTCTGCGCGCTGACCGCACCCGCCGCGGCCGCCCGCGCCGGCATAATGCCCACGCCGTCGTCTTCCACGTCCACCACCAGCCTGCCCTCACGCACCCGGCTGCGCAGCGTCACCGTACCACCTTCGAGGCGCGGCTCCAGTCCATGCTTGATGCTGTTTTCAATCAGCGGCTGCAGCACCATGCTCGGCACCATCACCTCCAGCGTCTCCGGTTCAATCTCGCGTTCGACGCGCAACTTGTCGGCGCCAAACCGCACTACCTCGATACCGAGGTAATCGTCCGTAAAGGCAAGCTCATCGCGAAATGGAACGAAAGTGTCGTGTTCGCGCAGCAGCGCGCGCAGAATGTTCGCCAATCGCACAATCATCTCCCGGGCCATCTCGGGACGGAAACGCACCAATGATCCGATCGAGTTCAGCGTATTGAAGAGAAAATGGGGATTGATCTGCCGCTGCAGCGCATCCAGTCGCGCCTCCAGCAGCAACCGCTTCTGCTCCTCCAGCTTCTGTTCGATCTGAATGGCGTTCCATATCTTGAGCGGGATGCCCACCACGACAGCGGGGCACGCATAAATCGCCAAACGAACCACCCAGCTGCGGGTATCGAGCACGAACAGCAGATGCGGATACAACTTCGCGAGCTCCATGCGTGCCATCTGCATCCCGACAATCAACACCAGAAGCAAGATCTGGCGATCCAGCCGTGGCCGCGCCAGGTTACGCCGCACCCAGCGGTAGATGCTCAGATCGATGAAGGGCGAAAACGACCATACCTCTTCCGGCTCCACCAGCCGACCGTATAGGCCTGCAATCAGCGCCACGCAGAGATGGACTGGCAAGGTCAGATATTCGCCGTGCAGCATGGCGGGAATCGACAGAAACGCGCCGCCCACCGCGGCCCACCATGGCCCGAGCAGCACGCCCAGAATCACCGTCGTCTCAAAGGCGATATCCGCTGCCAGAAAGTTCGGCACCGTCACGCGGGCCCAGACGCCCAGCGTAAGTGGAATGCAAATGCAGGCCAGCAGTCCGATCGTCTCGCCCGCCGTGCGATCCTCTGCGAACAGCAGGCGTTTGAAGACGCGCGACCGCGCAAGCGCACTCGACACCGCGGCAGCGATGCCCAGCTTGATCAACAGCGAGATCAGGATCAACCGTGGCTCGTACATCGTCAATCGCGTGTCCTGGCAAAGGCCGTGAGCGTTTTCACTGTAGGTGTATATAAAAGCGCGATCCGCTGCGTGGCTTTTCTCTTAAGAGAAGGCACGCTCGCAAAATTTGGCCGTACACGACAACACAGTGACAAACGCTCAATCGCTCCACGACTATAATCTAAGCATGCCCTCCATCTCGGTCAGCAAGATAGCGGAGGCAGACTTCCCTTCCCGCTGGGGACATTTCCGCGTCCATGGTTTCGAAGGCATCATCACGGAACCCGAGCCCTGTCGGCCCGGCGATCCACCTCCTTCGCGCCGAGTGGAAGGCTGTATCGCCCTGGTGCTCGGCAACATCCACGCTGTGCCGCCGGTCGTCCGCATTCATTCCCAATGCCTCACCGGCGATGTTTTAGGCTCGCTGCGTTGCGACTGCCGCCAGCAGTTCGAGCTCGCGATGCAGCGCATCCGCGATGAGGGCGCGGGCATCCTGATCTACGAACAGCAGGAGGGTCGCGGCATTGGCCTGATGGCCAAGCTGCGCGCCTACGAACTGCAGGACAAAGGCCTCGACACCATCCAGGCCAACCTTGAGCTCGGCTACAAGGCGGACTGCCGCGTCTTCGAAATCCCCGCACGCGCGCTGCAGTTACTGGGCGTTCATGCCGTACGGCTCATCACCAACAATCCGGAGAAAATTGCCGCGCTCGAAGAGCACGGCATCCGCGTCGTGGAGCGCATCTCAGCCGAGGTTCCGCCAGCATCGCCGCTCGCGGAGCGCTACCTCGAAACCAAGCAGGCGCAGATGGGACACCTGTTCAGCGAGGCTGAGGCGAAGTAGCTGCGTCTCGCGACGCCTTTACGATCCTCGCCGTCGTCACCATTTGCCCGGCATGCCGCTGCGTGTGTTCCGCGATATGCACCAGCAGACCGCCGAGCGTCGTCGGCAATCGCTTGCGACCGACGAAGCGTTCCGCCTCAAAATCCGCTCCGATAAAGCCACGAATTCGTTGGCGCGCCCGTTCGATGGATTTGCCGAATTCACGCAACAACACGTGCGGCATGGCGCCATCGGCCTCTCTTCCAAGCTCCGCCAACTGTGCCTCGCTCAGCTCGTGTCCCTCAACGTAGGTCAGCAGCCTGTCCATACTGCCGATAATGTGCCGTAGCTGAGACGCGACCGAAGGCAGCCCGGCTGGCCTTGCATTCACTTCCACTCCAGTCATGTCGCCGCACCAGCGATCCGCATCCTCATGCGCCAGTTCAAGCGCGTGCAGCACGGCTCGAATCACCGCGGGCACATCCGTGAGCGTGCCTCGCAGCCACGGCTCTGGCGGTGTCGCTTGCGGATTTGTCACAGTATCAGTCACAATCCCTTCTTATCCCGGAACTCCCGCACCACGTCGGCCGGATCCCGGTGCTGCCCATCCACCGCTTCATTCATCGCCTGCATCTCCTGGGCATCGATCTTCCCCGCAAGTTCGGCCACCGCCGCCCGCATCTGCGGCCAGCGGCGATAGGCCTCCTCGCGGATGAGCGGCACAGCATCGTACGGCGGAAAGTAGTGACGGTCGTCCGCGAGCACCGTCAGGTGCAACGGCTGAATAGGCCCATCGGTCGAGTTCCCCGCGATGATATCCACTTGCCGCTGCTCGATCGCGCGATAGAGCAGTCCCAGATCCATCGTGCGCGGCAGACCATCGAATTTCAAGCCGTACGCTGCCTCCAGACCGCGCAGACCATCCGGTCGCTCTTCGAACTCATAGCCAACGCCAAGCTTCCAGTGCGAGGCAACGGCCGCGGCCTGGCTCAGGTTGGCCACATGCATCCGCTCCGCGTCGTCGCTGCGGACGATCATCGCAAAGGTGTTTTCGAACCCCAGCGACTCCCCGACATCGACTCCATACCGTTCCCGGTAAAGCCGCTGTACGGTCGCAAGAACGCGCGCACGGTCCTTGTCCGCCGGCTGCTTCAGGATCGCGGTCAGCGCCGTGCCCGTATACTCCACGTAGCCATCGATCCGTCCGGCCTCCAGTGCCTGCTGACATATGTAACTGCCCGCCAGATAAAAGCGCCGGTCGACCTTCAGCCGGGTGCGCGCCTCGATGTGCTGCGCCAGCAGTTCACCCAGCAGCACCTGCTCGGTAAAGTTCTTCGCGCCAATGACAGGACGATTCGGTCGCGGCGGAGCACAGCCCACCAGCCCAAAAACAGACCAGCTCAACATCACCGCAAGCACAAGACTGCGTCTCACGACTGCCCTGCACCGGGCACGCGCAGCCTCCATTCCAGCAGCCCCAGCAGGCCATCTGCTGCCAGCGCAAGCAGCGCCGCAGGCACCGCCCCGGCCAGCACCAGCCTGTTGTCCACAGACGCAACGCCGCGGAAGATAAACTCGCCCAGTCCACCTGCGCCTACCGCAGCGGCGATGGTTGCAATTCCCACGCAGGTCACCGTCGCCGTGCGCAGTCCTGCCAGGATGAACGGCATTGCCAGCGGCAGCTCCACCTTGCGCAGCCGCTGCCAGCTCGTCATGCCGACAGCCTCGGCCACGTCCATCACCGTCGCATCCACGCCGCTGATGCCCGCATACGTATTGCGAACGATGGGGAGCAGCGCATACGCAACCAGCGCCACAATGGCGATGCGCGCCGCGCGCTCACCAATGAACGGCAGCGGCAGCAGGAAGCCGAACATCGCCAGACTCGGAATCGTCTGCAGCGTGTTCACCACGCCAAGCACCGGCCGCGCCAGACGATGGTTGCGTGCCAGCAGGATGCCGAGCGGAATGGAAATCGCCGTCGCAAACAGAATCGCCGCGCCCGTCAGCCAAAGATGCTCCAGTGTCAGCATCGTGATCTCATCCCAGTGTTCTTGAAGGAAGCCGGAGCCTTCGATCACGAGCGTGCCTCCGCGCCGCGATGCACCGCCCGCACATACGCCTGAACCGCTGGTACCGGTGACGAAAGAAACTGCTCTGCGGGCAGATTTGCAGTGATGCCGCCGTCCTCGACCAGGACCACACGCTCGGCCAGATACAGCGCCTCATCCAGGTCGTGCGTCACCAGCAGCACAGTCGGCCTCGTACCGCTTCGGTGTACCTGCAACGTCAGGTGCCGCAGCACATCCTGCATCTCAGCGCGCGTCAGCGGGTCGAGTGCGCCGAACGGCTCGTCCATCAGCAATATGTCCTGTCCTGCGGCGAGCGCGCGTGCGAGCCCGACACGCTGCCGCTGTCCGCCGGAGAGTTCGTGCGGCATCCGGCGTGCGAACTCACTCGCACTCAGGCCGACCATCTCCATCAATTCACACGCTCGCTCGTGGATCGCGGCCCGCGGCTTGCCTTCGATCTCCAGCACAAGCCCGATATTGCGCTCCAACGTGAAATGCGGGAAGAGCCCCGTCTCCTGGATGACGTAGCCGATCGAGCGGCGCAGCGCAATGAGGTCCTGCTCGAAGATTGAGCGCCCGCGTACCAGGACATCGCCCCCGCTGATGCCGTGCATCCGGTTCACGGCACGCAGGAGCGTCGTCTTGCCGGATCCACTCTTTCCCAGCAAGGCCACGGTGGTGCCCGTCGCCACTTCCAGCGTCACATCGTTGAGCAGCGCTCGTCCGTCCGGCAGGCGATAGTGCACGTTGCGGAACTCGATGGCTGGCGTCCTACTCATGCCTTCTCCGAAAGCAAGAGGCCGGGACGCGCCCGGCCTCATTCAGCATTTCCGGCGAATCACTGCTCTTCGCCGTCGTCGTCCCCGTCCCCATCGGGGCCAATTGCATCCGGGGGAACCGGCGCGCTCATCGCACTCTCCGGTGTGGGCGCTGGCTGACCCTTCACGCGGACCACCGTGATCTTCGAAAAGCCTTCCTTGAAGCTGGGGGGACGCAGGCGTTCCGCCATCTTATGCATCGTCTCATCGCTCACCGTGCGTTCGCGCCGCCGATTACGGTCCATACAGACCTCGAACGGCACATCGAAGAAGACCGCCTGCACATCGTAGCCGAAGCTCTTGGCCATCTTGATCCACTGGCGGCGCTCATGCGGCGACAGATTCGTGGCGTCCACATAGTTCCACGGCATCTTCGCGATCAGGCGCGCGCGCAGCAGCGAGCGCAGCGTGGAGAACACCAGGCCCTGATAGCGCTGCTCCGTGATGTCGTCAAACAGGATCGTGCGAAGAAGATCGCTGGACAGCGGTGTGACGCCACGCCGTTTGAACCATGTCGTCTTACCGGAGCCGGGCAGCCCAATCGTCAGCACCACGAACCCGCGCGACGGACGCGCCGCAGTGGCCGGCTCGGGCGGTACCGCGGAGGGCGATTCCGGCTGCGTCTCCAACACCAGCTTGCCTTCCGGTATCGGCTCGGCCTCAACAGACCCAGTGCTGCCGTCGGCGGCAGCATCACTCTGGCGAGCCACATCGTCCAGATCGCTACCCACCACGGGCGTCTCCTTCACCGTTCCCGGGTTCACCGTTCCGGGGTTCGCTGTTCCAGGGGCCTTCACATCGGAGGATTTCGCTTGCGCGGACTGCGCTGAGGATGGCCGATAGTCCGCGCTGGCATAGTTGGGCTGCAAAGGCGCAGGTTGATTCGCGGGCAGCTCCTGCCCGATTCTTCCAGTCTGCTCGGATAAGTTGGGCGCGCGTTTCGAACGTCGTCTCATCGTGGTGTGGCTCGCTGGCGTGGCGCATCCAGCCGCGCCTACGTGGATCGTACACAGGTCACACCTCTGCCGCAATAAGTGTGCAACCACCCTGCCCGTCCGAAGCTGAGGTGCTATAGCCTTTCCTGCATTCGCGTAGACCGTCCAACGATTTGCCCTGCGGCTTTTCTTGACGCGAGAGCCACGCCTGCTGAAACCCCGCTACCCGCAGTATTACCGAAAATGCTATAGCATCGAAAACAGTGAAGGTCGTGCAGCACTGCCGAGTTGCAGCGCTGGCCTGTTCGCGACACTTCCCACGAACCCTCCTGAGGAGACCTTATTTAGATGGCAGTGAAGGTAGGCATCAACGGCTTCGGCCGCATCGGCCGCAACGTTCTTCGCGCTTCGCTTGGCAAATCCGATCTCGAATTCGTCGCGGTTAACGATCTGACCTCACCCGCAACCCTGGCGCATCTGCTCAAGTACGATTCCATCCTTGGCAACCTGCATCACGACATCACGGCTGGCGACGACTTCATTGCCATCGATGGCAAGAAGATCAAAGTATTCGCCGAGCGCGATCCGGCGAAGCTCGACTGGTCCTCGGTCGGTGCCCAGGTTGTAGTCGAGTCCACTGGACACTTCACCGACGCAACCAAGGCCAAAGCCCACCTGCAGGGACCGGTCAAGAAGGTCATCATCTCGGCTCCCGCCACCAACGACGACCTCACAGTCGTGCTCGGCGTCAACGAGAACAAGTACGATCCGAAGGCCCACCACGTCATCTCGAATGCGTCCTGCACCACCAATTGCCTGGCGCCACTAGCGAAAGTATTGGATGAAGAATTCGGCATCATCAACGGCTTGATGAACACCATCCACAGCTACACCAACGACCAGGTCACGCTCGACTTTCCTCATAAAGACCTCCGCCGCGCCCGCGCCGCCGCACTCTCGATTATTCCGACGTCGACCGGGGCCGCCAAGGCCCTCCACCTGGTCCTGCCGCAGCTCAAGGGCAAGCTCGACGGTTTCTCGCTTCGCGTACCCACCCCGGTCGTCTCGGTTGTCGATCTCACCGTCACGGTAGAGAAGCCGGTCAGCGTGCAGAGCGTGAACGACGCGCTTAAGAAACATGCCGCTGGTCCGCTGAAGGGCATTCTCGGCGTGGAAGAGCACGAGCTCGTCTCGGCCGACTACAAGGGCAACCCGCTCTCCTCTATCATCGATGCACCGCTCACCAAGGTCATCGGAAACATGGTGAAGGTCATTTCCTGGTACGACAACGAGTGGGGCTACTCCAACCGGATCCGCGACCTGATTCTCTTCCTGGAAAAGAAGGGGCTCTAAGGAAGAAATTCCAGACAAGTAAGCGGCTTCCGGCCATACCCGCATTTCACGGAGCGTCAGCAGTACAACCACCTGGCGTTCCGTTCTGCATTACTGACGCGAGCGAGGACTGCGCTAAAGTTCTCGCAGCGATGGAACTCTCGCTCCTCACGATCATTCAAAATGCCGGCACGACAGAACATCTCGGGTAGTTCCCCCTTCGAACCGCGCATCGGCTTCTCGCGTGCGGTTCGCGTTGGAAACGCAGTGCATGTCTCCGGAACCGGCCCCGTCGGTGCGGATCAGGCCTCCGCCGAAGACCAGACGCGTCAGGTTTTCAAAATCATCGAGCAGGCGCTCACCAATGCCGGCGCCACGCTGCGCGATGTCGTGCGCACCCGCATGTATCTCACGCACGCCGCGGACTGGGAGGCCGTCGGAAAGGTCCACGGCGAACTCTTTGGCGATATCCGCCCCGCCGCGACGATGGTTGTCGTCGCCGCACTCCTCAACCCCTCATGGCGCATCGAGATTGAAGCCGATGCTGTTCTCGATCGCGCAGAAAGCTAAGCTGCCAATCATGCACATTCCCTCCATTCGCAGCCTCACCGAGGGCACCAATCAACTGCAACACCAGCATGTGCTGATCCGCGTCGACTTCAATGTGCCCCTGTCCGAGGATGGCACCGAAATCCTGGATGACACGCGCATCCGCGAAACTCTGCCGACGATCGAGTTCGCGCTCCGCCATCGCGCCAAGGTCATCCTCTGCTCCCACCTCGGCCGCCCCAAGGGCAAGCCGAATCCGAAGTACAGCCTGCGCCCTATCGTCGATCGACTCCGCGTCATGCTCGACCACGCCATCGGCGAGCAGGTAAATGTCGCCTTCGCGCCGGACTGCGTCGGCGAGCTGGCGCGCGAGCTCGCCAACAAGCTGGAAGACGGCAAGGTGCTTCTGCTGGAGAACCTTCGCTTCTACGCCGAAGAAGAGGCCAATGATCCGGTCTTCGCGAAGAAGCTTGCCGGCCTGTGCCAGATCTATGTCAACGACGCTTTCGGTTCCGCCCATCGCGCGCACGCTTCCACTGAAGGCATCACTCACTTCGTGCACCACGCCGTCGCCGGACTGCTCATGGAAAAAGAGCTGAACTACATGGGTAAGGCGCTCACCAATCCGGCGAAGCCGTTCATCGCCATCCTGGGTGGCGCAAAGGTCTCGGACAAGATTCAGGTGATAGACAATCTGCTCACCAAGGTCGATGCCATCCTCATCGGAGGCGGCATGGCCTACACCTTCCTCAAAGCGCAAGGTCAGGAAGTCGGCAAATCTCTGGTGGAAGTGGACAAGCTCGACCTGGCCCGGCAGGCCATTGCCTCAGCTAAAAGCCGGGGTGTGCGCTTTCACCTGCCCGTCGATCATGTGCTGGCAAATCGATTTGCGCCCGACGCAAAGACCAAAGTAGTCGAGGGCGACGAGCCCTTCCCAGCCGAGTGGATGGCCCTCGATATTGGCCCCAAGACGGTCGACCTGTTCGCCGGCGAGATCGCAGACGCCGGCACGATCGTCTGGAACGGACCCATGGGAGTCTTTGAAATGCCGGCATTTGCGCATGGCACCGTGGCCATCGCAGAGCTGGTGGCCGGCAACCGGGACGCGGTCTCGATCGTCGGCGGCGGCGACTCGGTCTCGGCCATCAAGCAGGCGGGAGTGGCGGACCGAATTACCCATATATCCACAGGCGGCGGGGCTTCGCTCGAATTCCTTGAAGGGAAAAAGCTGCCTGGGGTTGAAGCATTGCGCAAGAAGCCGTAATCTGCTAGTGACCTTATCCCCTGGGGCTGATGAGGGAATCTGCCGTGCCTTCTGTGTTCTTGCTGAACGCCGCCATATTGTTCAGCGGTGTCATTGCGTTCGTTATCGCGGGCTTTGCCGGGACCTTCGTGCGCTCCCTGCATCCCTGGCGCTACCGGCTCCTGCTGGCGCCGCTCGGGTTTGTTGTTTGCGGCGGCATCAGCATCTCCGCGGAGCAACATCTGCTGCGCTGGATCGAGCACGGCCATCTGCAGCACTCTCTCGGTTCCGGCATCGTTCAGGGTATTGTCCTGCTTATAGCCGGCCTCTGCGGCCTGCTCGCGGGCGTAGGGCTGGGTACCAGCCTCGACCGCACCTTTCCCGATGCGCCCAGCTACTCCATTGCGAACTACTGGGGACCGCAGGAATCGAAGCCGCGCTCGCGCAAAGGCAAGATCGTCCCCATTTCCTTCGGACGGCAGCCCGGGGTCGTCCCGCAGATTAAAGCCATCTCCCATCACGATTGACCCTCTCGCTTTCCCACCTCAGTTCTGCATCGCCTGAAAGGAACCATGCGCATTCCCCTGCTCGCCGCAAACTGGAAGATGTACAAGACTCCTGCCGAGGCTCGCTCCTTCATCACCACGTTTCTTCAGACTCCAACTCCTGGGAACGCTCAGGTGGCCATCTTCCCCCCCTCCATCGATATTCCTGCCACAGTGGATGCTGCCAAAGGGTCCGCGCTGCTGGTGGGCGCGCAGAACATGTACTTCGCCGACGAAGGTGCTTTCACCGGGGAGATCTCGGCGCCCATGCTGGTCGCGGCAGGCGCAACCCATGTGCTGATCGGTCATTCGGAGCGGCGTCAGCACTTCGGCGAAACCGATGAGCTGGTGAATAAAAAGCTGCACACTGCCCTCCGCTCCAAGTTAGTCCCGATTGTCTGCATCGGTGAGCACCTGGAGCAACGCGAAAACGGCGAGACAGAAGCGGTGCTGCGCCGGCAGACCAGCCGCGCATTGGAGAACGTGGACGCAGCGCAAGCCCCACCCATCGTGATCGCGTATGAGCCGGTATGGGCCATCGGCACCGGCAAGACGGCAACCCCCGAGATTGCAGCAGAGGCGCACGCCGTGATCCGGCACGAAGTCGCGCAACTCCTCGGCAAGCGGGCCAGTGAGGCGATGCGCATCCTTTACGGCGGCTCCGTCAAGCCGGACAACGCAGTTCAACTCTGCGCACAGCCAGACATCGATGGAGCTCTCGTGGGCGGCGCGTCCTTGGATCCCGCATCCTTCAGCAAGATCGTGGCAGCAGCCTCCTGAAACTCCGCCCTCCTGACGCGGAGGCTCACGCACGAAGCGAGGCAACGCGATGGAAAAGACAGAACTGCTCGCCTACCTGCGCAGCCAGCGGCTCGGCGTGCTCGGCACGCTTGCTCCATCGGGGGAGCCGCAGGCCGCGCTGGTCGGCTATGCGGTAACGCCTGATCTGGAGCTTATCTTCGATACGCTGCGAACCACGCGCAAGTATCGAAACCTGCAAGCCAATTCTCGCGTCTCGTTCACGGTAGGCAATACGGTTGGCGGCGGTGATGAACGCACAGCCCAGTACGAAGGCATCGCCGAAGAGCTTGCCGATGATGCGCTGGTACGCCTTCAGCCGATGTATTTCGCGACCTGGCCGGATGGGGTCGAACGCATTCAGTGGCCGCACATCACATGGTTTGTCATTCGTCCGCGCTGGATCCGCTACTCGGACTTCAACATCCCGCTGACACAGGAGTGGACCTTCTAGCGGGCCAGGATTATTAGCGGGCCCGCATCACTGCACCCGGCCGCCCTCCGGCGATTCCTCTTCCCCATCCAACTCTCTATCCATCGCCCCCCGCACCCGCTCTATGGTCTGCTCCGGTTGCAGATGCTTCTGCTCGGCATAAAAGCGGGCGACGTGGCGCACCAGGTCCGCCAGAACCACACCCCATGCTGTCGGGTCGTCCCAGCCACCCATCTGCATACTGACGTGCAGATCGCCCTGTGCCACCCATGCGCGCACCAGCTCAAAAGCCTTCGGGTCGTTGGCTGCTCCCGGCGGAATGACTAGCTGATTCTTCGCGGCACCATTCTTCGCTGATTCACTCTTCTGTGGCATCGCTTGTTACACCTTTTCACAAAAGATTTAGGATTCGTAATACCTTGTCAGCGCAGCTTTTCCGTCAAGAAAAGCTGCTCCGCTCAGACGCTGGTGAAAACACCGTATTTGTGAAAAGGATTACATCTCACACATCACGTCATCGCCATCGACCCGCAGCGGATACACCGTCGCACTGCCCAGCGGATTGCGCAGCTCCGCGCCGGTTTTTGGATCGAAGCTCCAGCCATGCCACGCGCACACCACGCGCCCACGCTCGATCGTGCCCTCGGAGAGCAGCGCGCCATGATGCGGACACTCATTGTGCAGCGCCGCGAGCTGGCCGTGAATCCGCGCCACGCAGATCGGTATGCCCGAAGCCTCGAATGCCTTTGCGTGACCTTCGACCGGCATCTCGGACACTGCGCCAATGCGTACCCATTGCGTCATCCTGCGATCCCGCTCCCTTTGCTTGCTAAACGCAGTGTACGGCGTCGTCACTGGAAGACGTACCATCCCGGCTGCTACGCTGGAATCGCATGCCGGAAGTGAAGCCACCACCTACGCAGGATTCCGCGCCAGCAGCCCTCTGGTGCCCCAACTGCGCCCGTCCCGTCAGCGATCCCCTTACCTGCGGAGACTGCTCCGCCGTCATTTGCCGCGTCTGCGGCACGCCTCTCGAGTCTGCAGACGAGCTGGCGTTCGGCTGAGCGGCATGTCTGCACCCATCCGGCCAACGCCGTCGTCGCACTTCGACGATCCTCTGCGTCCGCGCAACCCGCTGATCGCACATGGTTGGATTTTCGGCGGCATCGGCCTGATGGTCGTGGCATCGCTCGTCGCGATTTACTTCGCGATCGGACTGCTCTTCTGGCAGGGCCAATGGCAGCTCATCTTCCACCCCACGCACGGGGTCGCCGGCACGCCCTCCAGTCACAACGTGCCCTTCGAAGAGGTCCGCTTCGATGCCACGGAGACTGGCAAGACACGGCTCGATGGCTGGTGGGTTCCGGCAAACAGCAGCGAGCGGCAGCCGACGGCGATCCTCTATCTGCATGAGGCGCGCGGATCGCTCGCCGACGCATTGCCGGACATTCTGGCACTGCATGCGCTGGGCAAGGATGTCTTCGCGTTCGATCCGCGCGGCTTCGGCAAAAGCGAATGGGCCAAGCCCTCGGAGAAGCATTGGAACCAGGATGCCGACGCTGCCCTCTACTACCTCGCCAGCATGCGCCACGTCGGCCCGCGCCATGTGATCGTTGTCGGCCGCGGACTGGGGGCCACGATCGGCGCCAACCTCACTGACCAACATCCGGAGCTGGATCGGCTGGTCATGATCGACCCTCAACCACCCATCCTGGGGCTGCTCGAAGCGCCGTCGTGGACTCACATCCTCCCCGTACGCGTGTTGGCACGGGACCGCTTCAATCCCGCGGCTGCGTTGAGCTCCAGGTCGCTGGACAAGCTGTTCCTGCTGCCAGCGAACGCATCTGCTCCCAGCTACATCGGGAACGCAGCACCTCCCTTGACAACCGTGCGCAGCACAGCGCTGGAAGATCCCGCGACCGCGTCCGCGCTGGAGCGTTTCCTCGCACCGGCGCGCGCCGAACGGAACAACTAGCGGGAGGTGTTTGTGTATTCAGATAGCGTCGTGAGCGCTGCCTTCGCCTGCTCGTCCAGGCTTTCGTTGACCCGCGCGAGGTCCGGCACCAGATAGCTGAGATTCACCGCAAGCAGATTTTCCTGAACCACCTGGGCCACGACACTACGCAGCAGGCAGAACTCGGTGAGCATCATGGTTGGCGTATATCCCTCTAAATCGCGCTTGCGATCGTACCCGCCGGAGGAGAGCTTGTGTTCCGCGGTCTCTTCGCCAGAGTACGACTGCGCCGCGCGAATCACTTCTGCGAGAATGCCTCTGAGGTAATGCAGCCGCTGATCTTTCTTCACAGCCATCCGTGACAGCGCGCCATCGCTTTCCACGGCTGAAAGCCACAGCTCCTCGATTTGCTGCTGGTGTTCCTGCAGGATCATCGCCACACGCTTGGGCGGTGGCAGATGCCGTTGCCGCGGCGGGGTCGCCAACTTGTTTTCGATGGTGTTCACCAGCGCGGGAATATCGGCCGGTTTCACGATATAGTCGTCCACCTGCTGGCGAATCGCTTCGAGCGCAGTTTCGAAAGCCGGATAGCCGGTAAGGATCATCGTCACCGCCTCCGGCTGCGTCCTGCGCATGGCGCTCACCACCGTCAGACCATCGCCGGGATTGCCGATGTTCAGGTCCGACAAGAGCACGTCGAAGGTTTGCGAGGTGATCTTCTGCAACGCCTCAGCAACAGATGCCGCGGTGCTTACCTCGAAGCCGTACCGGCTGAGTATGGCTGAGAGGGTGATGCGGATGACGGATTCATCGTCCACAAACAGTACGCGTCGTTGCATTCTGGATCCTGATGGTCCGGTTGGATTGTCCGTATTTTACCTGCCGGAAGCTTGGACACGGTTCTGCCTGCGGTTCACGTGGCTTCATGCGGCGGTCACTGCGTGAGAAAACCAGGCCTGTGGACTAAAACTTCGCCAATCCCTCGATCGCGCGGAACAGGTCCTCCGGCTGCGGCAGGATGACATTTTCCAGTTGCGGCTGATACG
>DATBCB010000147.1:0-5578 GCA_036270675.1 Acidobacteriaceae bacterium | reverse complement strand
GACGACTTCGATGTAGTCTTCGGAGACAAAGCGCCGGAGGGCCACTTCGCGATCTACAAGCATGGCCAAGGTCGGCGTCTGCACTCGCCCGACAGAAAGCTCCTCACGATAAAGCAGCGAATACGCACGCGAGAGATTCATACCAACGAGCCAATCGGCTCGACTTCTTCCATTCGCCGCATCGGCCAGTCGATCGTACTCACTGCCAGGACGAAGCTTGTCGAACCCCTTCCGGATGGCATCCGGAGTCAGAGAGGAGATCCAAAGTCGGCTTACCGGCTTCTTGCTCTGAGCTGCCTCGTAGATATAGCGGAAGATCAGCTCTCCTTCTCTGCCGGCATCGGTGGCACACACAATCCGCGATACTCGAGGCGAGATCAGGATCTTCTTTATAACTTCAAACTGATCTTTGGTTCGCTCGTAGACAACCAGGGGCCACTGGCCGGGCAACATCGGCAGCCGATCGAAGCTCCACTGTCGCCATAGAGGATTGATCTCGTGCGGTTGTGCGAGCGATACAAGATGTCCTATCGCCCAGGTGACCACATAACCGTTCCCGTGAAGATAGCCTTCGCCTCGCTTGTCGGCTCCGAGCACACGGGCAATGTCTCGTGCCACGGAAGGCTTTTCGGCCAGAACCGCAATTGCACTGGAATCGCTCGCTTTCATCGGTGACCTCAGTCTACCGAGACTCCGCTCCCTTGAGAATATGGGTTTCAGGCACGCGGAAATGTCAGCTGATTTCGGGCCAGGAGAGCAAGAAGAGCCTGGAGGTCCACCAGCATTTTTCTTCATGCCAGGACTTTGCTTAGAAAAGTTGAGCCCAATCAATCTCCGAGACTCGAATGGGCTATGGGTATCAATTTATCGGTGTCACCAGTTTTCGACTTATGGGTCTCTTTTCCAACTCATGGTGCAAACCATAGATCAGTCAGTCGTCCGCGTCATCTGGCTTAGCGCATCGACGGAGCGACCGAAGCGCAGCATCAGGCCATCCAGCCCCTGCGCGGTGTTGATCACATGCATGGGCATCGGCAGCCTCTCGATATCGGCCGCCAGCGCATTGCCGTCACGCGTGGCCTGGTTCGCCTTTATGCCGGTATCCGTAAGGAAGATCGCGGAGACTGGCAACGCAAGATGGCCGCCGTTCTGCCGCAGAAACTTCTCCACGCCCTGACGCACCGCGGCCATTTGCTGAAACGAGGTGTTCATCGTATCCAGAACCAGCACGACCTCCACCGGCGGCTCTGCGGTAAGACCACCCGCAGCATGGAAGGACGCAAGCGGCTGCGCTCGGTTATCGTCGAGAACCGTGAAGTCCGACTGCTCGAGCCCGCTGACCGCGTGACCGGATGCGTCCGTTATGACAACGTCCAGATGAATGTGGCGTGCCGCCTTGACTGTCTCCTTTATGACCTCCGGCGTGCGCTGAAGCAGCGCCGGCGCGGAAGCAGGAGCGGAGCCTTGCCGCGCCGATGCAGTCGCTGGAGGCTGCCCAGTCGCGGGGAGCGGGAGACTGTTCATCAAAATCTCCCGTGTCCCCGCCTTGTTCGTGCTCCAGTCGTAGACGCCTGTGACCAGAGAGACCGCGTCCTTTGGCACATCGATCACCATGTGCGCGGGAATGGCCGCCGCCCCCTGCGCCTGCACATCGCGCGTAGTAGTCAGGTTCATGGCACCAGCCTGCCAGTTCAGCGCCTTGCCGTTTTGGTCGTAGGCAATCACCTCCACCTGCATCTTTTCCGGCCGCGTCCCGTCAGACGCGGTCACCGCGCCGGCTGCCTCTCGGTGAATCATGAAGTCCGCCCGATAGCGTGTCACCGGCCCCATCACCTTCGCGTTGCCGCCGACGTGGGCGGCATCGTCTGCTGGCTGTGGAGTCACCGGCTGCACGCGCACCTCATACTGCAGCTGCGTGGCGCTCGCCATCCCGCTACGCATCAGCGGCGTCAGCGGATCGCCCGTCTCAGCCGTAGCTAGCGCCGCTGTATTCATAGTCGCGCGGGTAGTACCCAGCACCGTGTCCGTCGCGTAGTAGCCTCTGCGGTAGCCCAGCGTGTAACTGCGGTTGCGCAGGTTCACCTCGATGCGCTTCGCCCTCAAAGGCGGCACACTCGAGTTCGAACTGAGCAACACACCCAACAAATCCTGGGGAACCCATCAGGGCGACGAGCCGCCTTCCTTCGGAATCAAATAGAGCAGCCTGCTCTTACTCGCAGCGAAGCGCATCGACCGGGTTCAGCCGCGATGCCTTCCACGCCGGCAGCCAGCTCGCCAGCACAGTAATCACCGCGAGCAGCAGGACGGCAAAGACCAGCGTCGCAATGTCGTAAGGCTTCAACCCGAACAGCATCGTGGTAGCTGCCCGTCCCGCGATAAGCGCCAGTGCCGTTCCCAGCATCACACCGATCCCCAGCATGGACGCGGTATCGCGCAGTACAAGCCGAATCACCTGCCAGCGGTGCGCGCCCAGCGCGATGCGAATGCCAATCTCGCTACGACGCTGTGTGATGAAGTAGGAGAGGACGCCATAGAGCCCGATCACCACGAGCAACGCCGCCAGCAGCCCGAAGAAGCCGGAGAGCATCGCCATCATGCGATCGCCCACCAGGCTGTCGTGAATGCCCTGCTGAAAATCCTGGAACTGCAGAACCATGTCGGGATGCCTGCTCGCAATCGTGTGTCGAATCGCCGTGATTGCGGCGGCGCCGTCAGGGGAAGCAATCATCATCGCAAGCCAGGGCCCTTGCGCCGTCGCCGGCAACTGCTCGATCGGTACAAAGGCCATCGGCTCCGGCTCTTTCCGCAGATCGTTGTACTTGGTATCCGCCACCGTTCCCACAACCTGGTACGTGCGCGCCGGGTATTGCGGCTCCGGCATCACCTGCACCAGTTGGCCTAGCGGTTGTGTTGCGCCGAGATACTTCCGCACAAAGGCCTGGTTCACAATCAGCACATACGGAGTATCTGCCCTGTCGGTCTCCGCAAAGCCGCGCCCAGTCAGTAACGGAATCCCCATCGTGGCAAAGTAGCTCGGACTCACATACGTGAAACGGCTCGAGCCTTCCGCCGCACCCACACGCATCCCGTGGCTCCAAGTGCCTCCGGACAAGAGAACGTTGGTCGTTCCGGCTGCGTTCTGAACACCGGCCACACTGCCCACGTCATCCACAAGCTGGCGCTTGAATGCGGCCTCGTTCTCCGGCTTGATCTTTTCCAGCGGATAACCAAAAAAACCTACGGTGATGCCGCTCTCTCGAAAACCAGGATCAATCGTCATCAAGTTCCGATAGCTGCGAACAAATAACAAGGCTCCCACCAGCAGCACCAGCGACACCGCAATCTGCGTGATGACAAGCAGCCGCTGCACGGAAAAGCGCTCACGGCTGCCCGCAGTCCCTCGCTCGCCGGACTTGAGTGAACTGATGGGATCGACGCTGGTCCCGCGCATCGCCGGGAAGGTCCCGAAAACGATGCACGTCAGCACCGCCACCCCGGCGGCAAACAGCAGCACACGCCAGTCGGTGACGATCGACAGTTGGATCGAATAGTCGCTGGTGCTTAGCGATGCCACAAGCAAACGGCTCAGCGGTTGCGCCAGTGACACGCCGATAACTGCACCGCTGATGGCAAGCAGGCTGCTGCCGATCAGCAGTTGTCGCAGTAGCCGCCCTCGCGATGCGCCCAGCGCCATGCGGATCGCCATCTCCCGCTGCCGCGCACTTGCGCGCGCCAGCATCAGGTTGGCCAGATTTGCGCAGGCAATCAGCAGCACCAACCCCGTAATGGCGAGCAGCAACTGCAGCGATGAGTCATACGCTGTGCGCAGCATACTCACGCCTCCGCCCGCCGGATGCGCCGCCAGCCGGAACGACTTGAATGTCTTGATCGTCTCCGTGCTGTATCCGGTGGGCGCCGTGCTCTCAAAGAGCCCTGGGCTTAGCGACGTGAAGTAAGCCGAGGCACGCTCGATCGTCCATCCAGGCTTGAGGCGTCCCATCACCGAGAAGCTGAATACCTCCCGGCGAGGATTCGGTGGTATGCAGGTAGGATAGGCGAGATCGAATCTGTCTCCCACGCTAAGTCCGAAGAAGCCGGGCGGAGTAACACCTAATATCTGTATTGCGCGGCCATCCACCAGAATGGTCGTGTTTGGAGTGATGGGCTGCCCACCCATCTGCGACTTCCAATATGAATAGCTGGCAACGGCTTTGGACGGCTCGCACGATGATTCGTCCTGGGGCTCGATAAGCCGTCCCTGCCAGGGAGCAATGCCCAGCACATTGAAGAATTCTCCGCTCACCTCGAGCCCGTGCACGTGCTTCGCCTCACTGAGCTTCCCAACCAGCACGTCGGCCGTACGCCACGCAAATACGCCGGAAAATGGATCGTGATGGCGGCGCACCTCCTGCCACATCGGGACAGTGAAGTGTGCATAAGGACCGTCGTTGATGCCGAGACCTGTGTTGCCACCAACGATGCGCAACTCCGCAAGCTCTCCCGGATTCTGAATAGGTAAACTGCGCAGCCGCACCGCATCCAGCAATTGAAAAACGGCGGTGTTCGCGCCAATGCCAAGCGCCAGCGTAAGCACCGCCACTATTGTGAAGCCAGGACTCTTCACAAATCCGCGCACGGCATAACGCGCATCGCGGAAAAAACTTTCAAGACCAAGCGCCGCATCCTCCGCGTCCACGCGTTCCTTCACCACCGTAGGATTTCCAAAGCGCAGCCGTGCACGACGTATGGCCTCGTCCGGGCTCATGCCCTTGGTCACATCGGCATCGATGCGCATCCGCAGGTGCTCGCGCAGCTCATCCTCGACCTCGCGGTCGAGCTTCGCACGCTTGCCCAGGGCCCCAATGCGACGAAACGTCCGACGGAAGAAACCCATAGCTCACCTCACGCGTAGAGCAAAATCGCCTGCACGCCCTTCACCACCTGTTCCCAGTTCTTCTCTCGCGCGGCAAGCTGCTTCCGCCCCGCGGCCGTCAGCGAGTAGAACTTCGCCTTGCGGCTCGCCTCTGTCACCGCCCACTCCGCGCGCACCCATCCGTGCTGCTCCATGCGGTGCAGTGCTGGATACAGCGAGCCCTCTTCCACATTGATCAGCTCGTCGGTCACGCGCTCGATATGCATGACAATGCCGTAGCCATGCATCGCGCCAAGCTGCGAAAGACTTTTCAGAATCAGGAGGTCGAGCGCGCCCTGCAAATCGTTCTTCGCCATTTCTCTACCCTATCCGCTTCCCTAGACAGCGATGGTAGAGAGACCGTAATCCTGCCTTACCCTAGTTGTCAAGGGAAAGGATTTCGGGGCTATCGCGGCTGCGTCACTCCTCGCGCAGCAGCATCAGCGGATTGGCCGACAGTGCGCGCTGCGCCGGGATCCATGCAGCCATCAGGCCCAGCAGCAGCATGATCAGCACCACGCCGCGCAGCACCATCGGATCGCGCGGCGACGCCTGGTACACGATGTACGACAGCACCTTCGTCGCCAGCAGCCCAGCACCAGGCCGGCCACCGAACCAAACGTCAGCAGGCGGATCGCTCGTCCCAGCGGCTGCAGTCGCCGACAA
>DATBCB010000146.1:0-5030 GCA_036270675.1 Acidobacteriaceae bacterium | reverse complement strand
GTGAGCGCTCCCGGGAAATGGAATCGCCGACCCAGATTACTGGCGGCGAAACGGCAGCCAGCATAGCACGCGCCAGACGCCCTTTACCTACCCCACCTCGCGACTGAGTTCCATAGGACCGTAAAGGAAAATTGCGCGAAGGAAAGACGCCGCAACATTTAAATGACAATTAGATAGTCCGGCTCTGGGCATCGTCGGGTTTTTACCCGCGGCTTTTCTGCCTTTAGCTTCATCCAACAAATAGATACAGGGGGTTTGGATGTCTGCTCTTTCGTTCCTTGATCGATCCCGTTCTGTCGCTCACCCTGGGTTCAGCCGCTGGCTGGTGCCTCCCGCCGCTCTGGCTGTTCACTTATCCATCGGTCAGGTGTATGCATTCAGCGTCTTCAAAAACCCCTTGCTGGCGCTGCACGCGGCCGACGGTTCACAGTGGAACCTCAAGGAGATCGGCTACATCTTCTCCCTGGCTATCGCCATGCTCGGTCTCTCGGCGGCGCTCTTCGGTAAGTGGCTGGAGACGGCCGGACCGCGCAAGGCAATGTTCGCGGCAGCATGCTGCTTCGGCCTGGGATTCGAGATTGCCGCAATCGGCGCCAGCAGTCATCAGTTATGGCTCATCTATCTGGGTTATGGCGTGATTGGAGGAATCGGGCTGGGTCTCGGCTATATCTCTCCTGTATCTACATTGATTAAATGGTTTCCCGATCGTCCTGGACTGGCGACGGGACTCGCCATTATGGGCTTTGGTGGCGGTGCCATGATCGGTTCGCCGCTCGGGACCCACCTCATGGCCTTCTTCAAGGCTGGCGGCCACGCAGCCATCCCGAACACCTGGCTCACCATGGGCATCCTCTACTTTATTTTTATGATGTTCGGCGTCTTCACCATCCGGGTCCCCGAAGAGGGCTGGAAGCCCGCTGGCTGGACGCCACCCGCAAAGCACTCCGCCATGATCAGCTCGCATAACGTCGAGGTGAACACCGCAATGCGCACCCCGCAGTTCTACTTCCTGTGGCTGGTGCTTGTCCTGAACGTGACCGCCGGCATCGGCATTCTGGAACAGGCGTCGCCGATGATTCAGGATCTCTTCCACGGACACGTGACCGCCGTGGCAGCCGCCGGCTTCGTCGGAGTGCTCAGCATCTTCAACATGGCCGGCCGCTTCGTGTGGGCGTCCTGCTCGGACTTCCTCGGACGCAAGCCAACCTACATGATCTTTTTCGTGGTGGGCGCGGTGCTCTATTACCTGCTGCCCTACACCGGCACCCAACACCTGGACAGCGTAGCCCTGTTCGTTCTCATCGCCGGGCTGCTCATCAGCATGTACGGCGGCGGCTTCGCCACCATTCCGGCCTATCTGCGCGACATGTACGGACCCTACAACGTAAGCGCAATCCATGGCCGGCTGCTGACTGCCTGGTCCGTAGCCGGCATCGTCGGCCCGCTCATCGTGAACGGCATCCTTGACCACTACATCGCGATGCACGTGCCCCGCGAGCAGGCGTATCCGCTCATCCTCCACATCATGGCAGGACTGTTGGTCATCGGTTTCGTAGCCAACCTTCTGGTGCGTCCAGTCTCTGAACGATTCTGGATGAAAGAGCAGCCGAAGGCCATGAAAGAGCAGCCGAAGGCCGAGGGCGCCGTCACCACCGCCCACTGAGGGCACGCAAGGAGAGATCGCATTATGCCGAATGAACAAAGAGACGCTGGCCAAAGCAGGACTCCGGCTGGCCAAAGCAGGACCCCGGCTGGATTGATCGCAGCCGCATGGATCGTCGTATCGCTGCCCCTCGCCTGGGGCATCTACAACACCGCCCTGAGTGCGGCCAAGCTCTTTACCGCCCCGCAGGCCAAGCCGACGGCGCAGGTGAAGACGCCCTAAGGCAGCCGGAACCATCCGTTCTTGACAGTGAGGCGCATGCTGTCCCAGACTTTACATAGTCTAGCTACGTAGCAAGCCTATGTAAGCCTACGTGAGCGTGGAGCGTCTGCATGCCCCCAGACCGTCAAGACCGCCAAGACCGCGACGAAATCCCGCCGGGAACGCTCTACCTCCTCATCCTGAAGACGCTTGCCCGAAATGGCGAACTACACGGTTTCGAGATCGCCAACTCGATCCAGCAGACCACCGAAGACGTGCTGCAGGTCGAGGAAGGATCGCTCTATCCGGCGCTGCAACGCATGCTCATCAAGGGCTGGGTGACCGCAAAGTGGGGCACCACGGCGGGCAACCGCCGCGCCCGCTACTACCAACTCACCGCAGCAGGCCGCAAGCAACTGAGTGTCGAGGTCTCGCAGTTCCAACGCGTGATGGGCGCCATCGCACGCGTCATTGAAGCCACACCTTGAAGCCATATAGGAGCGCGCGGGCTGACGAGTCCGCGGGGTGACGAGCGTATGACGAGCATATTCAGAGAACTCGCGCGGCGCATCAGCATGCTGCTTCATCGCAATCGGTTTGCGCAGGAGTTGCAAGACGAGATGCAGCTTCACCTGGAGCTGCGACGGCAACAGCAGGTGGACGCAGGTGTCGCACCGAAAGACGCGCAAGCCGCCGCGCATCGCCGCTTCGGCAACGCAACCTTATTGCGCGAGCGCGGCTATACCGCATGGGGTTGGAGCTGGCTCGAAGGCCTGCTGCAGGACATGCTCTACGGCCTGCGCGCGATGCTGCACTCGCCCGGCATCACCATCGTCGCGCTCCTGTCGCTCGCACTCGGCATCGGCGCCAACACCGCCATCTTCAGCCTGATGGACGCAGTAATGCTGCGCTCGTTGCCGGTCAAGGACCCAGGGAAACTCGTGCTGCTGGGAACCGGCGAGGTCTGGGGCGGCACGAACTCCTTCGGCAACACCTTTCTTTACTCCTACCCCTTCTATCGCCAGATGCAACAGCGGAACCAGGTCTTCTCCGATACAGCGGCCTTCCTCAGCATGCACAACGACGTCCATGGTTCGGTCGAAGGACGGAAAGAGACGGAGCCGATGCAGGTGCAACTAGTCTCGGGCACGTATTTTCCGACTCTCGGTGTGCAGGCGATGCGTGGCCGTATGCTCACCGACGAGGACGATCGTATCGAAGGTGGAAATCCGGTGGCCGTCGTCAGCGACGCGTGGTGGAAGCGCAGCCTCGCCAGCGATCCGCAGGTTCTGAACAAACGGCTGAAGATCGGCTCCACCATCTTCAGCATCGTCGGCGTGGCACCACCGGAGTTCTTCGGCACCAAGGTAGGTGAGTCGCCGGATATCTGGATTCCGCTCTCGATGATGAGAGAGGTTCCGCCCGGCTATGGAAGCTACACCGACAACTCTGCGGACTGGCTGGAAATCTTCGGACGGTTGAAGCCGGGCGTGAGCGTAGCGGAGGCGAAGACGAACGTGAACCTGCTCTTCCAGCAAATCCTGCTTGGCTTCGCCGGCGGCTCCCCGAGCCAGAAGGATCTGGCAACGCTGAAACAGGCCCACATCGAGCTCATCTCCATGGCTCGAGGACTCTCCAGCCTTCGCGCGGAATTCTCCAGTCCCCTGAAGATCCTTATGGCCATCGTCGGGCTGGTGCTGCTGATCGCCTGCGCCAACATCGCCAACCTGCTGCTGGCGCGCTCCACTGCGCGAGCGCGTGAGTTTGCGGTGCGCCAGGCCCTCGGCGCGCAGCGCTCCCGTCTCGTTCGACAGTTGCTCACCGAGAGCCTGATGCTTGCTGTCACAGGAGGCGCGCTCGGCGTCGTCCTCGCCGCAGGAGCCAGCCGCTTGCTGCTGCGGATGGTCTCGACCGGCGCAGAGGTGATGCCCCTCAATGTCTCGATCGACATCCGAATGCTGCTGTTCACTATGGCCACCACGCTGGCGACGGCGCTCTTGTTTGGCACCATCCCAGCATTCCGAGCGACCAGGCTGGAACTGACCACCACGCTCAAGGACGGCCGGGGCACCACCGGCTCTCGCACCCGGAGCCCGTTCGCCCGGCTACTGGTCATCTCGCAGGTAGCCTTTTCTCTCGTCCTCGTCGTCGGCGCAGGCCTCTTCCTCCGTAGCCTGGTGAACCTGACCCGCGTGGATACCGGCTTCAATAAGGAGAACGTGCTTCGTCTGCAGACCGATGCCAGCTCGGCAGGCTACAAGTCGGACGAACCGCGGCTCCAAAGCCTTTATCGGCAGATCGAGGCGCGTGTCGCTGCTCTTCCCGGCATACGCGCCGCAAGCTTTTCCACGTCCACCTTTCATGAGGGCACCTGGGGCACCAGCGTGTTCACCGCGGGCGATCACGTGGAGCAGATCAAGGAGGCGGAACACAACATCGTCGGCAACCGCTACTTTGCGACTATGCAGATTCCGCTACTCGCCGGCCGCACCTTTGGCCCGCAGGATACGCGGACCTCGCAGAAGGTTGCCGTCATCAGCGAAGGGATAGCGCGCACCCTGTTTCCCCAGGGCTCGCCCATCGGCCGCCGCTTCGGCATGGAAGATCCCAAAAACGCCAACGACTTTGAAGTCATCGGCGTCGTGAAGAATGTGAAGTTCCACAGCTTGCAGGAGAATGACGACACCCTGGACTATCTGCCCGCCGCCCAGAGCGACGGCTATCTAAACGACTTCGAAGTCCGCTACAGCGGCGATTTCGGTGCCATCGCCGCTGCGGTCCAGCGAATCATCCACGACATCGACCACAACTTGCCGATCTCCCGCGTCACGACGCTGGATGAGCAGGTCGCACGCTCCTATACCGATCAGCGCGTCGTCGCGCAACTTTCGACATTCTTCGGACTGCTCGCTGTCTTCCTCTCCGCCATCGGCATCTACGGCCTGATGTCCTACGTCGTCAGCCGGCGCACCAACGAGATCGGCATCCGCATGGCTTTGGGCGCGGAGCGCATGCACGTGCGCTGGCTGGTGATGCGCGAGGTGCTTCTGCTCGTGGCCATCGGTGTCGCCATCGGCGCGCCGGCGGCACTGCTTTCGAGCAAACTCGTGGCAAGCATGCTCTTCGGCCTGCACGGCAATGACCCCTCCAGCCTCCTGACGGCCGT
>DATBCB010000145.1:0-2602 GCA_036270675.1 Acidobacteriaceae bacterium | reverse complement strand
AACGACCGTGCAGATGATTGACCATCTGTGGCAGCGGCTTGCTGTGAAAGATGCGCCCATTCGGCTGAATCAGTTGCTGCGCGATGCGCGATCCGAGCGCGCGGTGATCTGCATGTTTCTTGCGCTGCTGGAGCTGGTGCGGCTGGACGCGATATCGCTGCGGCAGGATCGCCGCCATGCAGACATCGTGGTGAAGCGAAATATAGCGCTCAGCTCATAGCTTCAGTGCGATGAAGCCCCCTTCCTTTCATTAGAAATTCATAGCGCGGTGAAGCCCCCATCCACGTTTCGCTGGTAACTTCGCGGACACCGACAGAGGAGCCGTGCGCATGGAAAGCACCACCACAGCACTTACGCCAGAGGCTCAGAAGCTCGCCTCGAGCGTAATGGACCAGAAACTCAGCCGGAACCCCGGCAAGATCGCCATGATCGTCTTTGGCTGCGCGATCGTTGGCGGGATCGTCTACGCCGGGCTCAAGCTGGGTTCTGATCTTGCCACCACCCACTATCCGACGGTGTGGCCGTATGTGCTGCTCGGCCTGGCGTTGCTGATCGCGCTTGGATTCGAGTTCGTCAACGGATTCCACGACACCGCGAATGCAGTCGCTACGGTCATCTACACGCATTCGCTGGAGCCGCACGTTGCGGTGGTGTGGTCAGGCATATGGAATCTGACCGGCGTGCTGTTATCGTCGGGGGCTGTCGCCTTCGCCGTGGTCTCTCTGCTGCCCGTAGAGCTGATCCTGCATGTCGGATCGAATGCCGGCTTCGCCATGGTCTTTGCTCTGCTGATCGCAGCTATCCTGTGGAATCTGGGCACGTGGTGGTTAGGTCTGCCGGCCTCCAGCTCGCACACGCTGATTGGATCGATCATCGGCGTCGGACTCGCGAACCAATTCCTCGCCGCCAAAGCGGGCGCTGGCTCCGGCACCAGCGGAGTCGATTGGGCACAAACCGTCAACGTGTTCAAAGCGCTGCTCATCTCGCCGCTGGTCGGCTTCTTCCTGTCAGCGATTCTGTTACTTATCTTCAAATCCGTCATTAAGGATCCGCGCCTTTACGAGGCACCAAAGGGCGCTGAACCTCCGCCGTTCTGGATTCGCTGCCTGCTCGTCCTGACCTGCACCGGCGTTAGCTTTGCGCACGGATCTAACGATGGGCAGAAGGGCATGGGACTCATCATGCTCATCCTGATCGGCACCGTGCCCACGGCGTATGCGCTCAACCACGCCATCGGCTCCAACCAGGTGGTGGACTTCGCTGCTGTCTCCCAGCAAGCGGCGAACACACTGCAGGGCTACGTCTCGCCAACTGGCAGCGTGGGCGATCCGCGCGCCGATATTGTCAGATATCTGCAAACGAAGAAGCTCGAGCCGGAGACGGTTGCTGCCGAGCAGCAGCTCGTCCGCGAGATCAGCCAGGAGGTGACCTTATACAAGTCCCTCGCGGCCGTCCCGTCCGACCAGCAGGGGAACGTGCGCAACGACATGTACCTGGCGAGCGAAGCCCTCCGGGTGATGGGAAAGACCAAGGCACCCGCCATCAGCGCGGCCGACACCAAGGTGCTGGCGAACTATAGAAAGCACCTGGACAGCGCCACGAAGTTTATCCCGGGCTGGGTCAAGCTGGCGGTGGCCTTGGCGCTGGGTCTGGGCACCATGGTGGGCTGGAAGCGCATCGTGGTGACGGTAGGCGAGAAGATCGGCAAGGAGCACTTGACCTACGGCCAGGGCGCAGCAGCGGAACTGGTGGCCATGGGCACCATCATGGCGGCGGACGGCTTCGGCCTGCCGGTTTCGACCACGCATGTGCTCTCGTCGGGCGTGGCCGGCACCATGATGGCCAACAAGAGCGGCCTACAGATCGCCACAATACGCAACATAGCGATGGCGTGGGTCTTCACGCTGCCGGCAGCGGCGATTCTTTCCGGAGTGCTGTTCATGATCTTCCGGACGATCGCGAAATAGCATCTTCCGCCAACACATGGCGCCTGGAGAACCCGGGCGCCGTTTTTCTTGTGCCACCGGCTATTGTTTCGCGATCTCGCGCCCTGCCCCCGCATGGTGCCGTACACCTGGCTGGAGCTGGCAGGCCGCGGGCGGATTGGTCATCTGCTTCTGGAAGACGCGGAAGCTTGCCGTGCCGGGCTGCAGCGTGGACCAGTACGACGTGGGACTGAAGATCGGCTTGTGCTGATCGATAATCTGGTGCGAGAGAATGCGAATGCCGCAGGCAAGGTTCCGCTCCGGGTTCAGGATCGTCCGTCGGGGATCGTGAGAGGGAAGGTCCTTGTCAGCCTGCCAATCAAAGTCACAGCCGTATCGCTTACTGTCTTCGTAGGTGAGCTGCAGCAGTCCCTGCTGGTGAACAATTCGGCCGGTGACGTGATCGGGAACTGCGACCTCCGGCTCAGTATGGCGCACATTGGTGGAGGCGTTGAGGCCAGCCTCGGCAGCGGCGATGGCCTGGAAGAGGTAGGCCCACCAGGCGCGTTTGTCCACCTCGTTCATGTTGTAGAAGGCAGGGCAGTAGCGGCGGACATCGCGAGGCACGCGGCGAGTCAGCATCGCGGGCGGCAATGAGCGCTCGATGAAGATGTCCC
>DATBCB010000144.1:0-18185 GCA_036270675.1 Acidobacteriaceae bacterium | reverse complement strand
CCGATCCTCGACATCAAGCCTTATCTGTCGAGCATCCCTGCTGCTTCGCTCCGACGCGGCTGGCTGGCGGAAGCGGAGGCACGCGCGAACGGCAACGCCGCCGTCTCCTGATCAGGACGGACACCGCGTCTCAGCGAGATTCGCTGATCGCTGACATTCCATCCTGCCAATTCGATGGCCGAGATCCGCGCACCGCCATGCGATGAGGAGCGAATCGTCAACGTCTTCGATTCCCCCGGCAGCAGCGAAACATAGTTGTCCGACCAGAACGCCGGCGCGACGGGCCCATCGTGCTCATCAAGCGCCCGCAGCGCAATCTGGAATGCAAGCGCGGACGAATCATTTCTTAAGCGAAGCGTCACCTTGCCACCCGGCTGCATCTTGACCGCCTCCACGGCAACATGCGCATGCGGCAACTCCTTTAACGCAGTAAGGTCCGGCTCCCGCAGGGCAGGTGTATAGCGGTAGTCCCCGTGCGCCCAGTCAAACTCGGCCGGCTTCGCCGGAATCCAGTAGAAGTTATGGCTGATCTCCCGTCCGTCTGCATCGCTCAGCGTCAGCCGGACAAAATGAAGGTCGCCATTGGCCGTCAGGAATTCGTCAGGAATATCGAACGCACGGTCGGAGCTGTCTGGCTCCACATCCAACGCAGCTTCATGTTCATAGACCTGATGAGACTGCAAATCGTACACCGCAGCCTTGAGATGAAGGCCGGGTGCGGCTGCGTACGTGCTGTTCACCACAACAACGCTTTGATCGTCATAGGAATACTGCACATGCAGAGGCTCGCACGCCTTTCGCGCACCGTAATAGCCACCTCCCGCATCGAGATAGTAGTCGTACAAGTGCCAGATCATCGAGGGCCATGCATTGTTCAGCATCCACTGCACCACGCCGGTCGATGTGTACTTGTTGCGGCCGTATGCCTCGAACATGGCGCGTTCCCCGTCATAGGCCATCGCCTGCGCTGTGTGCTCGTACTCGGCCAGGGAATGCGGCTCGCCATAACTCTGCTTCATCGCTCCGTCGAAGACCGCGGTTTTGGCAAAACCGCCGCTGCCGTTGTGGTATTGCCAGTCGTCGCTCGGCGGCCAAAGATTGCCGGCAGGAAGAAATCGCCGCAGGCTGGATGTCACGGGAATCGCGGGACCCGGACTCGTCTCCGTGTTGAAGCCCCATGCTCCACCCCGCTTTTTCGGATCCGTCAGCCAGTAGGAGGGCGCCACATAATCGTACGGACCGGTCATCTTCACGCCGGTCGCCCCCGTCAGCGTAGTCGGCTTCGCCGTAGCCGAGGAGAGGGTGGGATTCGGCCAGTGCGTCTCCCGCTCGAGATCCAGATACATCTGCTCCACCTTCGGCGGTGGCGGATTGTCACTGCCGTTCAGCCACACCAGCAGGCTGGGATGGCTGCGGATGCGCAGCATCTGCGCGCGCAGTGAGGCTGCAGCGACCGTATAGTTCTCGGGCGTCCACTGCGTCCATCGCTCCCACCGGTCGCAGCAGCACCACCCGGCAATCACCAGAATGCCGTTCTCATCGGCCAGCCGATAGAACGCATCGGTCTCCAGCTTGCCCTCCAGTCGAATCGCGTTCAGATGCAGGTCCCGCACCATCTCAAACTGTTGCTCCAGCCGCTGCGGCTGCTCACGCAGCAGCATGTCCCCGGACCAGCCCCCGCCGCGTATCAGCACCGGCCGCCCATTCACCTGAAACAGCCGCGCGCCTGTATCGGTCAGTTCGGAAGTGACCTCGCGAATTCCTACCCGTGTCACCGCCTGGTCGGATACTCTGCCATCGCTTCGGAAGCTCATCCGCAGTGTCTCCTGATGCGGCTCTCCCATCTGGTTGGGCCACCACAACGGCGGATGCGGCACCCGCAGCTTGGAAAATTGCTCCGGCGCGAAAACCACGGTGCGCGTCTCGCCCGCCTCGAGCGTCACTGGCTGTTCCGCCTGAATGCCCAGCACGGAGATGGTCGCGGTGCCGTTCACCCGCTGCTCACTCGCATTGTGGACTTCGCCATACACCGTCAGCTCTGCGGTATCCGAGGAACGCAACAGATGCGTCGCCACCATCGGCGACCGCACGCTCACCGGGCCGCTCGTGTACAGCGCGACATCGCCCGTCAAACCCATGTCTTTGTCCGGTGGACATGGACTCCAGTCAACCCAGTTGATCGCGAGATCGTTCTCCGTCGGCGCGAATGTCTCAACCGCGATTGCGTTCTCCTTTCCCGGCTTGAGCAATCGGGTCACGTCGAACTCGTAGGTGCGATACGCCCCCGCAACATCGCTCGATCTGGCCACCTGCTGGCCGTTCACCCAGATGTTCGCTCGATAGTTGATGCCTCCGAAGCGGAGCCACAGCACCTTTCCGCGCGCCGTCGCAGGCACAGCAAATCGCGTGCGATACCACCACGGGCACGCGTACGGGCTGCTTGGCGACATCGGCAATCTGGAAAATATCCCGCCAATCGGATAGTCCGTCCCCGGAATCGCGCGAAGGTTGCGAGCAAAGTAGGGATCGCGAAACTCACCCCCGGCAACCTGCGCCGCCAGCACCGTCGAAGGCACCTGGGTCACTCTCCATCCATGCGCGGCGTTATAAGAGGCAGAGGACAATTGCACCCCACTCGCGGAGATTTCGCACCCGGAGGCCAGCGACCATCCCTCATGCAGCCGCAGCAAAGGCCCAGCCGCCTGCTGGGCTCGAGTGGATGAAGCGTTCACGAGAATGAGAACGAAAAGAGCGCAGGACAACCGAACAGAGTCAGTCCGGCTCAGCCAGCCGATGACGGTGTGTCGACGCTTTCCTGTACCGCGCGTGTGAAATATGGGATGCAAAGCTTCAGCCCCTCCCGCAATTGCACTTTGGGCTCCCAGCCTAGCACTGTGCGGGCGCGGGTGATGTCCGGCTTTCGCCGCGCGGGGTCATCGATCGGCAACTCCAGGCTCCGCAGCTTGCTTTTGGAGCCCGTCACGGCGAGCACCTCACGAGCACACTCCGCAATCGTCCATTCCTCTGGGTTGCCGATGTTGACCGGCTGATGCTCCTCGCTGGCGGCAAGCCGCACAATGCCGTCGATCAGGTCCGTCACATAGCAGAACGATCGCGTCTGCGATCCGTCGCCGTAGACCGTCAGGTCCTCTCCGCGCAAGGCCTGCATCAGGAAATTCGAGATCACCCGCCCGTCGTCCGGCTGCAGACGCGGTCCATAGGTGTTAAAGATGCGCACCATCCGCGTGTTCACGCCTCGATAGCGGCGATAGGCCATCACGGTAGCTTCAGCGAATCGCTTCGATTCGTCATAAACCGAGCGCGGTCCGATCGGGTTTACATTCCCCCAATAGCTTTCCGACTGCGGGTGCACCTCGGGATCGCCGTAGCACTCTGATGTGGACGCATGCAGATAGAGCGCTCGATACCGGCACGCAATGTCGAGTGTGTTAAAGACGCCGTAAGCGCCGACCCGCAGCGTCTCCACACCCAGCCGCATGTAGTCGGTGGGACTCGCCGGGGACGCCATGTTGTAGATCGCGTCCACTTGACCCGGTTCGAAGGGCTGGCAGATGTCGCGTTCCAGCAGAGAAAAGCGCGGCTCACCCTGCAGATGCTCCAGGTTCGCCAGTTGTCCGGTTGCCAGATTGTCCACGCCGATGACAGTATGTCCGTCCGCCAGCAGCACGTCGGTAAGGTGCGAACCAAGAAAACCTGCTGCGCCGGTGACCAGGATTCGCATCTTCTTCAATGGCCGTCGCTCCTCAGCCGAGACTCCCCGCGGATTCCGCCCTCGGTCATCGCAGAATCCGCGCCCCTATGGTCTCTCGCGCAGGATACACAGCCGGACGTCCCACGCTCAGGTAGGTGAAGCCGCGTGCCAGCATCTCCCGCGGATCGTACAGATTCCTGCCGTCGATCACAATCGGATAGCGCAGCAATGTCTGCAGCCTCCCGAGATCGAGCTCGCCGAACTGAGGCCAATCGCTCAGGATCAGCAGCGCATCGGCCCCGGTTGCCGCCGCATACAGGTCTTCCGCGTATTGCATGGAAGGCCCGGAAGGCAGCTCGGCCTTCGCCCGCTCCGTCGCCGCCGGATCGAAAGCCACGATGGTACAGCCCTCGGCCAACAGCATGCGGATGATGTCGAACGCCGGCGATTCGCGCACATCATCTGTGCCGCCCTTGAAGGCCAGACCGAGCACCGCGAGTCGCTTGCCGCGGAAGGTCCACAATGCCGACCGCACCTTGTTGAAGAAGCGCCGCTTCTGTTCGCCGTTGATCTTCTCCACCTCGGACAGGATGCCTAAATCAACGCTCAACTGTTCCGCAACATAGCGGAAGGCCGCCACATCCTTGGGGAAGCACGAACCCCCGTAGCCAATGCCCGCACGGAGGAACTGGCTGCCAATGCGCTTGTCCAGTCCCATCCCACGAGCCACCTCTTCCACATTCGCGTCCACTGCCTCGCACACGTTCGCCACCGCGTTGATAAACGAAATCTTCATCGCCAGGAATGCGTTGGATGCGTGCTTGATCAGCTCCGCCGCCTTGGTGGAGGTCAAGAGCACCGGAGGCGGATCGGAGATGGTGCGTTGTCCGATCACTGCGCGCTCGCTGCGGTAGTATTCGCCCGAGGTCAGCGGCGCATAAATAGCCTTCAAAATATCGGCCGCCTGTTCGCTGTCGGCGCCAATCACGATCCTGTCAGGATGCAGAAAATCCGAGACCGCAGTCCCCTCGCGCAGAAACTCCGGATTCGACGCCACGTCAAAGTTCGTGCTCGAAGTGCCGTTGCGCTCCACCACACGACGGATCCATTCATTCGTATATACGGGGACCGTGCTCTTCTCGACGATCACCTTGTAGCTGTCGATCGAGCGTGCAATCTGCGTAGCCACTGCGTCCACATAGGACAGGTCCGCATTGCCCGAATCGGACTGCGGGGTGCCCACCGCGATGAAGATGGCCTGCGCCTCCCGCGCCGCGCTGGACAGATCGGTAGTGAACTGCAGACGCGTGTTGCGGTGACGGGCAAGAAGCTCCGCCAGGAAATCCTCATGGATCGGGAGCTCTCCCGCACGCAACGTCGCCACTTTCTGCTCATCGTTATCCACGCAGACCACGGAGTGGCCGATCTCCGCAAAACACACTGCCGCGACCAGACCCACGTAGCCCGAACCCACCACAGCTATCGACACCGGCTTCGCCGTCACTTCGCTTGTCTCTCCCTCATGTTTTGTCTGCTGATCTCTCCAAGTATACTGTGACGAATCCGCACTCCTCGTTTCATTAAGACGCTCATCTCCTCCGGATTTATCCAGCGTTCATCACGTCGCGATACAGCATCTCGCACTTCTCCAGCATTCCATCGGTTGTATACGATACCGCATTTCGCAGGCCGGCAGCGCGGACTCGCGCCGTGTCCTGCAACGCGTCGGCAATCACCCCAGCCGCTTCTTTCGGCTTCTCCGGATCGACCAGAATTGCGGCATCACCGCCCACTTCGTTCATCGGCCGCCGGTCTGTCGTCACCACCGGCGATCCACAGGCCTGCGCCTCCAGAATTGGCCAGCCAAATCCTTCCTCCAGCGATGGAAACAGCGTAGCCAGCGCGCAACTGTACAACGCCTGGAGCTGCTCGTTGCTCAGCCCTGTAGCTTCAATCAGCGCATCGCCCAGTCCATGCTTCTGCGCAATTTCTTGCAGCTCGGGCTTGATCGCCCCGCCTGCCATTACCAGCCGCGCTCTCGCATACTGCGGCAGCTTGCGCAGCTCGGCGAAGATCTCGATCGCCGCGCCTCGGTTCTTGTACCAGTGGTTGCCACCAATATGAAAGAAGTACGGCTCCCCCGGCCGCAGCCCGACGGAAGTCAACAACGGCGCACACGCATCGGCATCCAGCGGCTTGTACGGCCAGTGCAGCGCGTTCGGCACAACATGCAGCCGCGCCTCCGGTATTGCAAGATACTGCCGCAGGTCATCCCGCGTTTTTGCAGAGACACACAGAATGGCGCGCGCCCGCCGCAGGCCACGCGCAATCAGCCGCTGGAATATCCGTCCCGTCAGGCTGACCCGATTCTCCGGAAAATGACCCAACGCACTGCGGATCGCAAGTATGTCATGGCAGGTAACCACATGAGGCCGCTGCGCCAACGCAGCCACATACATAGCATTCGAGTGATCGCACAGGTGAACGACGTCCGCGGTGGAAGCAGCGCGCCGCAGCTCGCGCGGGAAGAGGAGAAACTTGTCGGCGTAGCCCAGCCACTTGAATAAGGACGAGGTCCCCGCAACGCGCGCTCCCAGCACCGCAGATGGCCGCAGCAGGCGTACCTCATGTCCCCGCGCGCCTAGACCACGCTCCACCATGGAGGCGTAAATCTGCATGCTTTCCTGGTGGTCCGGCGCATAATTGCCGACCAGCAGTACCTTCATCGCGCATTCACCGGATGGATGGGGTTGCGATCAGCCAGAGTCACCGCCTCGACGGATTTCGCGCGGCTTGATGAGCTTGCACGGATTCCCGGCGGCTACCATCCACGAGGGAACATCCCGCAGTACCACCGACCGCGCCCCGACCACGCTGCCTTCGCCAATCGTCACTCCCGGAGCGACAAATGCTCCCGCCGCAATCCATGCCTGCGCTCCGATCGTGATCGGCAGCGAGTAAAGCGGGAAGTCCGACCGTGTGTAATCGTGGCTGGACGCGCACAGATATGCGTGCTGCGAGACGGTAGTATGCGCTCCGATGCGGATCGGTGCCAGGTTGTAAATCTCGACCTTATCGCCAATCGCGGCGTAATCGCCCAGCTCCAGGTTCCACGGCACATGCACCCGCACACCACCGCAGATCAGCACATTCTTTCCAATCTTCGCTCCGAATAACCGCAACAGTGCCACGCGCAACCGGCTCAGGCCGCGCGGACGCAGCGGATAGAAGGGCAATTGAACACACTCCCACATCGCGCGGCGGAACAGTTCGGCCGGCCGCCCGATCTTTCGATAGCTCGAGAGATCCACCCCAGGCCGGAAGAATCCGTGATGCTCCACTCCGTGATGCTCCACTCCAGGATGCGTCAAATCGAGCGCGCCGTCTAAATGCCCCAGGACGTCCGTTGCTGCCGGTGAGTCGCTCATATTGCAAAGCTACCTTCCATGCGCCAAGTCATTAATCGATCACCGGCGTCGCTGCCTCGTTCAGAATCTGCAACAGATACGCTCCATAGCCGCTTTTCAGCAGCGGAGTTGCCAGGGAGGTAAGCTCGGCGGCTGAGATGTATCCCATCCGGTAGGCCACCTCCTCCGGGCATGCAATCTTCAGCCCTTGCCGCTTCTCCAGCGTCGCGATGAACATCGATGCGTCCAGCATTGAATCATGCGTGCCGGTGTCGAGCCACGCCATACCACGACCGAAGGATCGCACCCGCAGCTTGCCCCTCTGCAGGTAAACACGATTCAAATCGGTGATTTCGAGCTCACCGCGTGCAGATGGCTTCAGCTCCTTCGCATACTCCACCACCTTGGCGTCGTAAAAGTAGAGCCCGGTCACCGCATGGCGCGACTTCGGTTTTGCCGGCTTCTCTTCCAGGCTTATGGCGTTTCCGTGGCTATCGAATTCGACCACGCCGTATGCCTCCGGATTCTGCACCGGATACGCGAACACCACCGCACCATCGCTTGTCTTTGCAGCTTCCTGCACCATGGTGGCCAGATCGTGGCCGTGGAAGATATTGTCGCCCAGCACCAGCGCACACGGCTCTCCCCGAATGAACTCCTCGCCGATTAGAAACGCCTGCGCCAGTCCATCCGGCTTCGGCTGCTCTGCATAAGAGATCGACAGTCCCCATTGATTGCCATCGCTCAGCAGATTCCGAAAGCTGGGGAGATCGTGCGGCGTGGAGATCACCAAAATCTCGCGAATCCCCGCCAGCATCAGCGTGCTCAGCGGGAAATAAATCATCGGCTTGTCATAGACCGGTACAAGCTGCTTGGAGACGGCAAGCGTTACCGGATAGAGCCGGGTGCCCGATCCGCCAGCCAGGATAATGCCCTTCACTGTGCGCTCCCGGCTATCGAAGTCTGTGTCTCCCGCCCGGCATAGTTCCGGTCTATCCATTCGCGATACGCGCCGCTGGTGATCGCCTCCACCCACGGCATGTTCCCGAGGTACCATGCGATCGTTTTGCGAATGCCGCTCGAAAAGCTCTCCAGCGGCTTCCACCCTAGCTCGCTGGTGAGCTTGTTGCAGTCGATCGCATAGCGCCGGTCGTGGCCGGGACGATCTTTCACGTAGGTGATCAACTCCCGCCGCGAACCAGAGCCGGGTCTCAATTCGTCGAGAATGTCGCAGATCGTCTGCACCACCACGATGTTCGCCATCTCGTTCAGTCCGCCGACGTTGTAGGTCTCGCCCGGCCGCCCGTCGGCCAGCACGGCCGCGATCGCGGAGCAGTGATCGCCTACATAAAGCCAGTCGCGCACATTCAGACCGTCGCCATACACCGGTAGCGGCTTGCCGTCGAGCGCGTTCAGGACCATCAGCGGAATCAGCTTCTCCGGAAACTGCAGCGGCCCGTAGTTGTTGGAGCAGTTCGTAGTCAGCGTCGGCAGTCCATAAGTATGAAAGTACGCGCGTACCAGGTGGTCGCTGGCTGCCTTCGATGCCGAGTACGGACTGTTCGGACTGTAAGCAGTGCTCTCATGGAACGCCGGATCGGAGGGCGCCAGCGATCCGTATACTTCATCCGTCGAAACGTGAAGGAAACGAAATCTTTCCCGCGCCACTCCGTCGAGCGAGCGCCAATGCTCGAGCGTTGCATCCAGCAACCGGAAGCTCCCGACGACGTTGGTCATCACAAACGCCTCCGGCCCCAGAATCGACCGGTCCACGTGGCTCTCGGCTGCAAAGTGCACCACAGCATCGGGCCGGTACTCCGCCAGCAGCCTTCCCACCAGCTCGCGATCGGCGATATCGCCACGCACGAACGTATAGCCCGAAGTGGTCTCCACCGACGCCAGACTTTGCAGGTTTCCGGCATAGGTCAGCTTGTCCAGATTCAATACCTGGTCGCCTGCCGCAATGCGCGCCAATACAAAATTCGCGCCAATGAATCCGGCGCCGCCCGTCACCAGAAGACGGCTACTCATGCAAACTCCTGATCATTTCTCTCCAGTCACTTACACGTCATATTGAAACTACCAGTTTCACTCACACGAACAATTCGGCATCGAGCAGCGGCTGGCCTGCCGCGTCCTTTGCCGAGAGCACTGGCGCTCCGGCATCCGGCCACCGAATCCCGATATGCGGGTCGTTCCATAGCACACTGCGTTCACCCTGTGGTGCATAGAAGTCCGTCGCCTTATACAGCACCTCGGCAATCACCGAGAGCACCAGGAACCCGTGGCCGAATCCCGCCGGGATCCAAAGCATCTGCTTATTCTCTTCGCTCAGCAGATGTCCCGTCCATTGACCGAAGGTTGGAGAGCTGCGCCGCAAATCGACGGCGACGTCGAATATCTCTCCCCGCACCGCCCGCACCAGCTTGCCCTGCGGCTGGACGAGCTGATAGTGCAGCCCGCGCAGAACACCGCGCTCGGACCGCGAGTGGTTGTCCTGCACGAAATCCTCGCGGATTCCAAGTTCCGCGAAGGTCCGCCGGTTATAGCTCTCCAGAAAGAATCCCCGGCTGTCCGCAAAGACGCGCGGCTCCAGAAGTTTCACTTCGGTCAGATTTGTCTCGTGGATCTGCATATCAGCCGGCAATCGCTCCCGCGCCCATCACTGCGTCCAGTTGCTGCTCCCAATCCGCAAGACGGAAGCCGAAGGTGTGGGCGAACTTCTCATTCGAGAGTATCGAATTCGCCGGCCGCGCCGCAGGTGTCGGATACTCCACCGTCGCAATCGGCACCAGCGAAGGCACCGGCCCCGCCGCACGGGCAAAGATCGCCTTCGCAAACCCGTACCATGTTGTCGCTCCCGCTGCCGTCATGTGGAATGTCCCGCTCGTCCGGTTCCCTGCCCCGACATGGTTTAGTATCCGCACTGTCGCCGCCGCGATCGCCGTCGCCGATGTCGGCGCACCATGCTGGTCCGCGACAACCCGCAACTCCGGCCGCTCCGCGCCCAAGCGAAGCATCGTCTTCAGAAAATTTGCGCCATGATTGCTGTAGACCCAGCTCGTGCGCAGGATGACGAACTCGCCTCCCGCTTCTGCAATGCTCCGTTCGCCCGCCAGCTTCGACGCGCCATAGACATTGCCCGGGCCAGTCGGGTCCTCTTCCACATAAGGCGCTGGTTTGCTTCCCTCTGCCTTGCTTCCGTCCGTCTTGCTTCCATCAAAGACGTAATCGGTCGAGTAGTGCACCAGCCTCGCCCCCAAGGCCGCAGCCTCTGCCGCCATCGCACCCGGCGCAGCCGCATTCACCGCGAAGCATCTTTCGCGGTCGCTCTCCGCCTTGTCGACTGCGGTGTACGCCGCCGCGTTCACGATCACGTCCGGCCGTACACGCCGCACCAGCGCACGCACACTCCCCGCATCGGTGAGGTCGCAGTCTGTCCGCGTCGAAACAACAAGGTCGTCCACTTCATCGACACCCGGCCAGCAGCTTTGGAATGCATGACCCACCTGCCCATTGCCGCCGAAGAGAAGTACGCGCATGTCACCATTGTCTTTCAAAATGATTGGGACCGGGAATCGCCTAGAAGTTGGCGATGCGAAAGATGGCATAAGTCGTCGCCGAGCCGATCGCCGCAGTGATGACCTGCTGGGTGTATTCCTTGCGCATGCTGGTTGGAACGAACACAATATCGCCGTCGGTGAGGAGCATGTCCGGGCCGCCGCCATAGAGCACCTTTTGCAGATTCACCGTCATCTCTTCCCTGCCCGTCGGTGAACGGCGGATCAGGCGTGACTGGCTCGCCTTCGCGTTACGGGTGAGGCCGCCCGCCAGCGCGAGCGCCTCCAGCAGCGTCAACCGGTTGTTGTGCTCCACCTGATATCCCCCGGGCCGGGCCAGTTCTCCGACCAGATAAATCACGCCCGAGCGCGCCACGAAGATGCTGTCTCCCGGCAGAATCTCCATCCGCCCCTCCTGGATCGACTCCGGTGTTTGCGCCCCGACATTCAGCGTGACATGGATGATCTGTTTGGGATCGGACGCATGGACGATACTCACCGTACGCGAAGCCGTCTCATTGAGGCCGCCCGCCATGGCCATCGTATCGGTCAGCGTGCGCGGCGCGGCGATCGGATAGACGCCGGGCGAGCGCACCTCTCCGGTAATCGTAATCGTCCGCCGGGTGAACTCCGCAACAAAGACGGTCACCTCCGGAGCGACCAGAATCTTTGCATCCTTGTAGCGCTGGCTCACCGCGTCCGTGACCTGCGCGATGGTCAGGCCCGCAACGTGCAGCGTGCCCGCCAGCGGCAGCAGTATGTCGCCTTTCATATTCACCCGGAAGCGGCCCGAGAGTTCCGGAGTGTCGAAGATCACGATGTCCAGTAGATCGCCCTCGGTGATCTGCGTCGTCGGACTGGTCTGGGGGATATCCATCCCCGTCCCGAACACGCCCACGCTTCCCTGGCTCATCGGTCCGGTTCCCGGCAGATTCATCGGCGCGCTGGGCGCCTGCTGGCCATTGCTGCCATTGCCATTATTCGTAGATTGCCCGCCATTGGACTGGCCATAACCGGGCTGGCCGTAAATGTTGCCGGCACCATTCGCTCCCGTAGACTGTCCGCTGCCATAGCTGCCCATCGGCTGCGGCGCCACCTGCTGACCCAGCGTCTGGCCACAAAGAGCAATCGTGCCGAAGCTGCCCGCCATCCCCAGACACATGCCGGCCAGGGTGGCACATCGCCAGGCTCGACGCAGCGATTTACTTGACTTCTTCATGCAGCGTTTCGCTCGTGTACCCATATCCGTACGTATATGGTCCGGAGTAGTTGTAATAGCTGTCTTTGCGCATATCGACGTCGTTTACGACCGCGCCCAGCAGGTGCGCGTTCACGCGACGCAGCAGCTCGCGTGTGCGCATCAGCGCTTTCTTGCGGGTCACTCCTGCACGCACTACCAGCAGCACCGAATCGGCGCGCGCCGCCGGCGCTAGTGAATCGGAGATCGCAAGGATCGGCGCCGTATCGATAATGACCCGGTCATATTGGTCGGACCATTGCCGCATCATCTCGGCCATGCGATGCGAAGCCAGCAGCTCCGCGGGATTGGGCGGCACCGCGCCCGCCGGCAGATAGGCGAGGGTCGGTACCTGGGCCACCGGATGCAGAATCACCGATTCATCGCTCTGCCGGCTCAGCAGATTGGTGAGACCCTGCGCCGGCCGTCGCAGCCCGAACAACAGGTGCAATGTGCTGCGCCGCAGATCGGCATCCACAATCAGCACGCGCTCGCCGCGCTGCGCAAGCATCACCGCGATGTTGGCCGAAAGCGTCGACTTGCCCTCAGACATGAATGCGCTGGTGATTACCAGGGTGCGCAGCGGGTTATCGATCGCGCTCAACAGAATCGAAGAACGCAGCGCGCGATACGCCTCTGCGGTGGGTGAGGCGGGAGCGGTAATGGAAACGAGCCGGCGCCGCTCGCCCGGCTCTTCGCCCAGGTCTTCAGCGCGCCCAGCCTTCGCGGCCTGAAAGTGAGGGATGGCTCCGATCGAAAGCAGCCCGGAGAACAGCTCCACATCGTCCGTCGTCCGCAGGGTATCGTCGAGGGAGTCCAGGATAAAGGCGCTCAGCACTCCCACCAGAAGTCCCAGTGCGGCCGCGATCATGACATTTGCCTGCACGTCGGGCGAAACCGGTCCCAGCGGCAGCAGCGCCTCGTCGATCACTGTTACCGACGCCGTGTTCAATCCCGCGGCCAGGTTCGACTCCTTCAACTTCAACTGCAGCTGGTCGTAGAGCTCGCGGCTGGACTCCGCGTCCTGGCGCAGCAGCGCGTATTGGGCTGCGCTCTGGTTCAGCTTGTAGGCCTGCTGCATCTGCTTATCGAGCTGCCCCTGCATCAGGTCCAGTGCGTGTGTGGAGGTCTTGTATTCCTCGCGGATGCGCTGCTGCACGTTGCGCATCTCGCTATCGACCTGGTTCTGCACGCTGGCAATCTGGTTATGCAGTTCACGCACACGCGGAAAATTAGGCCCATACCGTGTCGTCAGCTGGCTGTATTGCGCAGTCAAGCTCAGCAGCTCAGCCCGCAGTGTCACCAGAGTCGAGCTGGGCGCAACGGTGGCAACCAGGTCCGGATCGTTGGACTCTGCCAGCCGCAGCTTCGCCTCACGCACGATGCGATCCGCCTGTGCGGTGGCTACCTGCTCATTGCTGACGCGCAACCGGTCCAGCTCCAGGCTGTCGGTCTGCCCTGCGTTTGCACCGGAGGCAGGTCCGGTCTGGATCAGGTTGTGCTCTTTCAGGTATTGCCCAAGACGCGCCTGCGCGTCGGTAGCTTGCTGTTTCAGTCCCTCCATTTCGCTCGCCAGCCACCGCGTCACACGGCCTGTGCCCTCCATGTGATCGTCAAGGTTCCGCTTCAGGTAAACCTCTATGATCGTGTTCGGCACGTCCCTGGCCACCTGCGGACGCGGATCGCGATATCCGATCGCGATGATGTCTGTCCCGGTGATTGCCGTCACCCGCAGCGATCCCCTGACTGCGCCGATCATGACCTGGAGCTGGGCCGGAGGAAAGGCATCCATGCCGGCGTCGGGCCGCAGATGATCGAAGGCATTCGGAAACGGTCCACGGTGCTGCAGCGCCAGCTCCCGGATGGCATAAAACACCACCAGATTGCTCTGCATGCGCGCAACTTCCGTCGGTATGCGGACATCCTCGGAGGAGAGACTCTCCTGGATCAGGTCGCTGAGACCCATGTTGGTCTGCGAGGGATTGAGATCGATCGTAGCGGTGCCTTCATACAACGGCACGCGGGTCTTCGAATACACATAACCCAGAAGAATAGCGAGCAGCAGGCAAGCCAGAACCAGCCACTTCCATTTGAAGAGGATGCGGCCGATTTCGGACAGGGAGAGCCCATCCTTGGCGCCACCCGTCGACAGCGGACCCTCTGCCTCTGCTGTGATCGGGGCTATTTGTTGCGAGCCATCCACCATTTCGCGGCGTCTCTCCGGCGTTTCTTCAACTCTTCGCCGGGCGCGCCCGGTTCGTGCACTGCGGCGGGCCTGCATCGCTCCGGCACGCCAGGCAAGGTCGTGGAGTGCGAGCACGGGGAGTGGTTGCGGGCTTAGAGCATTCCGGCAATCGGTGTAAGCCGCTGATTCGCGTGCCCTTCGGTAATGAAAGAACACTTACGGAATGAGTCGCGGACCACACAGACAACAAAAGTGCTCTAGCAGTGCCTCCGATACTACCTCAGTAACCGTGGTGTCCCATGCACAACGAAAGAGGCATAGCCTCGCCCCATCGGCATCAATCGCGGGAACCGCTTTCGAGCGCCGCCTGCTCCCGCAGTTCGCGCGTCTTCAACACGATCATGTATTCGTAGATAGCCTGAAGCCGGGCATAGGTCAGCCCGGGCCGCCCATCCAGGAAGGCGCGACGCGCAAATACCATGTAGAGCCATTTCAAGAGCGGCCTTCCCGGCATGCGGTAGAAGAACGCCTTCTGATGCAGCCGCCTCTCGTGGAAGTCGCCGGCGGTCAGTGCAGCACGAAGCGAGGGGTTCTGCAATCCCCCGCCTTTCACGATCAGCCGCGCCTCCATGCTCGAATACAGATCGTGCTTGCGCATCCAGTGGCTCATGCCCTTGGAGAAGGGATAGTGATCCAGCGCAGACTCAAGTTCGCCAACCTTTCCGGCGATCTCCAGCACCTCGTTGATCTCCCGTGTGTAATGGGCCAGCTCCGGGCGGACCAGGCGAACGTACCAGGGCGAGATCTGTGCGTGCCGCAGCCAGCGGTTCTGGAAATAATCCCGCCGGCGGAGTCGGTACGCGGCGAAGTCGGGATCATTGGCGGCGGCCACCCGCTCCACCTCCTCGGCCAGGGCCGGCGTGCAGCGCTCATCCGCATCCATCAGCAATACCCAGGGATGGCGAAAGCGGGTCTGGTTCAACGCCGCGTTGCGATGGGAGGCATAGTTGTCGAAGACCCGTTGTGACACCTTCGCCCCCAGCCCCTCGGCGATTGAGACCGTCGCGTCTGTACTGAAGGAATCGAAGACATGCACATCGTCCGACCAGGACACGGAGGCCAGCGCGCCGGGCAGGTCCTGCTCCTCGTTCAGCGTAAGAATGAGAACCGAGGCATGCTTCAAGCCAGGACCTCCTCAGCCCCGATCGCATGGCCACGCCCCGAGGGGAAGCCCGGCACGCACCAGGCCAACGCCTGCCGCAGACCAGCCACATCCTGCTCGAAGCTGAACCGATCGATGCGCGCTCGCGCGGCGACTCCCATTCTGTCCGCCAGCCCGGGCGTATCGAGCACATGCTTCAGCGCCGCTGCGAGCGCTCGAACATCGCCCGCCGGAAAGACCGTGCCGGTTTCGCCCTCGCCCACCAGGTCTTCCTGGCATCCCACATCGTCCGAGACCACCACCGCTCTGCCGGCGTTCATCGCCTCATTCACCACCAGTCCCCACGGCTCATGCCGGGACGGCAGCACAAAGACATTGCACAGATCAAAGAATCGAGGCAGCTCCGTCTGGTTGCGGAAACCCGCAAAGCGAATACTGTCGCGGATGTCGGGATCCGTTGCCTGTTGCTCCAGATTGTGCTTTTCCTCGCCGTCGCCGACGATCACCAGATACGGCCGCGGCCGGCCAAGCATCCTGTGCGCCGCCACCAGGTCCGCGCAGCGCTTGCGCCCTTGGAGCTTCGAAGCGAACAGGATCACAGCGCGCCCGGGCTCAAGCCCCAGCTCCACCCGCAGCGCATCCCGTCCGGCGACGGCCTCGTCGGCGCGGTGCCGGAAGAACGCGTTGTCCACCGCATAGGGCATGCGGAAGATCGGCATCTCCTCCCCCAGATAATGCCGCCAGTAGCGCGCATTCGCCTCCCCGATGGCCAATATCGCGCTCACCTGGGAGCGCAACCCGCGGAAGAACAGCTCTTTTGCCAACAGCTTCGCCAGATGGCGCGGCCGGTCATGCAGCGTCGACTCGGCGCGCAGCAGCACCGGGAGGCGAAGCATGGCGGCGCTGGCAATGACCCGCAGGCTGTTTGCCGTGCTGTAGCCATGACTCCACACCGCGTCGAAGTGCCCGTGCTCGAGTTTCTCAAAGATTCCGTGGCTCAGCGGCCGCGCGAATCCAGGCTCCCTGCCCGCGTCCCGCCAGCGCGGCAGAAATGACGACCGATACCCTTCGAGGAGCGGGACATCCCACTCCACCTTCACCCCGAAGCCTTCGTCCACATAGCCGCGAACAGTGTGGTCGCTCGAGAAGAAGACCTCAAGCTCGATGTCCGGCTCCCGGGCGATCCGTCGCAGCAGCGGCGCCTGATACTGGATGGGGTGGCTGACGAAGTAGGCCAGACGCAGTGGTCTTCCCCGTGTGAACATACGTGTCTTTCCGCGAAACTACTAGCCGTCCTCGAACGTCAAGAATTTGCTGGCAGGATCGAAGCCGATCCTACCATCCGCTTCCCGTTGATCTGTCGTACATACTTTGTGTGCTGGCCGTACGTCAGGATTGTGGTTTCATCGTAACTTGACAAGGGCACCACGGTCTCGGCTTCACGACGCACCCATTCCTATAGAATGCAGGCACACCGTGACTGATCAGTTTGAAAATCCGCCCACCGGCGGCTTCCACCTCGCGCAGGTCGACGAGCCGACCAACTATCGCCGCCTGGCCCTCCGCATCGTCGGCGCGCTGATTATCTCCTCGCTCGCCGTCCTCATCTGGATCAGCTTCGAACGCAAGACGCCAGTCGCCACAGGCGACATCGCCCGGGTGGCCATCTATCCGGTGCAGGCCAAAATCACCGGAGGCAATGCCGGCACTCCAGGCCAGGAAGGTCAGGACGAGATCATCAACCAGTTGCTGGTCTTCGCCCACGTGCGCCTGCACAATCCGAATACTGCGCCGATCACTCTTGAAGATGACTGGGCCGTCGTTACCCTTCCCAACGGCGAGACCCGCCGCAGCCTGGGAGCGAGCGGCCCCGATTTCGAAAAGGTCTTTCAGGCATATCCGCAGCTCGCGCCGTTACGCATGGAGCCGCTTCGCCGGGACATCCAGATTCAGCCCGGCCAGTCCGTCGATGGCTTGGTGATCTTCAACTATCCACTCTCGCGGGAACAATGGGACGCCCGCAAGTCGATGCAGGTGACCGTCTCTTTCAACGGAGCCAAAGACGTTACCCTGACCGCGCCACCCAGCTAACAAGTTCTCGGTCATCCCGACGGGAGCCGTGCTGATCACTGCATGGGCCGCACGTAGCCGTAGACCTGTTGGTTGTCGATCCGCAAGACTACCAGTGCGTACCCGCGGCGGGTCGCATTGTCGATCAAAGTCAACGGGCTGTTGACCTGCCCGGCCAGCTGATAGTGTTTCCCGTTCCCCTCATCCACCAGCAATGCATACGTTCCATGTCCCGAATCCGGGTGCCGCACAGACACACCCAGGCTCGGCGTCAGCTTCGCAAACCTCCCCGCATCCGCGTGGAACTCACGGAGCGGTATCGGGCTATGCCGCTGCAGTCCTTCCACCGCTTCGATGTTCTGCGCCAGCGGACTGGCATAGGAACCATCCGCCGCCGCGTTGTAGGTACTGGCCGCGGCGTTGTTTGGAGTCGAAGGAAGAGGAGCGGCCCGCTCTACGCTCGCCTTCGCCGGCCGGGATACGCCGGCTTGCGGCACAGCGGTTTGCGAGGATCGTGCCGCAGAAGAGGAAGGCACAGAAACTGGCGGCACATAAGCCTGAGGTGCGGCCTGCGCCACACCGGCCGACCCTGTCCCGGCCGACCCTGTCCCAGCGGATACCGGCCCGGAACTCGTTCCAGAGGAAACGGGCATGGGCGGCTTGTAACCACCCGCGCTGGGCACCGGCTGGCTCGCCGCTGCATTGGCGGCTACGTTCTGCGGCTGGAAGGTGGTTGGATATGGCGGAACCAGCTCCGGCTTATATCCCGTCTGAACTGGGGCTCGATAGCGTCCGTTCTGCTGTCGCGATGACTGGCCCACCGGCGGCGGAGTCGAAACACCCTGCCGATTG
>DATBCB010000143.1:0-1638 GCA_036270675.1 Acidobacteriaceae bacterium | reverse complement strand
GGGGATGGTATTGCCCGGCACCCTGTTCGAGGAGATCGGGTTCAACTACATCGGCCCGGTGGATGGCCACGACGTCCAGGAGCTCGTGAGGACGCTGCGCAATCTGCAAAAGCTGCGCGGACCGCAGTTTCTGCACGTCGTTACGCGCAAAGGCAAGGGCTACCCGCCCGCCGAAGCCGACCCCATCGCCTGGCACGACCCTGGTCCCTTCGATGTGCAAAGCGGCAGGTTGCTCGAGCCGCAGGGCGCACGGCGCCACTTTGCGGATACTTTCGGCGCGTGGGCGTGCGACGTGGCCGCCCTGGATCAGAAGATTGTCTGCATCACTCCGGCAGCACGCGGGGGTTGCGGGCTCGGGGAGTTCTCGCGACGTTTCCCCGACCGCTACTTCGATGTCGGCATCGCCGAGCAGCACGCGCTCACCTTTGCCGCAGGGCTTGCTACGCAGGGCTTCAAGCCGATCGTTGCCATCCACTCGACCTTCCTGCAGCGTGCGTATGATCAGTTGATCCACGACATCGCTCTGCAGAAGCTGCCCGTGGTCATCGCGGTGGACCGCGCCGGTCTGGTGGGCGGCGACGGCGCGACACATCAGGGCAGCTACGACCTGAGCTATCTGCGCTGCATTCCCGGCCTGGTAATCATGGCGCCGACGGACCAGAGAGAATGCCGGCAGATGCTCTGCACCGCGAGCACGCTCAAAGGGCCCGCGATCGTGCGCTACCCATGTGGCCCCGCACCAGTCGAATCGCTGTCTGCCGCAACGACTACGCTGCCGGTCGGAGGTGGCGAAATTCGCTGCGAGGGGTCGAGCGGGCTAGCGTTGCTGGTGTTCGGGACGCTTTTGGATGCGGCGCGCAGGATTGCCGAGCGGCTGGATGCCACCCTCGTCAACATGCGCTTCGTGAAGCCTCTGGACCAGGATCTTGTGTGCGCGGTGTGCGCGCGGCATGCGGCACTGGTCACCATCGAGGAAAACGCCATCGCCGGTGGCGCAGGTTCTGCCGTAGGTGAGCTGCTGAAATCCAAGCACTTGCAAATACCGCTCTTGCAGCTTGGGATCCCCGACAGTTTCATCGAGCACGGCTCGCGCGAGAGCTGTCTTACGGCTGCGGGGCTGGACTTGAATGGTTTGAGCGCCAGCGTGGAGCGCTGGTGGGGCGCGCGGCAGAAGCCAGTGTTGCGTTTGGCGGACAGCGCCTAGCGACGGAGCAGAATCAGTAGCTGCGCGCCAGGAGCCAGGCGGCCAGCGAACGCAGCGGTGCTGCGCGCGATCCGAAAGGCACCAGGGCCTCAAGAGCCTGCGCGTGCAGCAGCCGTACCCGCTCTTGGGATGCTTCGATCCCGATCACGGCCGGATGGGTGGGCTTGCCGCGCTGGCGATCGGCGCCGGTAGCTTTTCCGAGGGTAGTCACGTCTCCCAGGACGTCCAGCAGGTCGTCCTTGATCTGGAACGCAAGACCAATCGGACTTACGAACGCCGCCAGCCGCTCAAATAGGCGAGGCTCCAGCGATGGCAGACAGCTCGCCGCCATCAACACGCTGGCGCGAATCAGGGCCCCGGTCTTGCGGGCATGCATTTCCTCGACCTGCGCGACGTCGAGCTGCTTGCCCTGCGCAGCCAGATCAATCGCCTGG